>NZ_JBAHWD010000014.1:0-198619 GCF_037044575.1 Nonomuraea sp. LPB2021202275-12-8 | reverse complement strand
CGCGGTCTCCGGGGCTTGTGCCAGGACCTGCCCGGGCAGGTCCTGGTTCTTCAGCCCATCTGCGGCAGGACCAGAGTCCGGTGCAGATCAGGCGGCTCCTCGAGGTCCGACCGCAGCGCGACCCAGGCATGCCGGCCATAGAGCCTGTCGAGTCCGGGGGAGACGGCTCCCGCGACCTCGTCCCGCCTGAGGATCTCCACGACCACCAGGTTGGCCCGCCTGTAGTGCCGGTAGACCCGGGAACTCCTCGCCCAGCAGGCCGCCGCGATCTCCTCGCTGTAGGCCTCGAACTCCTCGGCGCTGATGCCGGCCCTGGTCAGGATCAGCGCTTTCTCACCCGAGCGGGTCGGCGTGATCCACAGCACCAGCGGGATCCGGCCACTCCTGGTGTGCATCGTGGTCTCCAGGCAGACCCGCTGCAGCCGGTGCCTGGACACCACGCACCAGAAGTGCGCGGTGACCCAGTTGCGGCCGGTCCGGGTGGCGGCGGGCACCGAGATCGCGCTGCTCAACAGGATGAACGGCAGCCACCTGCCGTGCTGGGTGGCGCCCAGCAGGGCCAGGGTGAACAAGGCGAGCGCCGCCACCAGCAACAACTCGGTGCGGATCCGCCAGAGTCTGACGATCAGACTCGAGCCGCCGGCCGCGGGCAGGTCCTCGTTGGCCGGATACATCTGGTTACGCGGGTTCCTCGACACGTCAGGACACCTCCTCCGGCACTCGCGGCCCGACCTTCAACTGGTCGAAGCGTGGGTCACGGTAGCGACGGGCGCCGAAGCCGGTCCGGGTCACGGTCCAGCCCCTGCGGAATGCGAACTCGTCGGGCTCCATGCAGATTTCCCGGTCGGCCCGAGAGATGAGTTCCTGGATCCGGGACTTGATTCGGCTGAGTCCCTTGGTACCTTGTGAGTACATAGAAGACCCCTTTCGCGGCATTACTCGAGGTGGCTTCTTTCGCCGGACTGCAGGCCGATGACCGTCTCGTCGCAGGGTGGCAGCCCTTTGTGCGGCGAGCGGTGGTCGGTCTGGGTCCGGCTTTTTTCATGTGCTCGAATGAGCGACGGTCGCGGCGATTCTTCAGCTGAGTGAGAAATCCTTCCGGCAGGCGCCCTCCCTGGGGTGGTGATTCGTATCCGGGACGGCGACGTTGCCGGTGTGGCGGCCCGAGTGGCCGCCCGCGATCATGAGGGGAAGACTCGGCAGGTGCGGCCGTGTCGTCATCGCGGCCTCCTCACCCTTGCGAACCTTCGTGGACCGATCGTCCCCCGCAGTCACTGGTGCTGCAAGACCCTTCGCAAGAAAGATTAGGCTTTCTTCGCATATTGTCTGCTGCCTTGCGGTGCAACTTGCACGCGACGGGCTGGGCCCCGTGAGACGCGAGTGACTGCGGAAAAACATCGCCCCGTCTCCTCGTTCTGGAGGACGTTTGCTTGTCTCTTACGGTCTCCCCGTGAAAGCCTTCTGGCAAGCTTTTGTGACACTACGCGTGCAAGTTGCAGTGTAAGATTGGCTGAACGGCCCATAGAGGCGGGCTCGAAACGATCCCTTCCGGCTACACCTTCATTCCCGGCAAGGAGAGTCGACGGTGCGATCGAAGCAGGGCAGCCCGACTGTCCGCAGGCTCAGGCTCGGCCAGGAGCTCCGTCTTCTGCGCGAGCGACGCAAGCTCACGGGAGCCAAGGCGGCCAGCGAGCTCGGCTGGTCGGCCAGCAAGGTCAGCAGGATCGAAGCGGCCAAGACCATGCCCAGCGCCGACGACATCAAGGCCATGTCCAAGCTCTACCGCGCCGATGACGACAAACTTGACGAACTCTTCGGCCTGTTGCGGGATGCGGACCAGCGTGGCTGGTGGGAAGATTACGAAGACTCTCTGCCTGAGGAATACACAAGATTCCTGGGGCTGGAGGCGGAGGCCACGTTCCAGCGCAACTGGGAACCCCAGGTGCTGCCCGGGCTCCTCCAAACCGAGGACTACGCGCGGGAGGTCATCCTGGCCGTCCGTGGCATCGCGCTCATCACACACAGCGGTGTCCGGAGCCGGGTCGAGGCACGCCTCGATCGGCAGCGGCGCGTTCTGCACCGGGCGGATCCGGGCGGGATGCGCTTCGTGCTCGACGAGTCGGTCCTCATGCGACGCTTCGGCGAGCCCTCGGTCATGCGAGAACAGATGGAACATCTCCTTGAGTTGTCCCTGCTGCCGCATGTGAGCGTTCAGGTGTTGCCCATGGATGCACTGCACCCGGTCAACACGGGGGCGTTCATTCACCTGAAGTTCGCGGAATTCGACGATGTCGTATACCTGGAGCAGCTCTATACTGCTCACTTCGTCGACGACCTCGAACGGGTGGCTGGATACGAAGCAGCCTTCGAACACATCAGGTCCCAGTCGCTGGACGAGGACGAGTCGCGTGTGCTCATTCAGCGTAAGGCGATGATGTGGCGAGGATAGTAACGAAGACCACATAAGGGGCAATGGCGCCCCTTTACCCATTTGGGGAGAAAATGCACATCCATCCCAAGATGGCGGCATGGCAGAAGAGCACTTTCTGCAACGGCGCGAGCAGCTGCGTCGAGGTCGCCCCCCTGGCCGACGGCAACATCGCGCTCAGGGACAGCAAGGAGCAGGACGGCCCGGTCCTGGTCTTCACCCCAGCCGAATGGGCGGCTTTCACCGCCGGAGCCCGAGCGGGTGAGTTCGACCTGGAGGCGCTCAACGCCAGCGCATGAAGAACGGCCCTGGCGAGTTGGTAGCGCAACCCTCAGGGCCGTTCGGAAGAGGCGGGTCGGCCCCGCCTCCCTCGTATTTCCGCTCGCCGTGGCGAGCGAAGATCCGCGCACATCATGGCATACAACGCGCCGCAAGATCACCCGACACGGCCATTCGTGTCGACCCCGTCGCGAGCGCGCTTCTCCACCGTCGAATGAGTGCCACCGCCCCGGTACTCCCACGCCCGTGGACATTGCTTGAAGTAAATGCTCCATTGCAAGGAGTGAATAATGCCCGCGCCTCTTCCCCCCGACGGGGCCACCTGGTCCGTGCTCGACCGTCGGGTGATTCCACACCTACTCGGAGAGGTCGAGGAGCAACTGCGCTTCCTCGGCGAGCCCTACCGCATCAAGGCGAAGATGATGAACCAGGCCGCGGCGCCCTTCCTGATCTCCTGGTTGTTCGACTGACGCGCGTGGCGCACCCCGTGAGGGACGCGCCACGGGTGGGTCAGGAGGAGAGACCGAGGCCCAGAGCGACGCTCCGGCCGAGGTCCTTGTGGATGTTGCTCCAGTAGTCCACGACGCGCTTCTTGGTGTCGTCCGTGACCTCGGGGGCCGAGGCGTGGCCGACGATGTTGCTCACCAGGTGGGCACGGTCGGAGTCGTACAGCACGTTCTCCCACAGGGCGCGCGGCTGGACGTAGTCGTCGTCCTCGGCGTGCCTGGTGGAGGCGGCGCGGACGATCTCACCCGTGACCGCGTAGTGCTGGCCCTCGTACAGCGACGGGTCGGCCGCGGGGCCGCCGACGCTGTTGGGGGCGTAGACCGGGTCCTGCGGGTTGCTGAAGGTCATCGGCCCGTCGAAGTTGTAGGAGTTGACGGGCGTCTTCGGCTGGTTGATCGGCAGCTGCAGGTAGTTGGGGCCGATGCGGTAGCGGTGGGCGTCGGGGTAGGAGAGCAGGCGGCCCTGGAGCATCTTGTCCGGGGAGGGCCCGATGCCCGGCACCAGGTTGGCCGGCTCGAAGCTCGACTGCTCGACCTCGGCGAAGTAGTTGACCGGGTTGCGGTTGAGGGTGAATCTGCCGATCGTGATCTCGGGGTAGTCGCTGTGCGGCCACACCTTGGTCAGGTCGAACGGGTTGAACCGGTAGTCGGCTGCGGCCTCGAACGGCATGATCTGGACGTTGACCGTCCACGACGGGTGCTCGCCCCGCTTGATCGCCTCGAACAGGTCACGCGTGTGGTAGTCGGCGTCCGTGGCGGTCAGCCCGGCGGCCTCGGCCGCGGTGAGGTTCAGGACGCCCTGGTCGGTCTTGAAGTGATACTTCACCCAGAACTTCTCGCCGGCGGCGTTGTACCACAGGAAGGTGTGGGAGCCGAAGCCGTGCATGTGCCGCCAGCTCGCAGGGGTGCCGCGGTCGGTCATGAGGAAGGTGACCTGGTGGGCGGACTCCGGCGACAGCGTCCAGAAGTCCCACTGCATGTTGTTGTCGCGCAGGTGGTTGTCGGCGCGCCGCTTCTGGCTGTGGATGAAGTCGGAGAACTTCTGCGGGTCGCGGATGAAGAAGATCGGCGTGTTGTTGCCGACGATGTCGTAGTTGCCCTCTTCGGTGTAGAACTTGATCGCGAACCCGCGGGGGTCGCGCGCCGTGTCGGCGCTGCCGAGCTCCCCGGCCACGGTGGAGAAGCGCAGGAAGAGCGGGGTCTCCTTGCCCTTCTGGAACAGTCCGGCCTTGGTGAACTGGCTGACGTCCTCCGTGATCCGCAGGATGCCGTGGGCGCCTCCGCCCTTGGCGTGCACGACGCGCTCGGGGACGCGCTCGCGGTTGAAATGCGCCATCTTCTGGATCAGGTAGTGATCCTGAAGGAGCAGAGGGCCGTTCGGGCCGACGGAGAGCGAGTGCTCGTCACTCGGGGCCGGGATGCCCGCATCGTCGGTGGTGATAGGCCTGGTCGTCATAGCGCGATCCTCCGGAAATCATCATTGACAGCTCGGGCACACGCCCCAGAACGTGATGTCGGCCTCGTTCACGAGGTAGCAGCACCGCCTGCATGATCGCCGGCCGTGCCGCGGTCACCCGCGGCCCGGCCTGACGGAGCAGGTCGCGGTCTTCCATGCGTTCCAACCTAGGCGCTAAACCTGAATCATTCAAATGAGAGAACAGGTCAAGTCTAAGCGGCGTTCCGCTGCCGTACCAGGAACAACGAGCCCACAGCGGCCAGCAAGGCGAGTGCGGCGAGGGCGAGCGCGGAGATCAGCGAGGCGGAGACGCCCACGGGGTTCGCGGTGAGCGAGATGAACAACGTACCCACGGTGGAGATGCCGATCACCTGACCGAGCTGCATCACGGTGAGCAGCGCGCCGCTCGCGTCGGCGGCGTAGGCGTCGTCCACCCGCTCGGTCGCCATGTTGGTCACCGCCACCTGCACGCCGAGCCCGGCGCCGACGAGCGCGCTCAGGATCGCGTACAGGACGCCGCCTCCGGCCGCGAGGCCGAGCCCGATGTAGGCGGGGGCCGCGACGACGAAGCCGAAGGGCACCAGCGAGCGCTGCAGGCGGCCGGGCAGGCGCGGCCAGCCGAGCCCGACCACCGCGTAGGCCAGCGCGCAGGGCACCAGCATCATGCCCGAGGCCAGCGGCGACAGGTGCAGCTCGCCCTGCAGGTGGAGCGCCGAGGTGAACAGGAAGGCGCCCCAGGTCGCCGGGCCGAGGAGCAGGACCGCGAGCCCGGGGCGCATGCCGGGGGCGGCCAGCACGGTGGCGTTCACCAGAGGCCGGCCGCCGCGGCCGGTCACCCAGCGCTCGACGCGGACGAAGGCGAAGAAGACCAGGACGCTCAGTGCCATCGAGGCCCAGCCCCACGCCGGCCAGCCCAGCTCCCTGCCCAGCACGAGCGGTACGACGAAGAGCAGCACCGCCGCCGACAGGGTGACCAGGCCCCACGGGTCGAGTCCGGCCCTGCTCTCGCCGCCGCTGTCGGCGGGCAGCGCCCGCACCCCGGCGACCAGCAGAAGCGCGCCGATCGGCACCAGCACCAGGAAGACGATCCGCCAGCCCGCGCCCAGCCCGAGCAGGATCCCGCCGAGCGCCTGGCCGACCACGATGCCGCCGCTGATCACCGCCGACCACAGGCCGAGCGCCCTGCCGCGGGCGGCGCCCTGGTAGTTGCGCTGGATCAGCGTGAGCACCTGCGGCATCATCAGTGCGGCGCCGGAGCCCTGGGCCAGCCGGAATCCGATCAGCCACTCCGTCGACGGGGCGAGGCCGGCTCCCAGCGTGGTCAGGGTGAACAGGGCCAGTCCGGTCAGAAAGGCCCTGCGGTAGCCGAACAGGTCTCCGATCCGGGCGCCGGTGATCAGGAGGACGGCGTAGACGATGGTGTAGCCGGCCACGATCAGCTGGAGTCCCGCGCCGGACGATCGCAGGTCGGCTTCGATGGTCGGGGTGGCCACGTTGACGATGTTGACGTTCAGAATTGCCAGGAACTGCCCGACGAGGATCACTGCGAGGAGCAGGCCGCTGGCCCGTGCCGTCTCCGGCCGGGTGGGCACAGAGGACGGGACAGTGGCGGATGTGGTCATGAAGCCATCTTGGCGGCGAACTGATACCAGTAACGAGAGCCTCTTTATACTGGTACTGACACCACCCGGATGGCCGGTTCCGGGCATTCCATACTAAGAGGGTGAAAGAGGCGAAGCGCTCGGACCTGGCGGCGTTCCTGCGCAGCCGGCGCGAGCGGATCACCCCGGAGATGGTGGACCTGGCACCGGGCCCACGCCGGCGCACGCCCGGACTGCGCCGCGAGGAGGTCGCCCAGCTCGCCGGGGTCGGCGTCACCTGGTACACCTGGTTGGAGCAGGGGCGGCCGATCAACGCCAGCACCCAGGTCCTCGACGCGATCGCGCGCACGCTCAGGCTCGACAGCGCCGAGTGGCAGCACCTCTACCGGCTGGCCGGCCAGCCGACGAACGTGCCCGACGGCGGGTGCGTCCGCGTCACGCCGCAGATCCAGCTGATCCTCGACCAGCTCAGCCCGATGCCCGCGTGCATCTCCACCAGCCGATGTGACGTGCTGGCCTGGAACGACGCCTACGCCGGGCTCTTCCCCGAGATCGTCGGCGCGCCCGACGGCGAGCGCAACACGCTCTGGCAGGTCTGCACCCGGCCCACGCTGAGCGCCGCCCTGGTCGATCGCGACCATCACGTGCCGAGCCTGGTGGCCGTCCTGAGGGGGGCCTACAGCCGGCACGGCGACGACCCGTCCTGGCTGGAGTTCGTGCGCAGGCTCTGCGTGGCCAGCCCCGAGTTCGCCCGGCTCTGGGACAGGCAGGACGTCGCCGACCCCGGGCCGCACGAGAAGGCCTACAAGCACGGCGTTCTCGGGGACCTGCGCTTCACCACCACGAGCTTCAACTCCACCGCCGCGCCGGAGACGCGCATGGTCGTCTACCTCCCGATGGACGACGCATCACGGTCTGCTCTCGACTGGCTTGTGGCGCATAGCGGGGAGACGCACTAAACGTTCGCACATGGCATGCTCGGTCCGGAAAGTCTGAATCGAGCTGAAATGGCGACCGATGAAACTCCCCCATGCCCTTTTGGTGATGGCTGTCGCCGCCTCCCTCACCGCCTGCTCCACCGCCGACTCCGCTGCCCCCGAGCGGGAACGGCTCGCCGGGGAAGCCCCCTCCAAGGCGGCGCCCTCGACCCCCGAGCGGCGGCCGTACACGATCTCCTTCGGCGGGGACGTGCACTTCGAGGGCATGCTGCGGCCCCGGCTCAACAACCCGCGCACGGCGCTCGGACCGATCGCCGGTGTGCTGCGCAAGGCGGACCTGGCGATGGTGAACCTGGAGACGGCGATCACCACCGGTGGCACCCCGGCTCCCGGCAAGCAGTTCACGTTCAGGGCGCCGTCCAGCGCCTTGACCGCGCTCAAGGCCGCCGGCGTGGACGTGGTGTCGATGGCCAACAACCACGGCATGGACTACATGGAGACCGGGCTGGCCGACTCGCTCGCGGCGGCCAGGAAGGCCAGGTTCCCCGTGGTCGGCATCGGCAAGGACGAAGCCCAGGCCTACAAGCCGTACAGGAAGATCGTGAACGGCAACCGGGTGTCGATCATCGGCGCGACCCAGGTGCTGGACGCCGAGTTCATCCAGGCGTGGACGGCGGCGCCCGGCAAGGGCGGGCTGGCCTCGGCCAAGAACGAGGCGCGCCTCATCAAGGAGGTACGCCAGGCGCGCAAGAACTCCGACACCGTGATCGTGCACCTGCACTGGGGGACGGAGCTGCAGAAATGCCCGAACGAGGCGCAGCTCTCGCTCGCCCCCAAGCTGGTCAGGGCGGGCGCCGACGTGGTGGTCGGCGGGCACGCGCATATCCTGCTGGGCGCCGGGTACCTCGACAACGCCTACATCAGCTACGGCATGGGCAACTTCGTCTTCTACAACTCCAATCCGGCGACCACCGGGCGGACCGGTGTGCTGACGCTCACCATCAACGGCCGCAAGGTGCTCAAGGACTCCTGGACGCCGGCCACCATCCAGGGCGGTCTGCCGGTGCCGATGACCGGGGCGGCGAGGACCCAGGCCGTCGCTGACTGGAAGGCACTGCGTTCCTGCGCAGGGCTTTCCGCCCGCCGCTGAGCGTCCGACTGGAGGTCGCGATGCGCTTGATCGAATCCGGTGACGCACGGCTGGCCGTGTTCGAGGAGGGCGATCCGGACGATCCCACGATCCTGCTCATCCACGGCTATCCCGACACCCACCGCGTCTGGGACGAGGTGGCCCTGCGTCTGCGCGGACGCTTCCACGTCGTCCGCTACGACGTGCGCGGCGCCGGCCGCTCCACCGCGCCGCGCGGGCGGCACCGTTACGGCATGGACCACCTGGTCGCCGACCTCGCCGCCGTGCTCGACATGATCGGCAAGCCCCGGGTTCACCTGGTCGGCCACGACTGGGGCTCGCTGCAGGGCTGGGACGCCGTGGCCAGGCCCGGCATCCGCGAGCGCGTCGCGTCCTTCACCTGCTTCGGCGGCCCGGGTCTGGCCCAGATCGCCCACTTCATGAAGCACGGCAGGCGGCGCGACGTCGCCGGGCAGCTCGCCAGGTCCTGGTACATCGGCGCCTTCCAGCTCCCCGTCCTGCCCGAGCTGGCCTGGCGCACGGTCATGCCGGGCGTGCTGGAGCGGACGCTGCGGATCGCCGACGGAGTCGAGCCGCGCGCCGGACATCCGGCCGACACGCTTTCCGACGACGCCTGCAACGGGCTGGAGCTCTACCGCGCCAACATGTTCACCCGGTCGCGGACCGGCGGCGACCCGCACGTGGACGTGCCCGTGCAGCTCATCGAGTGCACCGGCGATCCGTTCGTCTCCCCGGCGCTGCTCGGCTCGCTCGGGCAGTGGGCGCCGCGGTTCTGGCACCGCAAGGCCGCCGCCGGCCACTGGGCGCAGCGCGGCAACCCGGACCTGATAGCCAGGATGATCGGCGAGTTCGCCGAGCACGTCGACGGAGGAGAGGCGGCGAGGAGTTTGCGCGCGGCACGGATCACGCGGGGGCGCAAGGCGTTCGAGGACAGGCTGGTGGTGATCACCGGAGCGGGCAGCGGCATCGGGCGCGCCACCGCGCGCGCCTTCGCCGCGCACGGCGCGGAGGTGGTCTGCGCCGATCTCGACGCGGAGGCGGCGGGGCGGGCCGCCGACGGCATCGCCAAGGACCTCGGGGGTACGGCGCACGCGGTCCAGCTCGATGTCGCCGATGCCGCCCAAATGGAGGAATTCGCAGGAAATATCCGGGCCACGTATGGAGTGCCGGACATCGTGGTGAACAATGCCGGGATCGCGGTCGCCGGAGGCTTCCTCGACCACTCCCTCGAGGACTGGCGCCGGACCATCGACGTCAACCTCTGGGGCGTGATCCACGGCTGCAGGCTCTTCGCCGCCCAGATGGCCGAGCGCGGCGAGGGCGGCCACATCGTGAACGTCGCCTCGCTGGCCGCGTTCGCCCCTTCGCGGCTCCTGCCTGCCTACTCGGCCTCCAAGGCGGCGGTGAAGATGCTCAGCGACTGCCTCAGGGCCGAGCTCGCCGGCCACGGCATCGGGGTGAGCGCGATCTGCCCCGGCTTCGTGTCCACCGGCATCGCCCGCAACGCCACCTACGTGGGCGCCGCCCCGCGAGAGCTGTCGGAGGAGGCGGTGCGGCGGCGCGCGTACCCCCCGGAGCGGGTCGCGGCCCACATTCTGCGCGCCGTGCACCGCAATGAGGCGGTCGTGCCGGTCAACGCCGAAGGCAAGATCGGCTATGTCCTGTCGAGAATTTCGCCCGCCGCGATGCGCGGACTGGCCCGGCTGGCCACTATCCCGGGGAATCCGCGCATTCGCAGGTAACGATCGTGCCCGTGGGGGGAAGATGGAGCCTGTGTCCTCGCCGCAAGTTGAAGAAGACTGTGCGCAGCCCAAACCGCTGCGGCGCCAGCCCACACAGCGCCGCAGCGCCCGCCGCGTCGAGCGGATGCTCGACGCGTGTGCCGAACTGCTCGACGAGATCGGCTACGAAGCGCTGTCCACGACGCGCATAGCCGAGCGGGCCGGTGTCGCGATCGGCTCGGTCTACCAGTTCTTTCCCGACAAGCGTGCCATCACCCAGGAGCTGACCAGGCGCAACGTCGAGCAGTTCGTCTCCAGGGTCGGGCGCAGGTTCATGGAGGAGGACTACCGCGGCTGGTGGGAGGCCATCGACGCGATCATCGACGAGTACGTCGACATGCACCGGACCGTGCCGGGCTTCAAGAGCCTGCACTTCGGTGACGTGGTGGACCTCAACCTGCTCGACTCCGACTCCGACAACAACACGGTGATCGCCGGACGGCTGCGCGGGCTGCTGCTGGGCGAGTACGGCCTGGCCGACAGCCATGAGCTCGACGTGGCCGTGCTGGTCGCGGTCGAAGCCGGCGACGCGGTGCTCAAGCTGGCCTTCCGGCGCGACCCCGACGGGGCGCCGGAGATCGTCGACGCCGCCAAGCAGCTCGTCCGCGGTTTCCTCTCACGCCAGCTCAAGTCCTGGACCCCGCAGGCGGGCTAGCTCAGGCGGCCTGTCGCCCGTTCCGGAGCTGGTCACGGCGGGAGCGGGGCGACGTGGACGTGGATGCGTTCGCCTTGGCGGCCGGAGAGGTTGAGGATTTCGACGGGGCAGGCGGGTGTCGAATCCGGCGGCTTCACCTGGGTCCATGATCAGGCGGTGGCAGGCCACGATGACGTCACTAGCCGTCCTTGGGCCCTCCGGCGGGCCGCCCCGGTGCCCGGTCGGCGTGTCTCCTGGGCGACCGGTCATGCCGTTCGAGCGCCGCGGCCGGAGGCTGCTCCTGGATCCTCGGCGTGGCCGGCGCTCGGGGGCAGCGGACCGGGATCGACACCGTCCGCACACCCCGCGCCTGCCGGGCCTGGAGCCTGACCTCGAGCGCGCGCAGGCTCCTTTCGGCCGACTCGATGGCCTCCATACGGGCCGAAACATAGCCCGCCACTCCGGGAATCAGGGCCGACGCGACGACGGCGCAGGCCAGCGTGAAGGTCATCTGCTTGGACGTACCCATCACAGCCCCTCCCGCTCGCCGACGCAGAGCACCTGCTGTATGCCCTGTGACGTGCGGAGATACGCGGGGTGTGAGCATGCTTGGACAATGCGTTGCCTTACGCGTGACCGATCGGCGATGTGTATTGAGCGGGCGAAACCGCAGCGCGCTCGGTAGTCTCACGTTGTGGCGCATGTGACCCGTGAGCACCTTGATCGCCTGCTTGAGCAGGCGCTGCTGGCCGACGACCACAGTTCGCTGGCCAGACGGCTGTATGACGTGGCGCTCCGATACTCCACCGGCGACGTCTCCAGGGCGTCGATCCTGGTCCAGGCCGCCGAGGAGTGGAGAGCCGCCGGGCAGCCCGCGCGGGCGCTGGAGTGCTTCCAGCGCGCGCTCGAAGATGGTGGCGACGCCAGCATCGACCCGCGTGCCGGCATCGCCGACACGCTTTTCGAGCTCGACCGGCACGACGAGGCGAGGCAGGTCATCGAGACCATCCGCGCCGAGGGCGACGTCTCGGCGACGACCGCGCACAGCATCGCCGAGACCCTGGTCGCCTACGGAGACCTGCGGGCGGGGCACGAGTGGGTGACTCAGGCCGTGCTGTCTTGCGACGAGGACGACCCCGAGCACGTGGCCATGCTGCGCACCCGCTACCGCATCAGGGTCGACCTGGGGCTGCCCGAGGACGAGCTCGACGCGCTGATCTCCTGACCGGCGCGCGGCGACAGGGGTGCGGCCCTGTCACCCGCGGCTTCAGCCTGCCCTGCCGACGTCAGCGCAGGTCGAGACCGTGGAGCATGCCGGTGAGGCCGTCGAGCGACGTCTGCGCGTCCGGCAGCCGGGTGCCGTCGTTGACGCCGCCGACCGCGGAGGGCACCTGGGGAAGGGTCCGCTCGACGAGGTCCCTCTTGATCTGGTTGACCGGTCCGGGCAGGTTGAGCGGCGCCTCGACACCGGCCTCCGCCACCTTGGCGGGGTTGGGCAGGTTGCCGACCGTCATCCCGACGGGCAGGTTGGGCGTTCCCGGCACGTTGGGCAGGTTGGGCAGGTCCGGGACGTCGGGGAGCCTGGTGAGGCTCGGCAGCCCCGTGCGGGCGGGGATGCCCGGCGATGACAGCACGGGCATGCCGGAGGTCGCGACGATGCCGCCCAGGTCCGACAGGCCCATCGCGGACCGCGCCGAGGCGAGCCCGGTCAGGCCGATGCGCTCGGCCATCCGGGCGGCGCTCAAGGCCAGCTCGCCGCTCTCCGAGCCGACGAGCTGGTTGCTGCCGGTCGAGTCGTCCACGCGGATCCTGCGAAGATCGTCGCAGAGGGTCGCGGTCGACCCGGGCGACCGCACGGTCGTCGGCTTGTTGCGGCACTCGGCGGCGGCCGCGGGGTTCGCCCCCAGCCAGGTGACCCCCGCGGTCAGAGTGACCATGGCAAGGATGCTTCGGATGCTCCGAGATGACACTTCACGTCCCCCTGATCGTTCTCGGTGATCTGACGACGCTGAAGCTAGTCAGGCACGCGACACGCGAGAGGCGGCTTGTCCGAAGCCTGGAGCGAACCTTAAAGACCCGGCGCCGGGATGACCGGAGCGTGAAACGCCGGCGCCCGGGGGCCGACCGGGCCTCCGGGCGCTCTTGGCGTGCGCGGGATCAGGCGCGCCGCACTGTCAGCTCGTCGTCACCGAGATCCACCAGGACCTTGTCGCCGTCGGTGACCTCGCCGGAGAGCACCGCCCTGGCCAGCTTGTCGCCGATGGCCGACTGGACCAGGCGGCGCAGCGGGCGCGCGCCGTACAGCGGGTCGTAGCCCGTCAGCGCCAGCCACTCGCGGGCCGCGGGGGTGACGTCCAGGGTCAGCCTGCGGTCGGACAGCCGCTGCGCGAGCCGGTCGATCTGGAGGTCGACGATCCTGGTCAGCTCCTCGGAGCCGAGCGCGTCGAACAGGATGACGTCGTCCAGCCGGTTGAGGAACTCGGGCTTGAACGCGCTGCGGACCGCGCCCATCACGGCCTCGCGCTTGGCGTCACTCTCCATCATCGGGTCGACGAGGAACTGCGAGCCGAGGTTGGAGGTGAGGATCAGGATCGTGTTGCGGAAGTCGACCGTGCGGCCCTGGCCGTCGGTGAGGCGTCCGTCGTCGAGCACCTGCAGCAGCACGTCGAAGACCTCCGGGTGGGCCTTCTCCACCTCGTCGAGCAGCACCACCGTGTAGGCGCGCCGCCTGACCGTCTCGGTGAGCTGGCCGCCCTCCTCGTAGCCGACGTAGCCGGGCGGAGCGCCGACGAGCCTGGCGACGCTGTGCTTCTCGGAGTATTCGCTCATGTCGATGCGGGTCATCGCCCGCTCGTCGTCGAACAGGAACTCCGCCAGCGCCTTGGCCAGCTCCGTCTTGCCGACCCCGGTGGGACCGAGGAAGAGGAACGAGCCCGTGGGCCTGTCAGGGTCGGCGATGCCGGCGCGGCTGCGCCGTACGGCGTCGGAGACGGCCTGTACGGCCCGCTGCTGGCCGATCAGGCGCTTGCCCAGCTCCTCCTCCATGCGCAGCAGCTTGGCCGTCTCCGCCTCCAGCAGGCGGCCTGCCGGGATGCCGGTCCAGGACGAGATGACCTCGGCGATGTCGTCGGCGCCGACCTCCTCCTTCACCATGGCGTTCTCCGGCGGCGCGGCCTCGGAGGCCGCCTTCAGGGCCTGCTCCAGCTGGGGCACCTCGGCGTACATGACGCGGGAGGCGGTCTCGAAGTCACCGTCGCGCTGGGCCCGCTCGGCGGTGCCGCGCGCCTCGTCGAGCTGCTTCTTCAGCTCACCGACCTTGTTGAGCCCGGACTTCTCGTGCTCCCAGCGGCCGACCAGCGCGTTGAGCTCCTCCTGTCGGTCGGCGAGCTCCCGGCGGAGGCGCTCCAGCCGCTGTACGGAGGCCTCGTCGGTCTCCTTCGACAGGGCCAGCTCCTCCATCTTCATCCGGTCGACGTCGCGCTGAAGCTGGTCGATCTCCACCGGGCGGGAGTCGATCTCCATGCGCAGCCGCGAGGCGGCCTCGTCGACCAGGTCGATGGCCTTGTCCGGCAGGAAGCGGTTGGTGATGTAGCGGTCGGACAGCGCGGCGGCGGCCACCAGCGCGCTGTCGGCGATCTGCACCTGGTGGTGGCCCTCGTAACGGCCCTTCAGACCACGCAGGATCGCGATCGTGTCCTCGACCGTGGGCTCGCCCACGTACACCTGCTGGAAGCGGCGCTCCAGCGCCGGGTCCTTCTCGATGCGCTCGCGGTACTCGTCGAGCGTGGTGGCGCCGATCATGCGCAGCTCGCCGCGGGCCAGCATCGGCTTGAGCATGTTGCCCGCGTCCATCGCGCCCTCGGCGGCGCCCGCGCCCACGACGGTGTGCAGCTCGTCGATGAACGTGACGATCTGCCCGTCGCTCTCCTTGATCTCTGACAGCACGGCCTTGAGCCGCTCCTCGAACTCGCCGCGGTACTTCGCGCCGGCCACCATCGCGCTCAGGTCGAGTGAGATCAGCCGCTTGTTGCGCAGCGACTCGGGCACGTCACCGGCCACGATGCGCTGGGCCAGGCCCTCCACGACGGCGGTCTTGCCGACGCCGGGCTCGCCGATCAGCACCGGGTTGTTCTTGGTGCGGCGGCTGAGCACCTGGACCACGCGCCGGATCTCGGAGTCGCGGCCGATGACCGGGTCGAGCTTGCCGCTGCGGGCCTGCTCGGTCAGGTCGACGCCGTACTTCTTCAGCGCCTGATAGGTGTCCTCGGGGGTCTCGCTGGTGACGCGGGCGTGGCCGCGTACCTTCTCGAAGGCGTCGAGCAGCGCCTGCGGGGTCGCGCCCTGCGACCTCAGCAGCTCGGCCACCTGGCCGCCGTCGGCGGCCAGGCCGACGAGCAGGTGCTCGGTCGAGACGTACAGGTCCTCCAGCCGGTTGGCGTGGTGGACGGCGGTGTTCATCACGGTGAGGAGCTGGCGGGAGCTCGACGGCGCGCCCACGGTCGAGCCCTGCGCCTTGGGCAGCGCCGCGAGCTGCTCCTCGGCCTTGGCCCGGAGGGTGCGCCAGTCGGCGCCGACCACTTCGAGCAGGGGGACGGCGGTGCCGCCCGTCTGGGAGAGCAGGGTCGTCAGCAGGTGGGCCGGAGAGATCTCCGGGTTGCCCTCCGCGGCGGCACGCCGCATGGCACCCGAAAGCGCCTCCTGGCTCTTCTGGGTGAGCTTGTAGTCCATCTTTCTAGGCCCCCGGTGGCAGCTCGTAGCGGATCAGCGCCCTGACCATCTGCATCTCGGCGCGCAGGCGGTGAACCTCCTCACGCAGCCGCAGAGCTTCGTTCTCGAGTTCGAGGATCCGCTTGATGCCGGCGAGGTTGATGCCCTCCTCCTGGGAGAGCCGCTGCACCTCGCGCAGCTGGATGATGTCGCGTGTCGAGTAGAGGCGGCCGCGCCCCGCGGTGCGGCCGGGGCAGACCAGTCCGAGCCGGTCATACTGCCGCAGCGTCTGCGGGTGGAGCCCCGACAGCTGCGCGGCCACCGAAATCACGTAGACGGGAGTGTCGTCTGACAGGTCGAAATAGTTGGCGTCCATCGGCTACTCGCTTCTGGCCCTCTGAATGAGATCAGCCCGCGGGTCCTCGGCCGCGGCGGCGGTGTTGAACTCCGACAGGAGCTCGCGTGACTTGTCGTCCAGCGTCTTCGGCACGACCACCTCGACGCTGGCGAGCAGGTCGCCCTTGGTGCCGTCCTTGCGGGCCACTCCCCGGCCGCGCACCCGGAAGGTGCGCCCGTTGGGGGTGCCCGCGGGGATGCGCAGCGTGACGGGCAGGCCCTTGAGGATGGGCACCTTGATCTCGGCGCCGAGAGCCGCCTCGGTGAACGTCACGGGGACGGTCACCGTCAGGTTGTCGCCCGACCTGCCGAACACGGGGTGCGGCTTGACGTGCGTCTGGATGTAGAGGTCGCCCGCCGGGCCGCCGTTCTCGCCCGGTGCGCCCTTGGCCTTGAGCTTGACCCGCTGCCCGTCGGCCACCCCCGCGGGGATGCGCGCCTGGATGGTCCGGGTGCTCTTGGCCCGGCCGTTGCCCTCGCACACGGGGCAGGGGTCGTCCACGAGCAGCCCGCGGCCCTTGCAGTCGCGGCACGGCTCGGAGAAGGCGAAGTTGCCCAGGTTGCGGCTGGCCGCCCCGGTGCCCTCGCAGGTCGGGCAGACCCGCGGGGTGGTGCCGGCCTTGGCGCCCGTCCCGCTGCACGCCGTGCACGCCGCCGAGCTGGTCAGGCGGAGGGACACCGTGGAGCCCTCGACCGCCTCGGTGAACGACAGCGTGACCTCGGACTCGATGTCCTGCCCGCGGCGCGGCCTGGTGGTGGTGCCGGTGCGGGTGGAGGCGCCACCACCACGGTTGAACAGGCCGCCGAACAGGTCGCTGAAGCGCTCCCCGGTCCCCTGGCCGGTCTGTTGCTGGCTGGCCGTGCCGCCGAACAGGTCTCCGAAGTCGAACGGGAAGCCGCCACCGCCAGGACGCTGGCCGCCCACCCCGGACCCGAACAGCGTGCGCGCCTCGTCGTACTCCTTGCGGCGCTTGCTGTCGGACAGGACGTCGTAGGCCTCGGAGACCTCCTTGAACTTGGTCTCCTTGGCCGCGTCGCCCTGGTTGGTGTCCGGGTGGTACTGCCTGGCCAGCTTCCGGTAGGCCTTTTTGATCTCGTCGGCGGTGGCGGACTTGGGCACACCAAGGACGGCGTAGTAGTCCTTCTCCAGGTAGTCCTTGGTGCTCATCTACGGCCCTTCGTCCTCGTCAGTTTTCTTCGTCATCGGACGCCGAAGGGGCGTCCCCGGGCTCTGCCACGGCGACCCGCGCGGGGCGCAGCACCCTGTCACCCATCCGGTAACCGGGCTGCAGCACCTCGATCGCGGTGGGCTCGGCCACGTCCGGCGAGTAGCTGTGCATCAGCGCCTCGTGGACCATGGGGTCGAACGGGTCGCCCTTCTGCCCGAAGGAGCTGAGGCCGAGCTTGGTGACCGCCGCTTCCAGTGACTCTGCCACCTTCGCGAAGCCACCGGTGAGCTCGCCGTGATCACGTGCCCTGCCGATGTCGTCGAGTACGGGCAGCAGCTCCGCCAGCACGTTGGCGACGGCCTGCTCGCGGACGGCGACGCGGTCGCGCTCCACCCGCCTGCGGTAGTTGGTGTATTCGGCCTGGACACGCTGCAGGTCGGCGGTCCGCTCGGCGAGCTGCGCCTGCAGTTCCCCGTTGGCGGGCGCGGCCTCGGCCGGGGGCACGGGCTGCTCGGCGGCGTTGCCGTCGGCGTGCACCCGTGCCTCGCCCGTCTCCGGGTCGATCTTGCGGTTGTCGCGGATCACCGGCTCTTCGTGCCCGTTGTCACGCGGCGGCATCACTGGTCCTTCTTCGGCTGGTCTTCGTCAACGATCTCGGCCTCGACGACGTCGTCGTCCGCGGCCTTCTGCTCCTGGCCCGGCGTGGCGTCCTGGGGAGCGTCCTCGCCGCCCGCGGACTGCTGGCCCTGGGCGTAGATGGCCGAGCCCATCTTCTGGCTGACCGTGGCGAGCTTCTCCGCCGAGGTGCGGATCGTGTCGGTGTCGGTGCCCTCAAGAGCCTTCTTCAGGTCGCTGAGCGCGTCGTTGACCTCGGTCTTGATGTCGGCGGGGACCTTGTCGTCGTTCTCGCGGAGGAACTTCTCCGTCTGGTAGGCGAGCCCGTCGGCGTTGTTGCGGACCTCGGCCTCCTCGCGGCGCTTCTTGTCCTCCTCGGCGTAGGACTCGGCCTCGCGCATCATCCGCTCGATGTCGTCCTTCGGCAGCGCGGAGCCGCCGGTGATCGTCATCGTCTGCTCCTTGCCCGTGCCCAGGTCCTTGGCGGAGACGTTGACGATGCCGTTGGCGTCGATGTCGAAGGTGACCTCGATCTGCGGGATGCCGCGCGGCGCCGGGGCGATGCCGGTCAGCTCGAACGTGGCCAGCTTCTTGTTGTAAGAAGCGATCTCGCGCTCGCCCTGGTAGACCTGGATCTGCACCGACGGCTGGTTGTCCTCGGCCGTGGTGAAGACCTCGGAGCGCTTGGTCGGGATCGTCGTGTTGCGCTCGATGATCTTGGTGAAGATGCCGCCCTTGGTCTCGATGCCCAGCGACAGCGGGGTCACGTCGAGCAGCAGGACGTCCTTGACCTCACCCTTGAGCACGCCGGCCTGCAGGGCGGCGCCGATGGCGACGACCTCGTCCGGGTTGACGCCCTTGTTGGGCTCCTGGCCGCCGGTCAGCTCCTTGACGAGCTCGGTGACGGCGGGCATACGGGTCGAGCCGCCGACGAGCACCACGTGCGCGATGTCGGAGAGCTTGATCCCGGCGTCCTTGATGACCTGGTGGAACGGGCCCTTGGTCCGCTCGAGCAGGTCGGCCGTCAGGCGCTGGAACTCCGCGCGCGTCAGCTTCTCGTCGAGGTGCAGCGGGCCCTCGGACGACGCCGTGATGTAGGGCAGGTTGATGCTGGTCTCGGACTGGCTGGACAGCTCGATCTTGGCCTTCTCCGCCGCCTCACGCAGGCGCTGGAGGGCCATCTTGTCCTTGGACAGGTCGACGCCGTGGGCGTTCTTGAACCGGGTGACCAGCTCGTCGACGACCCGCTGGTCCCAGTCGTCACCACCGAGGTGGTTGTCGCCGGAGGTGGCCTTGACCTCGACGAAGCCGTGGCCGTCCTCCTGGCCGACGTCGAGCAGGGACACGTCGAAGGTGCCGCCGCCGAGGTCGAAGACCAGGATCGTCTGGTCCTGCTCCTTGTCGAGCCCGTACGCGAGTGCCGCGGCGGTGGGCTCGTTGATGATGCGCAGGACGTTGAGGCCCGCGATCGTGCCGGCCTCCTTGGTGGCCTGGCGCTGGCTGTCGTTGAAGTAGGCCGGGACGGTGATCACGGCGTCGGTGATCTTCTCGCCCAGGTAGGCCTCGGCGTCCTGCTTGAGCTTCTGCAGCACGAAGGCGCTGATCTGCTGCGGCGAGAACTTCTTGCCGTCGATCTCCTGCGACCAGTTGGTGCCCATCTCGCGCTTGACCGAGCGGATCGTCCGGTCCACGTTGGTGACGGCCTGCCGCTTGGCGACCTCGCCGACCAGGACCTCGCCGTTCTTCGCGAAGGCGACCACGGACGGCGTGGTCCGCGAGCCCTGCGCGTTGGCGATGACGGTGGGCTCACCGCCCTCGAGGATGGAGACGACGGAGTTGGTCGTCCCAAGGTCGATACCTACCGCACGTGCCATGAGTACGTCCTTGTAGTCAAAGTTGAGTTGGTTAGACTCAACGTACGAATGCCTGGTGGCTTTGTCAAACGACTTGAGCCTACTCGACTCAACCCCCGACGTGCGCGCATCATTCCCAGACAAAGGTCTCCCGGGAGGGGGACTCCCGGGAGACCTGGAGCGCCGGTCAGCTGATCGGCGTGTTCATGTCCGCCTGGATCTGGGCGGCCGTCAGGGCCCGGTCGTAGACGCGGACCTCGTCGATGAGGCCGTTGAAGTACTCGCCCCACATGCTGTTGCCGCCGATGCGCAGGACGCCTCCGTCGGTGCGGATCGGGCCGCCGGCGGTCCGCTGGCTGACCTGGGTGCCGTTGACGTACAGGCGCAGGGTCGTGCCGTCGTAGGTGACCGCCAGGTGGCTCCAGGTGCCCAGGGGGAGGGAGGCGGTGCCGCCGGTGCCGACCTCGCCGTTGGTGTGGATCACCGCGTGCGGCCGGTTGACGTGGCTGCCGGCCATCAGGGCGTAGGCCAAGTCGCTCGCGTACTGCTTCATGACGACCGTGCGCCAGCTGCTCACCGTCTGCGGGTTGACCCACGCCTCCAGGGTCATGCCGGTGGTCAGGCGCAGCTCGGGCGAGTCCGCGACCGTGACCCAGCTCGACGAGCCGTTGAACGACAGCGCCTGGCCGTACTTGCCGCTCGGCGTCCAGGAGGTGGCGGTGGCCGTGCCGGGGTTGCCGGATCCGGAGGAGTCGCCGGCCACGCTGCCGCTGCCCTCGTTCATGCCGTAGGCGGCGACCAGGCCGGGCGTGGCGGTGGCCGGGTTGTAGGCGGCCGTGTAGGCGGTGGCGGTGGCGGGGGCCGTGATCTGGTGGTTGGCCGCGCCGCCGTCGGACCAGGAGCCGAAGACGTGGCTCTGGCCGCTCAGCGTCTGCGGTGACGGCGCGGAGACCGAGTTGCTGGAGCCGGCGATCACCGTGCGGGTGAAGGGCGCGACGGGCTGCTCCCCGTTGAAGCCGAGCCGCAGGCCCGGGGGCGTGGACGTGAACGTCAGAGCGACTGTCCTCGGTTGCAGCAGCACGCTGTCGGTGCCGGTCAGCCCGTGCGTGTCCGTGACGGTGAGGCGCAGCTCCAGGTGCGAGGGATAGTCGTGGTCAGGTGCCTGGAAGGACCCGCTCGTGCCGGTGAACGTGGTGATCTCGTGCTCGTGGCAGGTGCCGGGGCAGTGGTGCAGGATCAGCGCCCAGCTCATGCGCGTGCCGGGGAGAGCCCCGTCCTGCGCGTCGGAGCCGGTGCCGGAGAAGGCGACGGTCTGGCCCACCGCCCAGGTCGCCGAGGCGGCGGGCGTGTCGATCACGGCCGACGGCGCGGTGTTGTCCACGTTGACGGTGAACGAGGCGTCGTCCTGGCCGCCCCTGCCGTCGGCGGCGCGTAAGCGCACCTCGTAGGAGCCGGGCTGCGCGTAGGTGAACGACGGCGTGACGGACGTGGAGTCGTCCAGCTCCCCGTCGCCGTCCAGGTCCCAGCGGTAGGTGAGCGGGTCGCCGTCGGCGTCGGACGAGCCGGCGGCGGAGAACGCCACGGTCAGCGGGGCGTCGCCGGAGGCCGGATCGGCGCTGATCACCGCGTCCGGCGGGGCGTTGTCGTAGATGTAGCGGACGATGGCGCCGCCCGTGTAGTCGACCGCGAACAGGTCGCCGTCCGGGCCGGTCTCCAGCTCGACGACCGGGATGCCGGAGTCGAAGTTCGCGATCGTGGCCGGGTCGGGCAGGCCGTTGGCGCCCCTGGTCATCACCCAGACGCACGAGCGGCTGTAGTCGGAGAAGAACAGCGCGCCCTCGTACTCCTCCGGGTACGGCCCGTCCTGGTAGAACGCGACGCCGCTGGCCGAGGAGCCGCCCGAGGGGCAGGGGTCGTTCGGGGCGGGGCGGGAGCCGTGGTTCCAGGCGAAGTAGGGCTGGGTGTGCGCCGTGCCGCCGGCCGCGTAGAGGTTCTCGCACAGGGTCAGGTTGAGATTGTCGTAGCCGCCCTGCCGGTTCGGGCCCTCGTAGCAGGGCCAGCCGAAGTTGGCGACGCCGGAGGTGGCGGCGGCGACCCTGTTGACCTCCTCGAAGGCGTTCCAGCCGACCTCGCCCATCCAGATCTCCGAGGTGCCCGGCCGGTGGGTGATGCGGAACGGGTTGCGCAGGCCGTGGGCCACGACGCGGGCGAGGTTGGCGTCGGGGCTCGCGGCGTTCGGGTTGCCCGGCGCGGCCGCTCCGGTGTCGGGGTCGACGCGGATCAGCGTGCCGTCGAGCCCGGCCGGGTCGCCGTTCGTGCGCACGTCCTGGGCGCGCAGCGCGCCGCCTTCGGCTCCTGGCGGCGAGAGCGCGGTGCCCACGGGGGACGGCGGGTCGCCGCACGGGTTGTCGGGGGTGACGTCCGAAGCGGGCATGTTGTCCTGGCCGTAATCGGCGAAGTTGAAGCTGGCTCCGTCACCGGCCGAGGCGTACAGCATGCCGTCGGAGCCGAACTCCAGGTCGCCGACGGAGTGGCTGGGATGCTGCTGGCACCAGTCGGTGATCAGCGGGGTCTCCACACCGGTCGCGGACAGGACGGACAGGCGCCCGGTGACGAGGCAACCGTCCCCGGTCGGCCCCGGCGGCGTCGGGCACGGATCGTCGGTGCCGCCGGCGGTGCCCCAGCGCGGTGCGGTGCCGCCGGGGACGGCGTCGTGGGTGTACAGGACGTAGATGCGCGGGTCGTCGGGGAAGTCGGGGTGCAGCGCCATGCCGAGCAGGCCCCGGTCCCAGAAGTTGTGCACCCGGGTGCGCAGGTCGGCGTAGGTGGTCGGGGTGGTGTCCGAGAGCGAGTCGAAGACCTTGATCAGGCCGCTCTTCTCGGCCACGAACACCCGCCCGTCCGAGGCGAACTCGACGTTGGAGGGATGGTCGAGTCCGCTGATGACGGTCTGCTTCTCGAACCGTTCGGGCAGCGCCTGCGCCGGGGCGGGAGCCACGGCGACCAGCGCGACGGACATCAGGACAGCGGGCAGCAGGGCACGCAGGAGCCGGCTCACGGTTTCCCCCAGTGGCGGACGTCATCACCGTGGCGCCCCCGCGCCTAGGTGCCGTGATCGATGTATCGCAACAAATCGATCACTTGTCACTGGGGTTGGCCGAATGTGGACATATCAGGTTTTAGCGCCGTCCACGATCTTTCGCTTGCCGAGGGGGGACTTGAGCTTGACCGTGGTGGCCTTCTCCACGGCGATCATGATGCAGGAGACGTTCTTCGCCTTGGGGGAGGCGCCCTCGTACAGGGTGATGGTCACCCGCTTCTTCGTCTCCTTGACCTTCACCCGGTCCAGCACCGTGCACGGCTCCACGCCCGACCACCAGACGAGCCGCACCTTCTTGCCCTTGGACACCGGCTTGGCCTTGGTCCAGCGGACCTTTCGGGTGTCCACCGCGTCGCCCACCGGCTTGACCTCCTCCGGCCCCTTCGCGGGCGGAGTGGTCGAGGTCACCGCGGTGCTGGAGACCGGCGTGTCGGGGGCCTTGGAAGCGGTCCCGCCGGCAGGTGGCGTCGCGCCGCAGCCCGTCGCGAGCACCAGACATCCGGCCAGGAAAGTCGTCGTCGCTGTTCGCATACCCATACGACGGATGCGACAGGCGACCGGTTCAGCCGGGGATTCCCGGCAGCTCGGGGGACTGGTGAAGTTAGGGTGATTACGTGCTGCGTCAGGTTCTCCTCGCCGTCTCCAGGAGCGAACGCGCCCAGCGCGTCGTGTCCACCTCGCCGCTGACCAGAGACGTGGTCAGGCGTTACGTCGCCGACGACATCGGCCGGGCCGTCGACGAGCTGACCCGCAGGGGCCTGCTCGTCAGCGTCGACCACCTCGGCGAGGACGTCCACGACAGGACCCAGGCGGAGGGGGCCGTCCAGGCCTACCTCGCGCTGCTCGGCCGCCTGCCGGACGGCTCCGACGTGTCGGTCAAGCTGACCGCGCTGGGGCTGCGGCTGTCGGAGCAGCTCGCCCTCGACAACGCCGCCACCATCTGCGAGTCCGCCGCCTCCAGAGGCATCACGCTGACCCTCGACGCCGAGGAGCACGACACCGTCGCAGCGCTGCACTCCATCCACGCCACGCTTCGCAAGGAGCACCCCTCCGTGGGCGTCGTGGTCCAGGCCTACCTGCCGGACTCGGTGGAGCGCTGCCGCAGGCTGGAGGGGGCCAGGGTGCGGCTGTGCAAGGGCGCCTACACCGCGCCGGACGGCTACACCTCGGCGGCCGAGATCGACCGCTCGTTCGCGCGCTGCCTGCGGGTGCTGATGGCGGGCACCGGTTACCCCATGGTCGCCACGCACGACCCGCGGCTGATCCGCATCGCCTCCGCCCTCGCGGTGCTCGAGGGGCGCGAGCCGACCGGCTTCGAGTTTCAGATGCTGTACGGCGTCCGGCCGCACGAGCAGGAACGCCTGGCGGCCGAGGGCGCCAGGATGCGCGTCTACGTGCCCTTCGGCTCCGACTGGTATCCCTACCTGATGCGCCGCCTGGCCGAACGCCCCGCCAACCTGGCCTTCTTCGCCCGCTCCCTGCTGTCGCGAGGTTAGCCCGCCGGTAGGCTGCGGCCAGCGGCAACTGGGTGAGGGGCGAAAGATGATCGCGATTCTCGGCACCGGCAAGATGGGCGAGGCACTGCTGTCCGGGCTGCTGCGGGCGGGGTTCAAGCCGGGCGACATCCTGGCGACCGTGCGCCGACCGGAGCGCGCTCAGGCGCTGCGCGAGTCCTACGGGGTCCGCACGGTGTCCAACATCGAGGCGGCCAAGTCCGCCGACACCCTGATCCTTTCGGTCAAACCGCAGGACATGGGCGCGCTGCTGGCCGAGATCGCCCCCAACGTGCCGGCCGACCGCCTGGTGATCTCCGCGGCCGCGGGCATCACCACCGCCTTCGTCGAGCAGCGCCTGGGCGCCGAGGCGCCCGTGGTCAGGGTCATGTCCAACACGCCCATCCGCTTCGACGAGGCGATGAGCGTCATCTCGGCGGGAGCGTACGCGGGGGAGGAGCACCTCAGGCGGACCGAGGACCTGCTCAAGCCCGTCGGCAAGGTGCTGCGCATCCCCGAGTCGCAGCAGGACGCCGCCACGGCGTTGTCCGGCAGCGGCCCCGCCTACTTCTTCTACCTGGTCGAGGCCATGGTGGACGCGGGCATCCTGCTCGGCATGCCGAGGGCCGCCGCGCTCGACATGGTCACCCAGTCGATCGTGGGCGCGGCCGTGATGCTGCGCGACTCCGGCGAGCACCCCGTGATCCTGCGCGAGGCCGTCACCTCCCCGGGGGGCACCACCATCGCGGCGATCGCCGAGCTGGAGCGGCACAGCGTCCGCGCCGCCTTCCTGGCCGCCATCGAGGCGGCCCGCGACCGGGGCCGCGAGCTCGCCTCGGGCTGAGGCCGCTCTTCACAGGAGCCCGCGCGCCGTCCGCATGATCCTGCTTTCATGGGTCAGGTGACGCTTCGTCGCGGAATCCCCCCGCTGCTCGTCCTGCTCGCACTCTCCGGCTGCACCTCCGACGAACCGCCGGCCGTACAACTCGCCGCGGTGGCGCGCGCCCCCGTCACCGAGGTCGTCGAGGCGCCCGCCACGATCGGCGCGCGGGCCACGGCCACGCTGCGCTCGCCCGCGCAGGGCACGGTCGCCAAGCTGTACGTGCGCGAAGGCGACCGCGTCGGCAAGGGCGACATCCTCGCCAGGATCCGGTCACCGCAGGCCGAGGCACAGCTCAAGCAGGCCCGTCAGGCGGCCAGGCTGGCCGCGCCGGCCGCGCCGGGCTTGCGCGCGCCCACCGTGCGGCTCGCCACGTTCGACGCCAAGGCGTTCGACCGCAAGGTGAGCAGGCACTTCGCCAAGGCCCGCAAGGAGGCCAGGAAGATCGACGACGCCGGGACGCGCAAGCAGCTGCTCAACGCCATCGACCTGGCCGAGACCCAGCACGAGTCGCAGACCAGGGCGCTGGCGGCGATCACCGGCCAGCTCAACCGTTCGATCAACGGCGTGCTGTCAGGCGTCACCAGCGGGTTCGGCGGCCTGTCGGCGTCCATGGCCTCGCTCCAGGCGGCCTCCAGGTCGCAGGCCGGAGCCGCGGTCAAGGCGGCGGAGAGCACGGTGCAGTCGCTCACGATCAAGGCGCCCTTCGGCGGCGTGGTCACGCTGGGCCGCGCATCCGGCGGCGGTGGCGCGGCGGACCTGAGCGGGCTGCTCGGCCAGATCCCGGGCGGCGGCCAGCAGCTCCCGTCCGTGCCCTCCACCGGCTCCTCCGGCGGCACCCCGGTCGCCACCGGAGTCCCGGTGTCGGCGGGCGACTCCATCGTCACCGTCACCGACGTCTCCGAGCTCACGCTCGCCGCCGACGTCGACGAGACCGACGTGCTGCTGGTGAAGAAGGGCGCCAGGGCCGAGGTCGAGCTGGACGCGGTGCCGGGCGCCACCTACAGGGCCCGCGTCACGGGCATCGGCGTCACCCCGATGGAGGGCACGACCGGCGGGGTCAGCTATCCGGTGCGGCTCTCGCTCGGGGCCGGCGCGTTCGACGACGGCGGCAAGGCTCCCACCCCGAAGCCGGGGATGAGCGCCGTGGCGCGGCTGACCGTACGCGAGTCGCCCGACGCCCTGGCGGTCCCCGCCTCGGCGATCGTCACCAGCGGGCGCGAGAGCGTGGTCTGGGTGGCCGTGAACGGCACCGCCGAACGTCGCGCGGTCAAGCTGGGGGCCCAGGGGGACGCGGCCGTCGAGGTGCTGAGCGGGCTGTCGGCCGGCGACCGGGTCGTCGTCAAGGGCGCGGACTCCGTACAGCAGGGTCAGCCGCTCACATGACGGGCACCGGCGGGCCGCCCGCTCTTGAGGCGGTCGACCTCACCAGGCGCTACCAGCTCGAAGGGGTCGCCGTGGAGGCGCTGCGCGGGGTATCGCTCCGCATCGACCAGGGCGAGTTCGTGGCCGTCATCGGGCCGTCGGGGTCGGGCAAGTCCACGCTCATGCACCTGCTGGGCTGCCTGGACCGGCCGTCGTCCGGACAGCTGCGGGTGGGCGGGGTCGAGCTGTCGAACCTGTCCGACACCCGGCTCGCCGAGCTGCGCAACGCCACGATCGGCTTCGTCTTCCAGTCCTTCCACCTGCTGGCCAGGACCACCGCGCTGGAGAACGTGGCGCTGCCGCTGGTCTACCGCGGGGTCGGCAAGGCCGAGCGGCGCGAGCGGGCCCGGGCGGCGCTGGAGGCCGTGGGGCTCGGGCACCGGGTGCGGCACCGGCCCTCGCAGATGTCCGGCGGCGAGCAGCAGCGGGTCGCCATCGCCAGGGCGCTGGTCGGCGAGCCGAAGGTGCTGCTGGCCGACGAGCCGACGGGCAACCTCGACACCCGCAACGGCGTCGAGGTGATGGCGATGCTGGACCGGCTCAACAGCGAGAGCGGGGTGGCGGTGGTGCTGGTCACGCACGAGCCGGAGATCGCGGCCCACGCCCGGCGGCAGATCCGGATGCGCGACGGGCTGATCGAGCACGACACGGCGGGGGCCGGCCGGTGAAGGGGCGCGAGGCGTTCGCCATGGCCCTGGAGGCGCTGCGGGTCAACCGGCTGCGCAGCGTGCTGACCATGCTCGGCGTCATCATCGGCGTGCTGGCCGTGGTGGTACTGGTGGCCATCGGGACGGGCGCCAAGGACGAGATAGAGAAGCAGATCTCCGGCCTCGGCACCAACATCATCCTCGTCGTGCCCGGCCGCATCACCCTGGGGGCGGCCCCCACGCAGAGCAAGCTCGGCCTCGCCGACGTCGCGTACATCCGGCGCGTGGTCGGCGACCCGTCGAAGGTGACGGTCTCGTTGCAGTCGGGCGAGACGGTCCGCGTCGGCAGGGTCGAGACGTTCGTCACGGTGATCGGCACCGACCAGAACCTGGTCAACATCTTCGAGCGGCCCGTCGGCAAGGGCCGTCCGCTGAGCGAGACCGACGTGGACACCCGGCGCAGGGTGGCGGTGCTCGGCTCGGAGGTGGCCGACCGGATGTTCGGCGACCTCGACCCGATCGGGCGGCAGGTGACGGTGTCCGGCGCGAGGTTCCGCGTGGTCGGCGTGTACGCGACGGTCGGCCAGACGTTCGGGCTCTCCCGCGACCAGGAGATCCACATCCCGGTGACGACGGCGCAGCGGCTTCTCGGGATCGAGCGGATCAACGGTCTCGCGGTCGGCGCCTCGGGGCCTGACGAGATCGACCCGCTGTCGGACAGGGTCACGGCGGCGCTGCGGGACAGGTATCCGGGCGAGCAGTTCTCGGCGGTCACCCAGACCGCGCTGCTCGGCACGATCGGCAGCGTGCTCGGCATGCTGACCGGCGTGCTCGCCGCCATCGCCGGCATCTCGCTGCTCGTCGGCGGCGTCGGCGTGTCGAACATCATGCTGGTCAGCGTGCGCGAGCGCACCCGCGAGATCGGGCTGCGCAAGGCGCTGGGGGCCAGGCAGCGCGACATCCTGGCCCAGTTCCTCATCGAGGCGGTGCTGCTGACCACGATCGGCGGGCTCATCGGGATCGTGCTCGGCGTGGGCGGCGCGCTCGCCATCCAGGCGCTCACCCCGGTGCCCGCCGCGATCACCTGGTGGTCGATCGCGCTGGCCTTCGGGGTGTCGGCGGCGGTCGGCGTCTTCTTCGGGGTCGCGCCGGCGCGGAGGGCGGGCCGGCTCGACCCGGTCATCGCACTCCGCGCCGAATGACCCTCGATCAGGCGTCGCGGCGCCTCATCAGCACGGCCGCGACGAGCAGGGTGACGGCGATCCAGACGAGGTACACGCCGTAGCCGGACCACGGGCCGAGCGATCCGTTCTGGCCGGGTATCGCCACCTCCATCCCGGCGTTGGTGGTGAAGTAGTCGTCCACCGTGGCGCCCCACTGGCCCGGAAGCAGGCCGGTGAGCTGCGGCAGCACGTACATCAGGGCGATGGCCGACACGACGGCCCCGGGCGTGTGCCTGATCAGGGCGCCGAGCGCCAGCCCGAACAGGCCGCCCGCGGTCAGGTAGAGGCCCGAGCCGAGGATCGCTGCCGGCGCGCCGGGCTCGCTCAGAGAGGTCGTCCCGAGTATCAGCTGCCCGCCCAGCAGGAAGGCGGCGAAGGTGGAGGCGATGCAGACGGCGAGTGTCACGACGGTGAACACCACGACCTTGCCCGTCAGCAACCGCAGCCGCTTCGGCACGGCCATGAACGTCGTCCTGATTGCCCCGGTCCGGTACTCGCTCGACACCACGAGCACCCCGAACGTGGCGATGGACAGCTGGGCGAACAGCACTCCCGCGAGGCTGATCCGGGTGGCCTCGTCGCCGGCCATGTTCTGGCCCGAGTTCGAGATCGCCACTGTGAGCAGGACGCTGATGCCCACCATCAGCAGCGCGGTGGCGGCCAGCGTCCACACCGTGGAGCGGACCGAACGGATCTTGGTCCATTCGGACCGCAGGATGTCGATCATGAGGTGAACTCCAGACTGTCCTTGGTGAGCTCCATGTAGGCGGCTTCGAGCGAGGGCCGCACGAAGGTCAGTTCCTCCAGCGGCAGTCCCGCCCGCGCGGTCATCGTCCCGATCTCCAGAGGATCCAGCCCGGTCACCCGGAGGTGGTCCGGGTGCAGCTCGCCCACCTTGACCAGTTCGGCGACCTCGGCCAGGCGCGGCGACCGTACCCGCACGTATCCCTGGGAGCTGCGCCCGATGAACTCCTGCACGCTCGTGTCGGCGATGAGCCTGCCCCGCCCGATGACGATCAGGTGGTCGGCGGTCTGCGCCATCTCGCTCATCAGGTGGCTGGAGACGAACACGGTGCGCCCCTCGGCGGCCAGGTCGCGCATCAGCGTGCGGATCCACAGGATGCCGTCGGGGTCGAGGCCGTTGACGGGCTCGTCGAACAGGAGGATCTCCGGATCGCCGAGCAGCGCCGCGGCGATCCCGAGGCGCTGTGACATGCCGAGGGAGAAGCCGCCGATGCGGCGCTTGGCCACCTGGCTCAGACCGACGAGCTCGAGCACCTCCTCGACCCGGCTCGCCTCGATGGCGTTGCTCTGCGCGATGGCCAGCAGGTGGTTGCGCGCGCTGCGCCCGCCGTGCACGGCCTTGGCGTCCAGCAGCGCGCCGACCTTGCGCAGCGGGTGTCTCAGCTCCTGGTACGGCCTGCCGTCGACGAGCACGGCACCCGTGGACGGGCGGTCCAGGCCGAGGACCATGCGCATCGTCGTCGATTTGCCCGCTCCGTTCGGCCCCAGGAACCCGGTCACCTGGCCCGGCTCGACGTCGAACGACAGGTCCGCCACGGCGACGGTCTTTCCGTAGTGCTTGCTCAGGCTCGTGGCCCGGATCGCGGTCATGACTCCAAGATGTCCCGCCGGGCGGGCATCCGCCTCCTGCTGCGGGACCGTTCGGGCCGCCCTCGTCTGGGAGCGTGCTCCTACTCGCCGGGGCTGATCAGGGCCGCCTCGTACGCCACGATCACGGACTGCGCCCGGTCCCGGACGCCGATCTTGGCGAACAGGCTCGTCACGTGGTTCTTGACGGTCGAGGGTGAGACGCCGAGCTCCTGGGCGATCTCGGTGTTGGACAGACCGCGCGCGATCAGGACCAGGATCTCCCGCTCGCGCTCGGTGAGCCCGGCCAGCCCGTCCTGGGGCGCGGCGGCGCGCTGCGGCCGGTGAGCGCGGACGAACGTGCCGATCAGCCGGGTGAGCAGGCGCGGCGCCACCGCAGCCTCGCCGCGGTGCACCACGCGCACGCCCTCGACCAGCTCCTCCGGCGAGACGTCCTTGGGCAGGAAGCCGCAGGCGCCCGCCCGCAGCGCCGCGACCACGTTCTCGTCCAGGTCGAACGTGCTCAGGGCGAGCACCCGCACGCCGGGCAGCTCGGCGGTGATCCGCTCGGTGGCGCGCACCCCGTCGAGCTCCGGCATGTGCAGGTCCATGAGCACCACGTCGGGTGCGAGCAGACCGCTCAGCCGCACCGCCTCGGCGCCGTCGGCGGCCTCGCCGACGACCGTCAGGTCCGGCTGCGCGTCGAGCATCAGCCTGAAGCCCTTGCGCACCAGCTCGTGGTCGTCGGCCAGCAGCACCGTGATCATTTCCGCTCCAGGGGGATGCGCGCGTGGACGCGGAAGCCGCCTTCCAGGCGCGGGCCGGTCCATAAGTCGCCGCCGCACAGCGCCACCCGCTCGGCCATGCCGCCGAGGCCCAGGCCCGAGGCCGACGGCAGCTTGGCCGCGCCGTCGTCGAGCACCTCGACCTCGATGGCCGCGGGATCGTAGGCCAGCAGGACACTGGCCCGGGCGCCGACCGTGTGCTTGCGGGTGTTGGTCAGCGCCTCCTGGACGATCCGGTAGACGGCGTGGTCCACGGCCGTGGGCAGGGGGACCGGCTCGCCCGTCACGGTCAGGCTGGCGGGCAGGCCGGCGGTCTTGGCCTCCTCGACGAGCGCGGGCAACCTGGCCGCGCCCACCCCGGTGGCGGCGTCGGCGGTGCCGCCGCCGTCGGCCCTGAGCACGTCGAGGAGCTGGCGCATCTCCGCCAGGGCCTGGCGGGCCGTCTGCTCGGCGCCGGCCAGCGCCTCGCGGGTCACGTTCTGGCCCGGTGGCAGGGTGGCCCTGGCGCCGCCGACGAGCGCGTTGATGACGCTCAGATGGTGGGCCACGACGTCGTGCAGCTCCCTGGCGATCCGCCGCCGCTCGGCGCGCACGGCGCTGTCGGCCACCTCGCGCCGCGCGCGCTCCCTCAGCTCGGCCCGCACCCTCACGAGCTGGCCGAACGCCACCGGAACGGCGGTGGCGAGCAGGCCCGCCACCCAGCCCCCGGGGTTCCCGCCGAACAGCTCCAACGACGTCGCGTAGGCCACGCCACCGGCGGCGGCGGCGATCACCGTGGTGCGCCCGGGCGTGTAGCGGCCGACGCTGTAGAAGGCGATGATCGATCCCGCGTTGCCGCCACCGACCACGCCGGTGGCGATGCCGACGACGTCGAGCGCGACCACCAGGCCGGCGGCCAGCAGCGGCCTGGTCCGGCGTACGAGCAGGGGGAGGATGGAGAGCGCGAAGTGCACCGCGCCCCTGGCGACGTCGGTGTACCCCTGACTCCACGACGAGACCGCGGCGACCAGGGCGGGCACGACGAGCACGGCGACGAGCACGGTGTCGAAGACCCGTGGGCGTCGGAAAAATCGCCATGCGGCCTGAAATGGACGCACGAAGCGCATGATCCGAGGCTACGCGAAAGTTCTTCGCTGTTGCCGGGCGATCCGTCTGGACGGCGGCCGTTGACGCTGCGGTAACGTCACCTGAAGGCGAGGGAAACGGAGCATGCATGAGCCAGTCGGCGCGGGTCATCTGGGACGACGCCCTCACCTCCTACGACTTCGGCCCCGGGCATCCGCTCGCCCCCGTCCGGGTGGAGCTCACCATGGCGCTGGCCAGGGAGTTGGGGGTGCTGGACAAGGTCGAGATGAGCGGATGCGCGCCGGCCACCGACGACGAGCTGGCCATGGTGCACCGGCCCGACTACGTCGAGGCGGTCAAGCGCGTCTCCGCCTCCGGCAGGCCGGACCTGTCGGTGGGACTCGGCACGGCGGACAACCCCGCCTTCGCGGGAGTCCACGAGGCCTCCGCGCTGATCGCCGGCGCCTCGCTGGCCGCGGCCCGCGGGGTCTGGGAGGGCTCGGCCGAGCATGCGGTGAACGTCGCGGGCGGGCTGCACCATGCGATGGCCGGTCTGGCCAGCGGTTTCTGCGTCTACAACGACCCGGCGCTGGCCATCGCCTGGCTGCTGAGGCAGGGCGCGGAGCGCGTCGCCTACGTGGACGTGGACGTGCACCACGGCGACGGGGTGCAGGCGCTGTTCTACGACGATCCGCGTGTGCTGACGATCAGCCTGCACGAGAGCCCGCGCACGCTGTTCCCCGGCACGGGTTTCCCCGAGGAGACCGGCGCCGACGGCACCGCGGTCAACGTCGCGCTCCCGGCGGGCTGCGGCGACTCCGGCTGGCTGCGGGCCTTCGACTCCGTCGTGCCGCCGCTGCTGCGCGAGTTCCGGCCCGAGATCCTGGTGACCCAGCACGGCTGCGACAGCCACGCGCTGGACCCGCTGGCCCACCTGATGCTCAGCGTCGACGGCCAGAGAGCCGCCTACGTCGCGCTGCACCGGCTGGCGCACGAGACGGCCGGTGGGCGCTGGATCGCCACCGGTGGTGGCGGCTACGAGCTCGTCCAGGTGGTGCCACGGGTGTGGACCCACCTGATCGCCGAGCTGTCGGGCCACCCGCTCGACCCGGCCACCCCGACGGGCGAGGGTTGGCGGAGGCTCGTACGGGAACGCACGGGAGAGCTGGCCCCGCTGACCATGACCGACGGCAGAAGCCCGGAATTTCAGGATCTATCTGGTGGTTATGATCCAGCGGACCCCATCGACCGTGCCGTCATGGCGACCCGGCACGCGGTGTTCCCCCTGCACGGCCTCGACCCGATGCCCTAAGGAAGAACAGTGCTGAGCCGCGCCGCACTCCGCGAGCACCTGATCCACAGCCGCATCGCCGGCGACATAGCGACATCGCGCGAGAACAACCTGGACCACTACAGCTCGCTCGCCAACCAGGACCCCTACTACATGCTGGGGCTGACCTTCGAGCAGCGGTGGACGTTCCGCGACGTGCTGGCCCTGATGGCCAAGGCCGCGGGCGTGGTCGCCGACCCGGGTCACCGCTGGGGCCAGGACACCATCGACCCGGAGCGGACCATCGACGCGCTCGACGCGATGGCCGACAGGATCGCCGCGGTGCTCTCGCGGGAGCGGCCCCGAGTGCTGTTCGCCACCGGGCATCCCACCGGACTGCTCGCCATCCACCTGCCGCTCGCCAGGCTCGCGCTCGAGTGCGGGGCCACCATCCTGACGCCCGCCGAGGGGTGGACCTACTCCGGGTCGGGTTTCGGTCGGCCGCGCCGCATCCGCTATCTGGGCGACGTGGCGATGCTGGACGAGAAGGGCGCCTTCGTGCACACCCACGACTCGGCCCCGATGGAGCACATGCTGGCCGAGCTCGGCGACACGCGGCCGGAGCTGGTTATCGCCGACCACGGGTGGGCAGGGGCCGCTGGAGAGGCGGGAGTGCCCACTGTGGCTTTCGCCGACAGCAATGATCCTGGGCTCTTCGTCGGAGAGGCCGAGGGCAAGATCGATGTTGTGGTGCCACTTGACGACAATGTGCTACCCCGCTATTACACACCGTTGACTGAGCGGTTGGTCACACGAGTCACACGGGCCCTATGAGTCGAAATCGGTCATCCCGATACCGTCTTTTCGCGCCTGCATTCCAAGGGGCTCGCCGTCCCTTTGCCAACTTTTGATGAGGCCTGGGCGACTCTTATGTGTGACAAGTTGGACAGTTCCAACGTCTAGGCGAGGTGCTCGATCGGGCTGCTGGCCAGCAAGTTTGCTGGTTCGGCTGACAGGTGGCTCCGCGGACTGAAAAACTAGGGGGTTTGCGCACTCGGAGTCCCGACTTACGCTGACGGCAGTACACGTGCGTGAGCGATGGCACCAGTGGGGATAACCCGGAAACACGTGCGGAAGAGGCGTCCGATGGCTGCAGGCGAAAGACCTCTCAGCGAGGTGAAGTTCCTGACGGTGGCTGAAGTGGCCACGGTCATGCGAGTGTCGAAGATGACCGTTTACCGACTGGTGCACTCGGGCGAGTTGCCGGCCATCCGCGTCGGCCGCTCGTTCAGAGTGCCAGAACAGGCGGTGCACGACTATCTTCGCGAAGCCTACATCGAAGCAGGCTGAAACCGGAGTAGCGGCGCGCGCCGCGCGCCGTGAATACCGTCGCGGGAGAGGCCCGGCCGGCGATCGTGCGGCCGGGCCCTCACCCCCGAGGGGCGATCTACCGCGGATCGCCGGTAGTCTGTCACCCGGTGTGCGCTCGCACACCGATTCAGACTTGCTATCAGTTACCTGGGGGTCCCGTGGGCTCTGTGATCAAGAAGCGCCGCAAGCGGATGGCCAAGAAGAAGCACCGCAAGCTGCTCAAGAAGACGCGCATCCAGCGGCGTAACAAGAAGTAGTCGACGCAGCTGCGAGGCGCTGATGACCCACACCGTGCTAGTCACCGGGGTCTCGCGCCACATAGGCGCACGGGTGGCGAGTGTTCTCGCGGCGGACCCGGACGTCAGCCGCGTCATTGGAGTGGACACCGTGCCGCCGCCCTCGCTGACCCGTGATGGCGGCATCTCCCTCGGTCGGACCGAGTTCGTCCGGGTCGATCTACGCAGTCCCGACATCGCTCAGGTGATCGCGGCCGCCGACATCGACACCGTGGTGCACATGAGTCTGGTGAGCGCTCCCTCCAGGAGCACCGGCCGGGCCGCCATGAAGGAGCACAACGTCATAGGCACCATGCAGCTGCTCGGTGCCTGCCAGCGCTCGGCGACCGTGCGGCGCGTGGTCGTCCGCTCGACCACAGCCGTCTACGGATCCTCGCCCAGGGATCCGGCGGTGTTCACCGAGGACCTGGAGCCGCACGACGGCCCCAGCCACGGCTACGCCAAGGACGCGGTCGAGGTCGAGGGTTACGTGCGCGGTTTCGCGCGTCGGCGTCCCGACGTCAGTGTGTCGCTGCTGCGCTTCGCCAACTTCATGGGTCCGGGCGTCGACTCGCCGCTGACCCGTTACTTCATCCAGCCGGTGCTGCCGACGGTGTTCGGCTTCGATCCGCGGCTGCAGTTCGTCCATGAGGACGACGCTGTCGAGGTGCTGCGCCGGATGGCCATGGAGGATCACCCCGGCACGTTCAACGTGGCCGGGGCAGGCGTGCTGCTCCTGTCGCAGTGCGTGCGCAGGGCGGGGCGGCTGTCGCTGCCGCTCTTCTCTCCCGCCTTCCAGCTCCTGGGCACCGCGGTGCGCAAGGCAGGCCTGGTCGACTACTCGCCCGAGCAGCTCCGGCTGATGAGCCACGGCCGCGCGGTCGACTCCGGCGGCCTGGAGTCCGAGCTGGGCTGGAAGCCGAAGTTCAGCACAGGGGCGGCGTTCGACGACTTCCTGCACTCGCGGGGGCTGCGTCCCTTCGGAGGTGCGCGCCGTTGAGCGTCCCTGACGAGGAGGCGCGCGTGGTCCCGATCAGTGCCGCGCCCTCCTTCACCGAGCCCGAGCCGGCCGCCGAGTTGCTGGCCTTCCTGCGAAGGCGGATCACCGGCGACTACGAGGTGGACGAGTTCGGCTACGACGCCGAGCTGACCGACAAGGTGCTGCTGGAGCTGCTGCGGCCGCTTTATCACCACTGGTTCAGGGTCGAGACCCTGGACCTGAAGAACGTGCCCGGCGACAGCGGCGCGCTCGTCGTGGCCAACCATGCCGGCACGCTGCCGGTCGACGCGCTGATGCTGCAGGTGGCGCTGCACGACGAGGCGGGCAGGGCGCTGCGGCTGCTCGGCGCCGACCTGGTCTACCGGCTCCCGATGCTGGGCCACCTGTCGCGCAAGACCGGGCACACGCTGGCCTGCCCCGAGGACGCCGACCGGCTGCTGCGCAAGGGGGAGCTGGTCGGGGTGTTCCCCGAGGGGTTCAAGGGCGTCGGCAAGCCGTTCTCCGAGCGCTACAAGCTGCAGAGGTTCGGCCGTGGCGGCTTCGTCGCCTCCGCGATCCGGGCCGGGGTGCCGATCGTGCCAACGGCCATCGTGGGCTCGGAGGAGATCTATCCGAAGCTCGGCGACATGCCGTTCCTGGCCAGGCTGCTCGGCCTGCCCTACCTGCCGATCACCCCGTTCTTCCCGCTGCTGGGGCCGCTCGGCCTGGTGCCGCTGCCGTCGAAGTGGCTGATCGAGTTCGGGGAGCCGATCAGGACCGACGAGTACGATCCGGCCGCGGCCGACGATCCGATGCTGGTGTTCAACCTCACCGACCACGTCCGCGAGGTGGTCCAGCAGATGCTCAACCAGCTCAGGCTGCGGCGCGGTCACGCGTTCCCGCCCTTCCTCTAGCGCAACCGCCGCGGCCGGACCGGTGTTCTCCATGCGATAACCGGAACACCGAAGGGGAACCACATGGATCTGCAGCTTTCCGGCCGCGTCGCGCTCGTCACCGGCGCGTCCAAGGGCATCGGCCTGGCCGTGGCCCGGACCCTGGCCGAGGAGGGGGCGCATGTCGTGGCCGTCTCGCGGACCCGTACCGACGATCTGCCCGGCAAGGTGGTGCACGTCGCCGCCGACCTGATGGACCCGCAGGCCCCGGCGCGCGTCGTGGCACGCACCGTCGAGGAGTTCGGCGGGCTCGACATCCTGGTCAACAACGCCGGTGGCCCGCCGCCCGGGGTGACGCTGCCCAGGGTCGGGTTCCTGACCCCGGACGACGCCGACTGGCAGGCGATGTTCGAGTTCAACCTGTTCTCCGCCGTACGGGCCATCCGCGCCGCCGTGCCCGTCATGCTCGAACGCGGTGGCGGCTCGATCGTCAACGTCTCCTCGACCATGGCCGTGCAGCCGGGCGCGATGAACGTCGATTACGGCGCCGCCAAGTCGGCCATGAACCACCTCGGCAAGGCCCTGTCCGAGGAGTTCGGCCCGCGGGGCATCCGGGTCAACACCGTCTCGCCCGGCCCCGTGCTCACCGACTGGTGGACGAAGCCGGGCGGTGCCGCCGAGGTCATCGCCGGCATGGCCGGGACCGACGGGGACAGCGTCGTGGCCCAGGTGGCGCCGGAGATGATGCGGCTGGTCACCGGACGCCTGGTGCACCCGCAGGAGGTGGCCGACGCGGTGGTCCTGCTCGCGTCGCCGCGTTCCGGCAGCACGACCGGGGCCGACTTCGTCGTCGACGGAGGCGCGCGCAAGGAGCTGTGAACCCTCACGGCGGGTTGTGGCAAGACATCATCGACTGATTCCCCCACAGAAGGGCGGAGATGATCACGCAACCCGCCATCCAGGGCGCGGACGCCGAGCTCATCAGCGCCTCCTGGTCCGAACCGGAGGCGTTCGCCGAGCTGTTCGACCGCTACTCCGCCATGCTCTACAGGTACGTCTCCAAACGGCTCGGCCCCGAGCAGGCGGAGGACCTGGTCGGCGAGACGTTCCTGGTCGCCTTCTCCCGGAGGACGACCTACGACCTGGGCTGTCCCGACGCCAGACCGTGGCTGTTCGGCATCCTCACCAAGCTCATGTCCCGCCACCACCGCAGCGAGGCGGCCCGCTACCGCGCCTTCCGTCGCGCGCCGGTCGACCTCGACGTGGAGTCTCCCGCCGACCGCGTCGCCGCCGGCGTGACCGCGCAGGCCGCCCGCGGCCCCCTCGCCGGCGCGCTGGCGGCGCTGCCCGCAAAGGACCGCGACGTGCTCCTGCTGATCGCCTGGGGCGATCTGACGTACGAGGAGGTCGCGCAGGCGCTCGGCATCCCCATCGGTACCGTGCGCTCCCGCCTCAACAGGGGCAGGCGGAAGGTACGCGCGGCGCTCGGCGACACCAACCCGATGCTCGGACAGGAGTGACGATGGACGATCTGAGGATCCTCCGCGACTTCGGCGAGGAACTCGCACATGAGCCGCCCGCGACACTGGTGCGCCAGCGGCAGCGCATGTTGCGGGCCAGGCCGCGCCGTAGGACGTTCGGCTGGCCGATGACGGCCCTGGTCGCCGCCGTCACCGCGGCGGTGGTCGCGGTGCCCACGCTGCTGATCGGCGGCTGGGACACGGTGCGCCCGCTGGCCGGTGAGCGTCCGGTCAAGGTGACAGACGCGCTGAACGTGCTGCTGGTCGGCACTGATAGCCAGGCGGGCACACCGCGGTTCCGCAAGGGCGCCCGCACGGACACGATGATCGTGCTGCACCTGCCGGCCGACAGGAGGAAGGTCACGGTCGTCAGCATCCCCAGGGACTCGATCGTCGAGATCCCGAGGTGCGGCTCGGCGCCCGCCCGCACCGACATGATCAACTCCGCTTTCGACCGTGGCGGGCTGAGCTGCGCGGTGAAGACCGTCGAGACCCTGACCGGCATCCGGATCGACCACATGATCGAAGTGGAGTTCGCCGGGTTCGTCCAGCTCGTCGACGCGCTCGGCGGGGTCGAGGTCAAGCTGGAACGGCCGGTGGACGACCCGAAGTCGAAGCTGAAGCTGCCCGCGGGCAGGAATCTGCTCAACGGCGAGACGGCGCTCGGCTACATGCGGCTGCGCAACTACGGCGACGGGTCGGACATCGGCCGGATCAAGCGCCAGCAGCAGTTGCTGTACGCGATGGCGAAGAAGGCCAAGCTGGTCCTCACCGACCCCGCCCAGCTCCGCGCCTTCCTGGCCGAGGCGGCGAAATCGGTCAGGACCGACGAGGCGCTCGACCTCGAGACCATGGCCGGCATCGCCTCGAGCGCGCAGGGGTCTTCGGTGAGCTTCCGAACGATCCCCTGGAGACCTCATCCGCAGGTCCCCAACAGGATCCAGTGGAGGCAGCCGGAGGCCGACAAGCTGTTCGGGACGCTGAGGTAGCGCCGGCTAGCGAGAGCGGTAGAGCCTGCGCAGCGCGAGGCCGGCGGCCACGCCCCCGGCCACGGCCCCGGCACCGGCCGCGAACGGCAGCGCGGTCATGGTCGCCTTGCGGCCGGTGCGGAAGTCCTTGATCTGCCATCCGTGCTTCCGAGCGTGCTCGCGCAGCTCGCTGTCGGGGTTGATCGCCACGGCCTGCCCCACCAGGGACAGCATGGGCAGATCGTTGGCCGAATCGCTGTAGGCGGTGCACGCGGTCAGGTCGAGGCCCTCGCGGCGGGCCAGCGCCCGCACCGCCTCGGCCTTGGCCGGGCCGTGCAGCAGGTCGCCGACCAGCCGCCCGGTGTAGACGCCTTCCCGGGTCTCCGCCACGGTGCCCAGCGCCCCGGTCAGGCCCAGCCGCTGGGCGATCACCCTGGCCAGCTCGATGGGCGTGGCGGTGACGAGCCACACCCGCTGGCCCTGGTCCAGATGGCTCTGCGCGAGCGCCCTGGTGCCGCCCCAGATGCGGTCGGCCATGACCTCGTCGTAGATCTCCTCGCCCAGCCGCACCACGTCGTCGACCTTGGCGCCGGCGACGAACGCCAGCGCGGTCTCGCGGGCGACGGCGATGTGCTCGGGATTCTCGTTGCCGCGGAGCCTGAAAACCGCCTGCCCGACGGCGAACTTGACCAGGTCACCGGTGTTGAACATGCCCCGGGTGGCCAGGCCCCTGGCGAAGTGGTAGATCGACGCGCCGCGCATCATCGTGTTGTCGACGTCGAAGAAGGCCGCCGCCTGAATATCGGGCTCGGCCGGGGGCGCGACGACAGCGGCTGCCGCTGCGACCTCGCCGGCGATCTCCGCCTCGATCTCGCCCCGTCGTCGAATTAGCCGCCACATGGAGGTCAGCTTACCTAGCCCGGAGCGACGAGCCCTTCGATGTAGTCGAGGTAGCCGACGGCCTGGTCCTGCTGCACTCCGTCGAGCTGTTCGAGCATTGGCTCGACCATGTTCCGCTGGTCCTCCGCGAAACGGTCGATCTTCGGCGAGCGCGGTTCGGCGCGTCGCAGTCTGCTGATGCCCGACCTGGTCGACTGCTCCATGTCCTTGAGCGTCTTGCTGACGAGGGGGCCGTCCTGCGCCGAGCCGAGAAGCTGGGCGACCTCCTCCGCGCGTGTCTTGGCGGAGACGAGCTCGCGCTCGCCCCGGACCACGTCGTCGGTGCTGAGCCGGACCAGCGTGCTCTCGGCCGCGCGCTTGAGCGGGTAGAGGGTGTCGCCGGGCACCGCCTCGTAGGTCGCGACCGCCGACAGCATCATGGCGGCCACCAGGCCGATCGAGACGAGTGGAGAGGACATCGAGCGTCTGCGCCTGTGCCTGGGCCGCCTGTGCCCGACGGGCCGGGCCGGCTCCTCGTCCGGCAGGGCGGAGGTGAGCCGCTCGCGCAGGCGCTCGCGGAAGGCCGCGTCCGGCCCTCCGCCGCGCGGGAGCCCCCGCAACACCGTGAGGTGACCGAGCACGCGCTCTCGCGATCTGCTCGCCCTACCCATGACCGCTCCCTGACGCCCACGCGAATGGATTCTGCTGTGACACCTGCCTAACGACGTTGCGTGGCGGAAGGTTACGCAAGGTCGTGCTTGAGTGCTCTGGCCAGTGCGCGGATCGCCCGGAACTGCAGCGCTTTGATCGCTCCACTCTTCTTCCCCATGATCAGCGCGGTTTCCGCGAGCGACAGGCCGTGCAGGAAGCGCAGCACCACGCACTCCTGCTGCTCGGGATTGAGATCCCGCACAGCACGCAGCACCCGGTCGTTGATGATGGCCGTGACCACGGCGTTCTCCGGGATGTGCGCCCCGTCGAGGGGGACGTCGATCACCTCTCCCGTCGCGACCTCCAGGCGGTAGCGCCCGGACTTGAAATGGTCGGCCACCAGGTTCCTGGCGATGGTCACGAGCCAGGCGCCGAAGTCACGGCCCTGCCACGTGAAGTCGGTGATTCGGCGCAGCGCGCGCAGGAAGGTCTCGCTGGTGAGATCCTCGGCCAGGGGGTGGGAGCCGACCCGGAAGTAGATGTAGCGATAGACAAGATCCACGTAGCGGTCGTAGAGCGTGCCAAAGGCCTCCGAGTCCCCGGTCTTCGCATGCAGCACCAGGGTGCGCAGGTCGTCGGCGACGTCTTCACGCACGGCAAGCTCGGTCGTCCGGGCAGGGCCAGCGGCTGCTGGCGTAAGCAGCCCGGCGAACGGCCACGATTCAGGCATCCGGTATCCCTAGGGCTAAGGGGTGCGCCGTGCTCGAACACTCTAGAAATCAACCGGAAATTCCACAATCCGCATCTTCCTTGCGTGTCTCCCCGTAATCGGCAGATACGGTGTGGACCGACCCTTTCCCTCTTCGGCTACCGGCTGGGAGGCATAGTCCGGCAGCATTGGAGTCACCATGGAGATCCTCGTTGCTGTCATAGCCTTCGCCGGTGCGCTCCTGGCTGCGATCGCCTCGGGTGCGCTGGTCCGCCGCTTGCGCGAGGAGCCCGAGGGCTGGCTGATCGCCTGGACCGTTGCAGCGCCGGCACTGTGCCTGTCACTCGGGGTGATGGGCATCGGCCACCTCATGGGGTTCGGTGTCGTCACCTTCAAGGTGCTGCAGGTGACCGGCGCGCTGCTGGCGCCGCTCTGGCTGGCCGTGGGGCTGATCCAGCTCCTGGCCGAGAAGGTGCCGCCGAAGTTCCTCGCCTGGTTGTTCGGCATCGCCTACACGATCGTGGCCTCGGTGATCATGGTCGTCGATCCGCTCCGCAGGGCGGAGATGGGCAAGTCGTTGCCCACCGCCGCCGAGCACTGGGCGGTCATCCCGGCCTACCTGCTGATCGGCGCGCACGTCATCGCCGCGCTCGTCATGGTGGGGGCCATGGTGGTCGCGGCGCTCAGGTGGCGCAACGGCGACGAGTACGACACCGACAACCTGCACGCGCTCCTGGTCATCGTGCCGTCGGGGCTGGCGCTGATCGGCGCCATGCGGTTCGGGGTGCCCGGCGTCTTCACGACCGTGCTGCTCATCGTCGCGGCCGCGGCCATCTGGTACACCGTGCTGCGCCCGCTCGCGCCGTACGAGGACGAGGACGATGAGGACGACGAGCTCGCCGGCCACCACGAGGGCGGCAGGCGCGACGAGCGCTCGCCGAGCGAGGAGCCGCCACCCGGCCGCCGCGCGATGCCGGAGCCCGTCCCGGTGGCCGCCGCCGAGCCGCCGCGGCAGCGCAGGTCAGGCCTGGGCGACCTGGTGGCCGAATACCGCGCGAACGACCAGGAGGTCGACTACGCCGCGCGGATGTCGCCGCCTGACCCCGGCCCGTCGACCGGATACATCATGAACGGCGGGCACGGTGGGCACGGCGGCCCGCCTCGGGCCGACCAGGCGATGCCCGCCACCGGGGCCGTCTATCCGGGCGCCGAGCTCTTCGCCCCCCGCATGCCGCAGACCGGCCCCCAGCCTGTGGTCCAGCCTGTGCCGCAGACCGGCCCCCAGCCCGTGGTCCAGCCTGTGCCGCAGACCGGCCCGCAGCCCGCGTCCAGCAAGCCCTCCCCGAACATCTACGGCATGCTGACCGTCTTCACGCTCATCGACGGCTCGGGCGCCGCCTTCGACCAGCTGGCCGAGCTGACCGTCGAGGCGGTCAGGCGCAGCGAGCCAGACACGCTGATCTACGCCTGCCACGCGGTCAAGTCGGCGCCCCTGCAGCGCATCGTCTACGAGCTCTACCGCGACGAGGTCGCCTACCGCGACCACCAGCGCCAGCCGCACATCGAGCGGTTCATCAACGAGCGCCAGGCCATGGTGCTCGCGACCAACATCATCGAGCTCAACGTGAACGCCGCCAAGGTCGTGCCGCTGCCGACCGCGATGTTCTAGGCGAGGGCGGCGCGCAGGCGATCTTCCGAGACCCGCCAGAAGTCGTGCTGGACACCGTCGATCAGGGTGACCGGGATCATCTCCCAGTAGCGCTCCCGGAGCTCGTCGGAGGAGTCGATGTCGATTTCCTCCCACGGCACGCCCAATTCCCCGGCCACGCGGACGATGATCTCGCGTGCGTCCTCACACAGGTGGCAGCCGGGCTTTCCGAGCAGCGTGATGCGGTGCATGGCCTCCACGGTAGCGCTCGCTGGACGGTGACTTTGTGCATCGGTTCACAAAAGGATTAACCTGAAAGACGGTTCATTCCACACACGCGGCCCATGGCCGCCCGTTCCCCTGGAGCTCCGGCACGTGAAGAGCCCGTCCCAGCCCCGCGATCGCGGCATACCCGAAGCGACGGTCGCACGGCTCCCGTTGTACCTTCGGGCGCTGCACGGGATGGCAGAGCGCGGCATCGCGACCGTCAGCTCGGAGGACCTCGCCGCCGCCGCGGGGGTGAATTCCGCCAAGCTCCGCAAGGACCTGTCGCACCTCGGCTCCTACGGCACCCGCGGCGTGGGCTACGAGGTCGAGTACCTCGTCTACCAGATCTCCCGCGAGCTCGGCCTGACGCAGGACTGGGCCGTCGCCATCGTCGGCGTCGGCAACCTCGGCCGCGCGCTCGCCAACTACGGGGGCTTCGTCTCCAGGGGATTCCGCATCGCGGCCGTGTTCGACGCCGACCCCGAAGTGGTGGGCGACGACATAGCGGGGTTGAATGTGGAGCACATCGACGAGCTGGAAGCCGTGATCAAGCGGCGCGGGGTGTCGATCGTGGTTCTGGCGACACCGGCGGCGGCAGCGCAGGAAGTATGCGATCGTGTGGTGGCTGCTGGGGTGACCAGCATTCTCAACTTCGCCCCGGTCGTGCTAACCGTTCCGGACAGCGTCGATGTCCGTAAGGTCGACCTATCCATCGAACTGCAGATCCTTGCGTTCCATGAGCAACGCAAAGCTGGGGGGCCACTCATGGCAGTGGACAGTCAATGAGTGTTCTGGCAATCGGACTAAGTCACCGGACGGCTCCGGTGGCCCTGCTCGAGCGCGTCTCGGTGAGCGGCGAAGCGCTCACGAAACTGCTGCACGACGTTCAGCAGGACCCCTGCGTGGCGGAGGCCTTCGTGGTCTCGACCTGCAACAGGGTCGAGGTCTACGTCGCCGTGGACCGTTTCCACCCGGCAGTCACGGCCGTCACCGGCCTGCTCAGCCTCCACTCGGGCGTGCCCGTCGACGAGCTCACCCCGCACCTGTACGTGCACTACGAGGAGCAGGCCGTCGAGCACCTGTTCTCGATGGTGTGCGGGCTGGAGTCCATGGTCGTGGGCGAGGGCCAGATCCTCGGCCAGGCCCGCCAGGCGCTCAGGCTGGCGCAGAAGCACGGCACCGTCGGCGCCACGCTGAACGAGCTCGTCCAGCAGGCGCTGCGGGTGGGCAAGCGGGCCCACACCGACACCGGCATCGACCAGGCGGGCGCCTCTCTGGTCAGCGCGGGCCTCGCGCTGGCGGGCGAGCTCGCCGGGCGGCGCGCCCTGGTCATCGGCGCGGGCTCGATGAGCTCGCTGGCCGCCGTCACGCTGGCGCGCGCCGGGGTGACGGACATCGTGATCGCGAACCGTACCTACGAGCGCGGCGCGCGGCTGGCCGAGTCGGTCGGCGGCAGGGCGGTGGAGTTCGCCGCGGTTCCCCGAGAGCTCGCGGCGGCCGACATCGTCATCACCTGCACCGGCGCCGGCCGGCACCTGGTCACGGCCGACATGGTGTCGCGGGAGACGTTCCTGCTGGACCTGGCGCTGCCGCACGACATCGACCCCTCGGTCCGCGCCGTCCCCGGCGTCACGCTGGTCGATCTGGAGACGATCCGCGAGTCCGGAATCGGCTCGCGCGAGGGTGACGCGGTAAAGTCCGTGCGCCGGCTCGTCGCGCAGGAGCTCGCCTCCTACCTGGAGGCGGAGCGGGCCGCCAAGGTCACCCCGACCGTGGTGGCGCTGCGCAGCAAGGCCGCCGGTGTGGTCGAGTCCGAGCTGGGGCGCCTGCTGATGCGCGTGCCCGATCTGGACGGCAAGCTCCGGGACGAGGTGACCCTCACCGTGCAGCGAGTCGTCGACAAACTCCTCCACGAGCCCACTGTGCGTGTCAAGCGGCTCGCCACCTCGCCAGGAGGAGATCATTATGCCGAGGCGCTGCGCGAGCTGTTCGACCTGGATCCGAAGATGCCCGAGGCCGTGAGGGAGGTGGAGCTGTGACTCCGCAGACGGGGAGTGCGCAGCCAGGGCCCCTGAGGCTCGGCACGAGGCGCAGCCTGATGGCGACCACGCAGTCGCAGATGGTCGCCGACGCCTACACCGAGCGGACCGGCCGGGAGATCGAGCTGGTCGGCGTCACCACCTTCGGCGACGTGACCAAGGCGCACCTGGCCCAACTCGGCGGCACCGGCGTGTTCGTCAGCGCGCTGCGCGACAAGCTGATCGAGGGCGAGATCGACTTCGCCGTGCACTCGCTGAAGGACCTGCCGACCAAGCCCGACCCGCGGATCGCGCTGGCCGCGCTGCCCGAGCGGCACGATCACCGCGACGCGCTGGTCAGCCGGGTCAAGTTCGCGGACCTGCCCGCCGGCGCGCGGGTGGGCACCGGCTCGCCGCGCAGGATCGCCATGCTGCGCGCCCTGCGGCCGGACCTCGACTACGTGCCGATCCGCGGCAACGCCGACACCCGGATCGGCAAGGTCACCTCCGGCGAGCTCGACGCGGTCGTGCTCGCGTCCGCGGGCCTGACCAGGATCGGCAGGGACGCGGAGATCTCCCAGATCTTCGAGATCGAGGAGCTGCTGCCCGCGCCCGGCCAGGGCTCGCTGGCCGTGGAGTGCCTGGCCGACCGCGCCGACCTCGTCGCCTTCCTCGGCGTGCTCGACGACTCGCGGACGCGCTCCGCGGTGGCCGCCGAGCGGGCCGTCCTGGCCGCACTGGAGGCCGGGTGCTCCGCTCCCGTGGGTGCTTTCGCCCTCGATGACGGGCACACTCTGAACCTGACCGCCGCGGTCGTCGCCATCGACGGCCACCGGGCGGTACGCAAGTCCGCCGCCGGCTCTCCTTCGGAGGCTGAAGACCTGGGCCGCCAGCTCGCGACCCGGATGCTTCGCGAAGGGGCCGACAGATTGATGGGGGAGCATTCCCATTGAGCTCCGATAGCCCAACCGCCGCTTTCGTCGCCTTCGTCGGCGCGGGGCCAGGTGATCCGAACCTCCTCACGCTCCGCGGCGCCGAGCTGCTCTCCAAGGCCGACGTGGTCGTGCTGGACGAGGATCTGCACGGCCCGCTGCTGCGGCACTGCCGCGAGGGCGTGCAGGTCGTCGACGGCGATCTCGTCAAGCACGCCAAGGCCGGGCAGCTCGTCGTGCGCCTGTGTGAGGGCGACCCGATGCTGTTCTCCTCGGTCGCCGAGGAGGTCGCGGCCTGCGCCGCGGCGGAGGTGGACTTCGAGATCGTGCCCGGCGTCCCGCCCGCGACCGCCGTGCTCACCTACGCGGGCATCCCGCCCGCGGCCTCGGTGCCCGAGTTCAGGATCGTCGACGCCGCGCAGGAGCAGGACTGGGCCTCGCACGCCGCCTGCCCCGGCACGCTCGTCGTCTACAACGGCATCACCGAGGCCGTGGCGATCGGCAAGGCGCTGATCGCCGGAGGCAAGCCCGACAGCACGCCCGTGGCCGTCAGCAGCGGCGGCACCACGACCGAGCAGTACACCGTCGTCTCGACGCTGGCCAGGATGCAGGCCGATCTCAAGCACGCCGGCTTCACCGAGCCCGCGCTGATCGTCGTCGGAGACGCGGTCGGCCAGCGCGACAAGCTGTCGTGGTTCGAGACCAAGCCGCTGTTCGGCTGGCGGGTGCTGGTGCCGCGCACCAAGGAGCAGTCCGCGAGCCTGTCCGAGCAGCTCGTCTCCTACGGCGCGGTGCCCGAGGAGGTGCCGACCATCTCGGTCGAGCCGCCGCGCACCCCGCAGCAGATGGACCGCGCCATCAAGGGCCTGGTCACCGGACGCTACGAATGGGTGGCCTTCACCAGCGCCAACGCGGTCAAGGCGGTGCGCGAGAAGTTCGAGGAGTACGGGCTCGACGCCCGCGCCTTCGCCGGTCTCAAGGTCGCCGCCGTCGGCGACGCCACCGCGCGGGCACTGGTCGACTTCGGGGTCAAGCCCGACCTGCTGCCCTCGGGCGAGCAGTCGTCGGAGGGCCTGGTGGCCGAGTGGCCGCCGTACGACTCGATGCTCGACCCGATCAACCGGGTGCTGCTGCCGCGGGCCGACATCTCCACCGACACGCTCGTGGCCGGGCTGACCGAGCTCGGCTGGGAGTGCGACGACGTCACCGCCTACCGCACCGTGCGAGCCGCGCCGCCACCCGCGCCGATCCGCGAGGCGATCAAGGGCGGCGGGTTCGACGCGGTGCTCTTCACCTCCTCCTCGACCGTGCGCAACCTGGTGGGCATCGCCGGCAAGCCGCACAACGTCACCGTGATCGCCGTCATCGGCCCGCAGACCGCGCGGACGGCCGAGGAGTTCGGGCTGCGCGTCGACGTCATGGCCGACAAGGCCTCCGCGTCCGCGCTGGCGGCCGCGCTGGCCGCCTACGGCGCCAAGCAGCGCCAGGCCGCCCTGGTCGCCGGTGACACGCCGCGCAGGCCGTCCCAGAACCGCAGAGGAGCCAGGAGGAGAGCCAAGTGAGTGCCGAGTTCCCCGTTGCCCGCCCGCGCAGGCTGCGACGCACCTCAGCGCTGCGCAGGATGGTGGCCGGCACCAGGCTGCACCCGGCGGACCTGATCCTGCCCATGTTCGTCAAGGAGGGCATCACCGAGCCGAACCCCGTCGGCTCGATGCCGGGGGTCTTCCAGCACACCCGCGACTCACTGCGCAAGGCCGCCCTCGAGGCGGCCGAGGCCGGGGTCGGCGGCCTGATTCTGTTCGGCATCCCGGCCGTGAAGGACGCGCGCGGCTCGGCCGCCGACGACCCCGACGGCATCCTGCAGGTGGCGCTGCGCGAGGTGAGCTCCGAGGTCGGTGACGCGATCGTGGTCATGGCCGACACCTGCCTCGACGAGTTCACCGACAACGGGCACTGCGGCATCCTGACCGACTCCGGCGACGTCGACAACGACCTCACCCTGGAGCGCTACGCCTCGATCGCCGTCGCGCAGGCCAGAGCCGGCTCGCAGGTGGTCGCGCCGAGCGGGATGATGGACGGACAGGTGGGCGCGATCCGGGCGGCGCTGGACGCCGACGGGTTCGCGGGCGTGCCGATCCTCGCCTATTCCGCCAAGTACGCCTCCGCCTTCTACGGGCCGTTCAGGGACGCCGCCGAGTGCGCGCCGCAGTTCGGCGACCGCAGCACCCATCAGCAGGACCCGGCGGGCCCGCTGGAGGAGGCGCTGCGCGAGGTGCGGCTGGACCTGGCCGAGGGCGCCGACGCCGTCATGGTCAAGCCCGCGCTGGCCTACCTCGACGTCATCAGGCGCTTCCGCGACGAGGTGGACGTCCCCGTCGCCGCCTACCAGGTCAGCGGTGAGTACGCGATGATCGAGGCCGCCGCGGCCAACGGCTGGGTCGACCGCGAGCGAATGATCATGGAGTCGCTGGTGTCGATCAAGCGCGCCGGCGCCGACCTGATCCTCACCTACTGGGCCACCGAGGTGGCGCGCCGCCTCTAACCAAGGGGTTTGCCGTCAACTCCTGAGGCCTGTGCGTTAGAGTGCCATAAGAAGTGCTGGTGTGTCCCGCGTGTGCGTACGGCCCGGAGCCGGGACCTCTTCAGGCACAGACTCGACGGGAGACACCATGGTGGGGGTACCTCTGGCTCGGCGTACCAGGAAACGGTCGCGCCTGACGCGAATCGACGCCGTGCTGGGCTACGCCGCCCTGGGCTGGCCGAGCGTGCCGGGGGCCTACCCGCTGCGCCGCGGCTCCCGCGCGTGCTCGTGCGACCGCCTCGGCTGTCCCGACCCGGGCGCGCACCCGATCTCCCCGGCCTGGAACATCCAGGCCACGACGGACGCCACCCAGCTCACACGCTGGTGGCAGCGCGAGCCCGAGGCCAACATCATCTTGCCCACCGGGTACGTGTTCGACGTGTTCGACGTACCCCTCCCCACCGGCCTGTCCGCCCTCACGCGGATCGACAACGCCGGAGCGGACTCGGGCCCGGTCGCCGCCAACGGCGACCGGGTCCTGTTTTATGTGGCCACCCGCGGCAACCCCGATGACGAGGACGAGTGGTGGTCCTGCCAGCTCGACTGCGACCCGGCCACCATCGAGGACACCCCCGGGCTCCGCTGGCACTGCCGCGACAGCTACGTCCTCGCCCCGCACTCCACACTCCCCACCGGCCAGCCGGTCTCCTGGCTGCGCCCTCCGGACGGCCGCCCGCTGCCGGACCCGCTGCGCCTGCTGGAATGGCTCGCCGACTAAAACTCACCACTGCCGGATGTCCCGCTGCTCCACCTCGGTCATGACTTTGGCCACAGCGGCGAAGTCGTCGTCGACGTGCAGCACCGCGAGGCCGTGGTGCACAGTCGTGGCGCACACCAGCAGATCGATCACCCCGGCTGAGCGGTGCTGTCCTCGCTGGGTCAGCTTGTACTGAGCTGTCTCCACCCATCGCCACGCACTTTCGGGGACGGGGGCGGGCTGGCAGAGGATGTCGAGCTCCGACGCCAGTTCGTCCCTGTGAGCGGGGCCGGTGGCCGAGTAGAGGAATTCCGTCCTGGTGGGCTCGCACATCCGCAGGGGATGTGTCGTGATGCGATCAGCCCACGCCTCGAGCACCTCGGGATTGCGCAACAGATGCCACAAGGCGGAGGTGTCGATGAGATACGGGGTCACGTGACGGTCTTCTTCCAGGCCGCTCTGGCGGCGTCCCGGGTCGCCTCCGCCGCGTCGAACTCACCGCGTTGCGCGCGGGAGGCCAGCTTCTCCAGCGCCTCGATGCGCTTGAATCGCGCGACGTACTCGCGAAGGGCGGTGTTGACCGTCTCCTTCTTCGTCGTGGTGCCCATCATGCGCATGGCTTCGTTGAGGGCGGCGTCGTCGAGGTCGATCTGAGTCACGATCATCGCTCTCCCTATGTTGACGATGTGTAAGAAGCATGTACATCACCATGATGGCTGTCAGCCGGCAGGCGTGGGAGAGCGCCGGATGTGAGAGCGGGGCGGCCGGGACTTAACCTGGTCGGGTGAGCCGTACAGACAACTCCGAAGACCTGTTCGCCCGCGCCTGCGCCGTCGTGCCTGGAGGCGTCAACTCGCCGGTCCGCGCGTTCGGCGCCGTCGGGGGCACGCCGCGCTTCATGGTCTCCGGCCAGGGCCCCTACATCACCGACGCCGACGGCAACCGCTATGTCGACCTGGTCTGCTCCTGGGGGCCGATGATCCTCGGCCATCGGCACCCCGCCGTCGTCGAGGCCGTGTCCGAGGCCGTGGCGCACGGGTTCTCCTACGGCACCGCCACGCCGGGCGAGGTCGAGCTGGCCGAGGCGATCGTGGCCAGGATCGCGCCGGTGGACAAGGTCCGGCTGGTCAGCTCGGGCACCGAGGCGACGATGAGCGCCGTGCGGCTCGCCCGCGGGTTCACCGGGCGGTCGAAAGTCGTCAAGTTCGCCGGCTGCTACCACGGGCACGTCGACGCCCTCCTGGCCGCCGCGGGCTCGGGGGTGGCGACGTTCGGGCTGCCGGACACGCCGGGTGTGACCGGCGCGTCGGCCGCCGACACGATCGTGCTGCCGTACAACTCGATCGAGGCCGTCGAGGAGGCGTTCGCCGCCGCCGACGTGGCGTGCGTGATCACCGAGGCCTGCCCGGCGAACATGGGCATCGTGCCGCCGCTCGACGGGTTCAACGCCAGGCTCCGGGAGCTGTGCACGGCCAACGGCGCGCTGCTGATCGTCGACGAGGTGCTCACGGGCTTCCGCGTCTCGCCGTCCGGCTGGTACGGCCTGGATCCGGTGGACGCCGACCTGTTGACGTTCGGCAAGGTCATGGGCGGCGGGTTGCCGGCAGCGGCGTTCGGCGGGCGGGCCGACGTGATGGCCCATCTCGCGCCGGAGGGGCCGGTCTACCAGGCGGGCACCCTGTCGGGGAATCCGCTGGCCTGCGCCGCGGGCCTGGCCACGCTGCGCGCTCTCGACGCGGAGGCGTACTCGAAGATCGACGCGGCGGCGGGCGCGGTCGCCGGGGCGGCGACGGAGGCGCTGAGCGCGGCGGGGGTGCCGCACCGGCTGCAGACGGCGGGCAGCCTGTTCTCCATCTTCTTCACCGACCGCCAGGTGACGAATTTCGCCGACGCGCAGACGCAGAGCACGGCGGCGTACAGGGCGTTCTTCCACGCCATGCTGGACCAGGGCGTCTACCTTCCGCCGTCGGCCTACGAGGCGTGGTTCCTGTCGGCCTCCCACGACGAGGAGGCGCTCGGCCGGGTCGCTGACGCGCTGCCCGTCGCGGCGAAGGCGGCGGCGGCGGTCCTCTAGCCGGTGAGCGCGGGCGCGGGCGCCTCGGTCCTGCGAGTGCGGGCGCCCGCGTAGAGGACGCCGGTCACGATGAGGGCGGCCGCGAGGACGCGGAGCCAGGAGACGGGCTCGCCGGTGAACAGCGCGGCGGAGGACATGCCGAAGACGGGCACCAGCAGCGTGTACGGCGCTACGGTCGAGGCGTCGTAGCGGCGCAGGAGAAAGCCCCAGACGCCGAAGCCGCCGAGCGTCGAGACGAAGGCGACGTAGGCCAGTGAGAGCCAGCCCTCGGCGGGGGAGGCCAGGCTGGGGACGCCCTCCACCAGGAGGGAGAGCAGCAGGAGCGGGGGCGCGGACAAGGCGCTGACCCAGACCATGAAGCGCAGCGAGTCCGGCGGGGCGGCCCTGCGCTGCGCCACGTTGCCGAGGCCCCAGGCGGCGGCCGCGGCCACGCACAGGGCGAAGGCGCCCAGCGGGCCGGACAGGCCGAAGTCGAAGGCGACGATGGCCAGGCCGCCGAAGGCGACGGCCAGGCCGGCGACGCGGCGGGCGGTGAGCCGCTCACCGAGCAGCGTCACCGCGAACAGGATGGTGAAAAGGACCTGCATCTGCAGGACCAGGGAGGTCAGCCCGGCCGGCATACCGGCACGCATGCCGATGAGCAGCAGGCCGAACTGGCCGACTCCGATGGTGGCCGCCACCGCGACGACCCATCGCCAGGGCACCCCCGGCCGCCCGACGAGCAGCAGCGCGGGGAACGCCGCCAGGGTGAACCTCAGACCCGCGTACAGCAGGGGCGGGAAGTGCTCCAGGCCCACCTGCATGACGACGAAGTTGACACCCCATACGGCGGCGAGGCCGATGGCGAGGGCCAGGTGGCGGGGCCTCACGCCGAAGCGGCGCGGCTGCGGCTGCGCTGCTCGCGGGCCTGCTCGGCGAGGGCCTTCAGGTAGGAAGTGGTCTGGTACGGCTGCTTCTTCGACTTAATGTTTCTCATGCATATATTTTCCATCGCTACAGAGTCGACCACAAGCGAGACTTTCTACGCTTAACCCTTTAGGCTGGCTTACATGTTGGACCTGAACCGGCTCAAGGCCCTGCACGCGGTGCACGTCTACGGCTCCGTGGGGGCCGCCGCCGAAGCGCTCATGGTCACCCCGTCCGCCGTGTCGCAGCAGATCGCCAAGCTGGAGCGGGAGACCGGGGCCCGGCTCGTCGAGCGCAACGGGCGCGGCGTCCGGCTGACCGACGCCGCCGGGCTGCTCGCCGAGCACGCCGAGCGCATCCTGGCACTGGTCGAGACCGCCGAGGCGGACTTCGAGGCGCTGCGCGGCGAGGTCCTGGGACGGCTCCAGGTGGGCGCGTTCCCGACGGCGGCCCGCGGGCTGATGCCCACCGCGCTGGCCGAGCTCAAGCAGCGCCACCCCGACCTGTGGATCCAGCTCTACGAGCGCGAGCCCGAGCGGGTGATGCGCGAGGTGGCGCGCGGCGAGCTCGACCTGGTGCTGGTGCAGGACTGGCTCAACCGGCCGATGGCCATGCCCGAGGGCCTGTCGAGGAAGACGCTGCTCGACGACATCGCCGACGTGGCCGTCCCGGTCGACCACCCGCTGGCGAGCATGAAGGAGATCGAGCTGTCGTCGATGACCGGTGCGCGGTGGATCAGCTCCTCGCCCGGCACCATCTGCCACGACTGGCTGGTCTTCACCCTGCGCAGCGCCGAGCTGGAGCCCGAGATCGCCTCCATGGCCGACGAGTACCCGACCCAGCTCGCCCTGGTCGCGGCCGGGCTCGGCTGCGCGATCGTGCCCCGGCTGGGCCGCGACCCGGTGCCGGACGGCGTGCGTCTCGTCCCGCTGCGGCCGAGGCAGACCCGCCGCATCTACGCCCTCTGGCGCACCGACGCGGCCCGCCGCCCCGCCATCAGGGCCACGGTCGAGGCGCTCGTACGGGCCAGCAGCAGCCACGAGAACGCCTGGGCGCTCAGCTGAGCGCGATCGCGACGACGCCGCCGAGGATGACGCTCGCGGCCAGCAGCCGGTGCCGCCACCCCTGCTCGGCGAGCAGGCGGCCGCCGAGCACGACCGCGATCAGCACGCTGATCTCCCGCGCCGGCGCCACCAGGCTGACCGGCGCCATCGTGAAGGCGATCAGCACCAGCAGGTAGGACAGGAAGGTCAGCACGGCCGCGCCCACGATGCCGGCCCGGTGCTCGCGCCAGGTCGCCAGGACGAGCCCTCTGCGCCGCCCGCCGAGCACGGCAGGGCTGAGCACCAGCGCGCGGCCCACCTCGCCCAGATAGTTAAGCATGAGCGGCGCCACCGCGAACACGCCCACCGCCCGCGAGTCCCACACCGTGTAACCCGCGATGAACAGCCCCGTCGCCAGCCCGAACGCCAGCCCCTTCAGATCGCCCCGGCCGCTGCCGCCGCTCATCAGGAACACGCCCACCCCGACCAGGACGATCCCCGCGACGCCGGCCGCAGTGGGACGCTCGCCCAGGAACAGCACGGCGACCAGACTCGCCAGCATCGGCCCGGTGCCCCGCGCGACGGGATAGACGACTGACAGGTCGCCCTTGCCGTAGCCGCGCTGCAGCAGCATGAAGTAGGCCAGGTGCAGCGCCGTGCTGCCGCCGATCACCGCCAGGTCGCTCCATGACAGCCGGGGCCTTGCCACCAGCAGGAACCCGGCGAACAGCGGACTCCAGATCACCGCCGACACGGCGGCCACCAGCCAGATGAAGACCAGGCTGTCGGCCTGGGCGGCCTTCTTGCTCAGCAGGTTCCACGAGGCGTGGGCGACGGCGGCGACGAGGACGAGGATGAGAGCCCTGGGGTCCAATCGGGCGGCTCCTTCCGATCGGCTCGACTTTACTCCTCGGGCGATCGGCCGATCCGGGCCTGGCGGGCAGCGGTATCGGAGCGGATAGGCTGTGCCTCACCATGGCTGAAACCACCGTCGTTCACCTTTTGCGCCACGGTGAGGTGCACAATCCCAGTGGCATCCTCTACGGCAGGCTGCCCGGCTACCACCTTTCCGACAACGGCCAGCTGATGGCCAAGACCGTCGCCAAGGCCGTGGCCGGACGCGACATCGCCGCCGTCTACAGTTCGCCGCTGGAGCGCGCCCAGGAGACGGCGACCCCGGTCGCCGCCACGCTGGGCCTCGACATCGTCACCGACGACCGGCTGCTGGAGGCGGGCAACCTGCTGGAGGGGCGGACGGTCGGGACGGGCCTGCGGATCCTGCGCAGCCCGCGCAACTACCGCTACTTCTGGAATCCGATGCGACCTTCCTGGGGCGAGCCCTATCCGGTGATCGTCGCGCGGATGCGTTCGGTGATCGAGGACGCCAGGGAGGCCGTGCGCGGCCACGAGGCTGTGCTCGTCAGCCACCAGCTCCCGATCTGGGCGATCAGGATGGCGGCGGAAGGGCGGCGCAGGCTCTGGCACGACCCGAGGCGCAGGCAGTGCGGGCTGGCCAGCCTCACCACGCTCACCTTCGACGGCGACCGGCTTGTCAGCGTCGGCTACAGCGAGCCGGCGGGATCGCTGGAGAGGGGCCCCAGCGTCCCGGGTGCCTGACCTCGCCGGTAGAGTTGCAAGCTCTACCGGCTGTAGTACAAGGAGATCTTCCTCCGTGCGCGCGAAGTCAATCTTCCTTGCCCTCCTGACCGTGCTGGTCGCCGGATGCGCGGGAAACCAGAGCGGCCAGCCGCAGGCAGGCGACACGCGCTTCGTCGCGGGCGACGGGAAGATGCAGGTGTTCGCGGCGGCCGATCGCAAGGCGGCTCCCGCGATCGGGGGACCGACTCTCGAAGACGGCACCGCCTCACTCGCCGCCCACAAGGGCAAGGTCGTCGTGATCAACTTCTGGGCCTCCTGGTGCGGGCCGTGCCGGGCCGAGGCGCCGGTCCTCAAGGAGGTCGCGGCCAAGACCAAGGGCTCCGGCGTGGAGTTCATCGGCGTCGACTTCAAGGACCGCAAGGCCGACGCGCTGGCGTTCGAGCGCACCGAGCAGACCGGTTACCCGAGCATCTTCGACCAGCCCGGCAAGGTCGCGCTGGCCTTCCAGGGCACCGTGCCGCCCGCGGCCATCCCGTCCACGCTGATCATCGACGAGCAGGGCAGGGTCGCCGCCAGGGCACTCGGCGCGGTCAAGTACACCGACCTGATGAACGCGGTGACCAAGGTGCGCGATGAATGAGATCGTGGCCTCCGGCTCGCTGCTGCTCGCCGTCCCGATCGCGGTGCTGGCCGGGCTCGTGTCGTTCCTGTCGCCCTGCGTGCTGCCGCTGGTGCCGGGCTACCTGTCGTATGTGACGGGCATGAGCGCCGACCCCAAGCGGGGGCGGCTGGTGCTCGGCACGACGCTGTTCGTGGCCGGGTTCGCGGCGGTGTTCGTGGTCAGCGGCGCCCTGTTCGGCGGACTGGGCCAGCTCGTGCTGGTCAACGCCGACATCATCACGCGGGTGCTCGGCGTGCTGACGATCCTGCTCGGGCTGGCCTTCCTCGGGGTGATCCCGGGGCTGATGCGCGACGTGCGGATCCACAAGATGCCCTCCGCGGGGCTGGCCGGCGCGCCGCTGCTCGGCGTGGTGTTCGGGCTCGGCTGGACGCCGTGCATCGGCCCCACCCTGGCCGTGGTGCTCACCCTCGGGCTCAACGAAGGGAGCGCCTCGCGGGGCGCGCTGCTCGCCGTCGCCTACGCGCTCGGCCTCGGGCTGCCTTTCGTGGCCGCCGCGCTGGCCTACAGCAAGGCGCTGCGTACCTTCCGCGCCATCCGCAGGCATTCCCGGCTGATCACCAGGATCGGCGGCGGCATGATGGTGGCCGTCGGGGTGGCACTGGTGACCGGCCTCTGGGGAGAGATGATCGCGACCATGCAGAGCCTGATCGGCGCCTTCAGGCCGGTGATCTGATGAGCGTCGACGAGCTGGAGAGGGAGCAGACGCCCAAGCACCCCGGCATCGGCCTCACGGGCTGGCTGCGGTGGGCGTGGCGCACGCTCACCTCGATGAAGACGGCGCTGATCCTGCTGTTCCTGTTCGCGCTGGCGAGCATCCCCGGCTCTCTGCTGCCGCAGCGGAGCGTCGAGCCGGACAAGGTCGCGGCCGTCTACCAGAACAGCCCGGCGCTGGCCGAGTGGTACGACCGGTTCCAGCTGTTCGACGTCTTCACCTCCGTCTGGTTCGCGGCCATCTACCTGCTGCTGTTCGCCTCGCTGATCGGCTGCATCATCCCGCGCACCGCCACCTACCTGCGCGAGCTGCGCCGCAAGCCGCCCGCCGCGCCGCGCAACCTCTCGCGGCTGCCGCACTCGGCCCGATTCGACGGCGACCTGACGGTCGAGGAAGCCACCCGGCGGCTGCGCAGGCTGCGCTTCCGCGTCCAGAAGGGCGACGGCTGGGTGGCCGCCGAGAAGGGCTACCTGCGCGAGACCGGCAACCTGCTCTTCCACGTCTCCCTGCTGGGCCTGCTGGTCGCCGTCGGCTTCGGATCCCTGTACGGCTACCGCGGCAACGTGCTGGTGGCCGAGGGCGACGGGTTCGCCAACACCGTGGCCGCCTACGACCGGTTCATCCCCGGCCGGCAGGTGGCGGCCGAATCGCTGGAGCCGTTCACCTTCCAGCTGACCGACTTCAAGGCCACCTACCAGGTCGAGGGCGACAAGAAGGGGCAGGAGCTCGACTACTCCGCCCACCTGAAGGTCAACGACTCCCCGGGGGCGCCCGAGCGCGACTACGAGCTCAAGGTCAACGAGCCGCTGGAGATCGACGGTACGCAGACCTATCTCATCGGCCACGGCTACGCCCCCGTCTTCCGGGTCACCGACGGCAAGGGGCAGGTCGCCTTCGAGGGGCCGGTGCCGTGCCTGATCGAGGACAAGCCCTCGCTCACCTCGGGGTGCGTGGTCAAGGTCCCCGACGCGCAGCCGTCGCAGCTCGGATTCCTGCTGAGGTTCCTGCCCACCAGCGTGCCGCTGACCGACGGCACCTTCGCCTCGGCCTTCCCGGGGGCGATCCAGCCCGAGGTGCAGGTGCTGGGGGCGTTCACCGGCGACCTCGGGGTGCGCTCCGGGCGGCCGCAGTCCGTCTACGAGCTCGCGCCGCCCGAGGTGATGAGCAAGCTCAAGCCGCTGGTCATGGGCAAGGCCGTGCCCGAGCCGCTCGCAGCGGGCGAGCGGCTCGACCTGCCCGAAGGCGCGGGCAGGCTGGAGTTCGTCGAGGTCAGGGAGTGGATCACGCTCCAGATCGCCTACGATCCCGGCCGGCTTCCCGCCCTGCTCGCGGCCGCCCTGGCCACCGTCTCCATCGCGCTCTCGCTGATGATCCGCCGCCGCCGGGTGTGGGTGCGGATCACGGACGGCACGGTCGAAGTGGGCGGTCTGACCCGCACCGAAGGCTCCGCGGCGGGTTTCGCGGAGGAGTTCGACGACATCGTCAAGGTTCTAGCAGCAGCAGGAGAAAAGGATGTCCGCTGAACAACTCGCCGAGCTGAGTGACCTGTTCGTGGTCGCCGCGGTGCTGCTCTACCTGTTCGCCATGGTGGGGTTCGCCCTGGAGCTCGCGTTCGGCCGGGCCGGCTCCGATCAGGTCGTCCGCAGGCGTGCCAGGACCCCGGCGGCCGTGGGGGCCGGGGCCGGCGCGCAGGACGGCACGGGGGTGGACGAGGTCGCCCCGGTGGATCAGGCCGTCCCGGCGCCGAGGTGGGCGCTCCGGAGCGGTCAGGTTGGCCTGGCGCTGGCCTGGCTCGGCTGGGCGGCCAACCTCGGCGCCATCGCCACCCGCGGCCTGGCCGTGGACCGGTGGCCGTGGGGCAACATGTACGAGTTCGTGGTGGGCATCTGCTTCGCCGCGGTGACCGCCTTCCTGCTCACGCTGCTCCGGCACCAGGTGCGCTTCCTCGGCGCCTTCGTCATGATCGCGGCCGCCCTCGGGCTCGGTCTCGCGGCCAAGGTGTTCTACACCGCGGCGGGTCCCGTCGTCCCCGCGCTCAACTCCTACTGGATCGCCATCCACGTCACCGCGGCGATCCTGGCCAGCGGCCTGTTCATCCTGGCCGGAGTGGCGGGCGTCCTCTATCTCGTCCGTAGCGACGGCCCGTCACGCCTGCCGAGCAGGGCCGAGCTGGAGAAGGTGGCCCACCGCGCGATCGTCCTGGCCTTCCCGCTGTGGACGTTCGCCGTCATCGCGGGCGCGCTTTGGGCGGACCGGGCCTGGGGCCGCTACTGGGGCTGGGACCCCAAGGAGGTCTGGTCCTTCATCACCTGGGTCGGCTACGCCGCCTACCTGCACGCTCGCGTCACGGCGGGCTGGCGAGGCCGAGCCTCCACGATCGTGCAGCTCGTGGCCTTCGCCTGCCTGCTGTTCAACCTCTTCGGCGTGAACATCTTCATCTCGGGCCTGCACAGCTACGCGTGACCTGTAGGTCCTCAGCCGGGAAAACGATCGGGCGTCACCCTGATGGGTGGCGCCCGTGCTGTTCGTGGCCGGTTAAAAAATTAGGCAAAAGGTGCCGGTAAAGCCCTCATGAGGGGTTTACCGAGAGGGGCCTCACTCGTCCCCGCGCATGCGGCGCTCAAGGTCGCGGAGGAAGTCGGGGTCGTCGTCCGGTCCTTTGGGGGCGGCGGCGCCGCCGGTTCGCGGCGGGGTGGGCCAGTTTTCGCGCGCCACCTGGGGGCGGCCGCGCAGCATCCAGAACAGCCCGCCTATCAGGGGCAGAGCCGCGACGATGATCAACCAGACAGCTTTTGGTGAGTGTCTGACCTCTTCCTCGGGGGTGGTGATGACGTCGAACAACGAGAACAGCCAGAAGGCCAGCAGAGCCAGGCCGACAATGACACCTGCCATGCCCGAACTGTAAGCCATCATCAGCGTGATCGTGCCACCTTGATGTCCCATTCTGGGTGACTAGGGAAGATCCGCGTCGTACCGTGGAACACGATTCGGCGCAGTCTGCCCCGGCTTGGCTGGTGTGGTGAGCGCCATGGGGTGGTGAGAGGTGCGATGGCTTTCTCCAACGACAAGGGACGCCATCGGCGGGGACGCTGGTGGCGGCGCGGGTCGTACCTCTTCTCGCGCCGCACGGAGGCGCCCGACGCGGACCGTTCCTTCTGGACCAGCCCTCGCGACCGCCGGTCCGGCAGGAAGGGCGCCGGTGCGAGAGACCTGCCCGGTGGAGAGGAGCCGATGGACCGCGATCGTCGCCTGAGCGGGCGCGAGGAGCCGGGCGGCAGAGCCCGCCGCGGCCTGCTGAGCGGGTACGGATCCCGCAGCGAGTACGGAGCCCGCGACCAGGACCGGCCGGAGCCGGGGCGGCGGGAATCGCAGGCCGAGAGCCGGAGTGCCGCGCGCGGGCAGAACCGCCACCGGTGGGAGGGCGGCGAGCGCCGGTGGGAGCAGGGCGAGCGCCTGTCCGCCGCCGTGGTGGAGCGGCCCCGCTATACCTGGCAGGACTTCGAGCTCGACGACTCCTTACCCAGGGCGCAGCCGAACCGTCCCGACGTCCCTCCTCAGGGCGACGGGCTGCGACACTGCGGAAAGCTGGAGACGATCCTGCACCGGCAATGGGACGCCAGGAGAGGCCGGCCGCCGGTGGACGTCGTCCGGGCGGTGGAGAGCCTGGCCAGGCTGCCCGACCGGATCAAGGAGCAGCTCGCCGCCGGGCTCGAAGGCATCTACGTGGGGCCCGGCGGGGTGCCGGACCTGGACGACATGGGTTACCTGCGTGGCGCGCCACTGCCGTCGGGCCGGGCCTCATGGGACATCTGCGCGGGAGCCTACGGGGATCGCAAGATCGTGGTGGGCGACCGTCCCTCGCCGACGCCTGACGTGATGATGCACGAGGTGGGGCACGCCATCGACGACATCGACGCGGCCTTCGGCGTCTGGGTGTCGGACACGCCGGAGTTCGTGGCGCTCTTCGAGGAGCTCACGCCGCTGCTGGCGTCGTCCTTCCACCGTCAGGGCGGCGGTCTGGGGCGCAAGGAGTTCTTCGCCGACGCCTTCGCCGCGATCGCCTCGCGCCAGCGGCCGGCCCTGGTCGACATGCTCGGCGGCAACACGCGGATGGCGCTCGACGTCATGCTGTTCTTCAATCGGCGCTACGGAATCTAGGTGATCGGCAATGTACGTCATCCGCCTCGCTGACGGGACCCTGCGCGTGCCGCAGAGCCTGGCCAGCGAAGACGGGCGCCTGATCGGGAACGCGTACGTCGAGGTCGAGCCGGGGGATCCGGACTACGAGCGGTGGCTGCCGGAGTCGCTGACCGAGGAGGAGGCGGCAGATCGCCGGCGCCGCTGGGCGGAGGAGAACGACGACCTGGAGCGGGAGTTCCTGGCGTACAAGTCCGACCAGGACGGCGGCTGAGGTCTCACGCGGGCCGAGGGGGCTGGCGAGGGGCAGCGGGGGGGGCAGGCGGGACCGGCGAGGGGCAGCGGCCAACTGACCAGGCGCCAGCCACGGTCGGTGGTTGACGCCTTCCCGCGCTCGCCGTACGGAATGGGTCGGCGAGCACGCGGACAGAGGTTCCGTCTCGGTGATCCTGACTCGCAGGATCACCGACTGGACGGTACGTCAAACGCGCGGGGACTCACCTGCCGGCCTGTCGGCCGTAAGAACGTCCTCGCCTCGAAGAAGGGCGTGCACTTCCGATTCGCGGAAGCGCCGGTGCCCTCCGGGGGTGCGGATACTGCTGATGCGGCCTGCCGCAGCCCAGCGCGTAACCGTCTTTGGGTCTACCCGGAAGAGGGCGGCAACCTCTCCAGGGGTCAGCAGACGCTCGCTGCTACTCTCCACCAATCTCTCCCCCTCGCATCCCGCTTCCTGCCAGCGGGCGGACAGGTAACCAGTGTGTCGAGCGAAGCCTGATTTATCCGTGGTTTTCTACAAAGATCACGGGTTGTTATCAGCTGACTGCCCGATTGTTATATGATAGAGCCTCTTTGGGGCTCTCGTGGGTGTTTCTTTACGAAACACCCTTACTGGGCACAGTAGCAGCGCTCGTGTCCGATGCGAAGAGCGACCGCTGTCCCGGCCGAGTAATCTCGACCTGTGCGTCCCGTTCTCGTTTACACCGCGTCGCGGATCGGCCTGTTTCTCGTGACTCTGGGTGTGCTGTGGCTGCTTGGCCTGTCACACCCTCTGCTGCTGATCCTGTTTTCATTCGTGATCAGCGGCATTGCCAGCTATGTCTTGCTGTCCAAGCAGCGCGACGCCATGAGCGCGCGCATCAGCGACAGGGTCGACCGTCCGAAGCCGCAGGACGACTAGGGCAGAGGGAACATGCCAATCCGGGCATGGTACTCCCGTCCGAGTCGGGTTGTGTCGCTACCGACAAGTAGTCCTCCGCTGTGCGCCAGAAAAGCCTTCACGCCGATCCCGCGCTCCCGGCCGGGATTCCAACTCAGGGCTTTTCCCGTGCGTGGATGAATGGCTCCGATGCCCTCGCGCGGCACCGCCCCGGCACCGGCGGAGTCGTGGCCCAGCGGGTTGTCCAGCCAGCGCTGGTGGCCGCCGACGTAGACCGCGCTCCCCGTCACCGACACCGCGTACAGGGAGTCGCCGCCTGTCCTGTTGATCCAGGTCGGCCTGATGCTCTGGCTGTTGGCGTAGGTCTCGAACCGGGCCGCGCTGTCGCACATCCCGCGCCGCGGGCCGCCGGTGGTGACGACCACGAAGTAGCGGCCGTCGGGCGCGAAGTCCAGGCCGCGCACGTACGAGGGGAAGGTGTCCATGCACGCGGGCAGGTAGGCCTCGGTCCGCCAGGCGGCGAGCTTCGCCGTGGGGCCGCCGATGTCGACCAGCCCGAGCTGTGGCCTGGACTGCCCGTCGAGCGTGGTGAAACTGCCGTCGACCGCGAGCCGGTCCGCCGTGGCGGCGATCGCGTGCACCTTTACCTTCCTGGTCAGCGCTTTACCCGGAGTGATCGTGAAGCCCGGGTCCGGGCGGCCGGTGGTGGCGTCCAGCGCCGCCAGCGCGGTGCGCGGCCTGGTGAAGTCGCCGCCGGCGTAGAGGTCGGAGCCGCGTCTGGCCAGCGTGGTGACCGCGCCGCCAGAGATGCGTGGCGCGAACGAGCGCACCGGTCGCCCGCTGGACAGGCTGAGGCGCGCCAGCGACCGGGTCGGGGCGCCGTCGACGGTGTGGAAGTCGCCGCCGACGTAAACAGTGCCGCCCTCGCCGGAGGCGAGGCTGTGCACGGTGCCGTCCACGTCGGGGGAGAAGCGGGGCAGCACCCGCCCGGTCGCCAGGTCGTACGCGAACAGGTTGGCGCGCGAATAGGTGGTCGTCCTCGACGAGTCGGCGACGGCGGTGAACGAGCCGCCCACCACGACGGTGCCGCCGACCAGGGCGATGGCGTTGACGATGCCGTCGAGCACGTGAGGGGTGCTGTCGACCGGGTCGGCCGAGACCACGCGGGTGTGTGCGGTGGGGGCCGCTGCGATGATCGCCGCAAGGGCGACTCGGGCAAGCATTTGCCAATTCTTAGCAGACGCTAAGTAGTGGCGCGGCTACTTTCCGTCGATTGTTCAGGATAGCCGTAGGCTTGGGGCATGACGCGCGCTCAGTTGGACAAGCAGCCGGACGAGGTCGCCGCGATGTTCGATCGCACCGCCCGGCGTTACGATCTGGTCAACGATGTGATCTCCCTCGGGCAGGTCCGGCTGTGGCGCAAGGCGGTGGCCGCGGCCGTCGACGCGGGGCCCGGCGAGGTCGTCCTCGACCTGGGCGCGGGCACCGGCACCTCCACCGACTCGTTCACTGCGCTGGGCGCCAGGGCGATCGCCTCGGACTTCTCGCTCGGCATGCTGCGCACGGGGGTGCGGCGTCACGGCCGCAACGCGTTGACGGGTGAGGGAGTGCCGTTCATCGCGGGCGACGCGCTGCGGCTGCCGTTCGCCGACGACGTCTTCGACGCGGTCACCATCTCGGTGGCGCTGCGCAACGTGCACGACACCGGCCAGGCGCTGCGCGAGATGCTCAGGGTGACCAGGCCGGGCGGGCGGCTGGTGATCCTGGAGTTCTCCCACGTGACGGTCGACGCTTTCGATCTGATCTACCGCGAATACCTGATGAGGCTGCTGCCGAAGGTGGCAGGGGTCTTCGGCAGCAACGACGACTCCTACGAGTATCTGGCGGAGTCGATCAGGGACTGGCCGGACCAGGCGACGCTGGCGGGCAGGATCCACGACGCCGGCTGGCACCGGGTCGCGTGGCGCAACCTGAGCATGGGCATCGTGGCGATGCACCGGGCCTTCAAGCCGCCGATCTCGAAGGAGTGAGGGCGGACATGATCTACTAGGGGCTGACGGCCCCCCGGCTGCCACTTTGTCCAGGAAAAGGGTTAGACTGCGGGCCGACAAGTTTGTGAAGGGGTTCACAAAGGAACGAAGGCGAAACACCCCGAGGCCTTCGAGCGTGTAGGACAGGACAGTCCAGTGACCGTGCCAGCAGCCCTCCTCCAAGCGCAGGAGCTCGCCGCGACAGAGCGACGTAGGAGCCGACGAGCGGTGAAGCGGACGCGACCATGAGCACCGTTGACGCCGACGTCATCGTCGTCGGCGCCGGCCCCGCCGGGTCCGCGACGGCTTTCTACCTCGCACGGGCCGGGCTGGACGTGCTGGTGCTCGAGAAGACCCGGTTCCCCCGGGAGAAGGTCTGCGGCGACGGCCTGACTCCGCGAGCGGTCAAGCAGCTGATCAACATGGGCGTGGACATCGACGCGCCGGGCTGGGTCCGCAACAAGGGTCTGCGAGTGGTCGGCGGCGGCCTGCGCTTCGAGCTCGACTGGCCCAAGCTGGAGCGCTTCCCCGACTTCGGTCTCGTACGCACCCGCATGGACTTCGACCAGATCGTCGCCGCCAACGCGGTGAAGGCCGGCGCCCGCTTGATGGAGGGCGTCACCGTCGTCGGCCCGGTCCTCGACGGCCGCAGCGGCCACATCGTGGGCGTGACCACCAAGGACGGCACCACCTACCGCAGCCGACTGGTGGTCGCCGCCGACGGCAACAGCACCCGGCTCGCCCTCGGCATGGGCCTGCACAAGCGTGAGGACCGGCCGATGGGCGTGGCCGTGCGCACCTACTTCGAGAGCCCGCGCCACGACGACGACTACCTCGAGACCTGGCTGGAGCTGTGGGACGAGGAGACGCTGCTGCCCGGCTACGGCTGGGTGTTCGGCCTCGGCGACGGCACCGCCAACGTGGGGCTCGGCCTGCTCAACACCAGCGCCCACTTCAAGAACATCGACTACCGCGACCTGCTGAAGCGATGGTGCAAGTCGATGCCCGCCGAGTGGGGCTTCACCGAGGAGAACATGACCGCGCCCATCCGCGGCGCCGCGCTCCCGATGGCCTTCAACCGGCAGCCGCACTACACGCGCGGCCTCCTGCTCGCCGGCGACTCGGGCGGCTCGATCAACCCCTTCAACGGCGAAGGCATCGCCTACGCCCTGGAAACCGGTGAGATCGCGGCCGAGGTCGTCGCCAAGGCCCTCAAGGGCACCACGCCCGCGCAGCGGGAACGGATCCTGCGGACCTATCCTCAGACCCTGAAGGACGCCTACGGCGGATATTTCACTTTGGGCAGGTTGTTCGTAGAGGCAATCGGGAAGCCGGGTGTGATGAGCTTCGGCACCAGGCATGGCCTGCCCCATCCGAGGCTGATGCGCTTTGCGCTCAAACTCCTTGGTAATCTCACCGACCGGCGAGGCGATGCGTCGGACAAGATCATCAACGCACTCTCGAAGGTCGCGCCACGAGCATGAATCCCAGACCCACCCGGCAAACACATAGATCAGGCTGCGCGCCCGCGCGCGTGGCGACTCCAGAGGAGGCGTAGCGATGGACCTTTACGTGCCCATCCTGGTGCTCGCCGTTCTCGCGGGGGGCTTCGCGATCTTCTCGGTCGCCATCGCCCCCTTCACCGGTCCCAAGCGCTGGAACCGCGCCAAGCTTGACGCCTACGAATGCGGCATCGAGCCGACGCCCCAGCCTGTCGGTGGCGGACGGTTCCCGCTCAAATACATGATCACGGCGATGCTCTTCATCGTCTTCGACATCGAGATCATCTTCCTTTACCCGTGGGCGGTCTCCTTCGCGCCGCTCAGAAACGACGCGGGCAGCGTGCTCTCCTCGGGTCTCGGGGTGTTCGCGCTCGTCGAGATGCTGCTGTTCATCGTCACCGTGCTCGTCGCCTACGCCTACGTGTGGCGCCGCAAGGGTCTGGACTGGGACTGAAAATGGGACTTGAAGAGAAACTCCCCAGCGGGTTCATCCTCAGCACGGTCGAGCAGGCCGCGGGCTGGGCGCGCAAGAACTCCGTATGGCCGGCCACGTTCGGGCTCGCCTGTTGCGCCATCGAGCTCATGGCCACCGGTGGCCCCCACTACGACCTGGCGCGCTTCGGCATGGAGCGCGCTTCGGCGTCTCCCCGCCAGGCCGACCTGATGATCGTCGCCGGCCGCGTGTCGCAGAAGATGGCTCCCGTCCTGCGGCAGATCTACGACCAGATGGCCGAGCCCAAGTGGGTCATCTCCATGGGCGTGTGCGCCTCCAGTGGCGGCATGTTCAACAACTACGCGATCGTGCAGGGCGTCGACCACATCGTGCCGGTGGACATCTATCTGCCCGGCTGCCCGCCGCGGCCGGAGATGCTGATCGACTCGATCGTCAAGCTACACGACAAGATCCAGAACATGAAGTTCGGCGCGCACCGGGCCAAGCAGATCGAGGAGCTCGAGCTGCAGGCGCTGCGCACGCTGCCGCTGATCGACCAAGGGGCCGCAAAGTGACCTCCCCAGACAACCTCCCCGAGGTCCCCGACGGCGCCGAGGTCCCCGACGTCGCGCTGACCCCCGCCGAGCCGCCCGTCGCCCGGCAGGGCATGTTCGGGGTCCAGGACTCCGGCGACACCTCCGGCTACGGCGGCCTCGTGGTCCGCCGGGCGCCGCAGCTGTCCACCCCGCGCCCGTACGGCGGCTACTTCGACGAGATCGTGGACCTTCTCGGCCTCGACGACGCCATCGAGCGCGTGGTCGTGGACCGGGGCGAGCTCACCCTGCACGTCAGGCGCGAGCGGCTGGTGGAGGTCTGCCAGAAGCTGCGTGACGACCCCGCGCTGCGCTTCGAGCTCTCGCTCGGCGTCACCGGCGTCCACTACCCGCACCTGACGGGTGAGGAGCTGCACTCGGTCATCCACCTGTGCTCCATCACCCACAACCGGCGCGTGCGCGTCGAGGCGAGCTGCCCCGACGCCGACCCGCACATCCCGTCGACCGTCGGCGTCTACCCGGGCCACGACTGGCACGAGCGGGAGGCGTTCGACTTCTTCGGGATCGTCTACGACGGCCATCCGGGGCTGACCCGGATCATGATGCCGGACGACTGGGACGGCCACCCGCAGCGCAAGGACTACCCGCTGGGCGGCATCCCGGTGGAGTACCGCGGCGCGACGGTTCCCTCACCGGACCAGAGGAGGTCCTACGCGTGAGTGAGCATGTCGAGCTGAGCGTTGACGAGCGAAGCGAGGATCACACATGAGCACCGCCTACGACGAGGCGACCGAGGGCAAGGTCTACTCGGTCACCGGCGCCGACTGGGACGAGGTCGTCAACGGGGTCCGCGACTCCGACGACGAGCGCCTGGTCGTGAACATGGGCCCGCAGCACCCGTCCACGCACGGCGTGCTGCGGCTGGTCCTGACCCTCGACGGTGAGACGGTCACCGAGGCGCGCAGCGTCATCGGCTACCTGCACACCGGCATCGAGAAGAACATGGAGTACCGGACGTGGACCCAGGGGACCACGTTCGTCACTCGCATGGACTACCTGTCGCCGATCTTCAACGAGACGGCCTACTGCCTCGGCGTCGAGAAGCTGCTCGGCATCGAGGACCGGGTGCCCGACCGGGCGCAGGCCATCCGCGTGATGATGATGGAGCTCAACCGGATCGCCTCGCACCTGGTGGCGATGGGCACGTTCGGCATGGAGCTGGGCGCGACCACGCCGTTCCTGTTCGGCTACCGCGACCGCGAGCTGATCATGGACCTGTTCGAGTACATCACCGGCCTGCGCATGAACCACGCCTACGTGCGGCCGGGCGGCGTGAGCGTCGACCTGCCCGCGGGCACGGTCGACAAGGTCGGCGAGTTCCTCAAGGAGATGCCCAAGCGGATCAAGGACATCCGCAAGCTCCTCGACGAGAACCCCGTGTACCTGCGCCGCACCAAGGACGTCGCCTACCTCGACCTGACCGGCTGCATGGCGCTCGGCATCACCGGGCCGATCCTGCGGGCCGCGGGCCTGCCGTGGGACCTGCGCAAGTCGCAGCCCTACTGCGGCTACGAGAACTACGAGTTCGAGGTGGCGACCGAGCGCGGCAGCGACGTCTTCTCCCGCTACCTGGTGCGCATGAGGGAGATGGAAGAGTCCCTGAAGATCATCGAGCAGGCGCTGGACCGCATCGCCGGTCCGCTCAAGGGCGACCCGGTGATGATCGAGGACAAGAAGATCGGCTGGCCCGCGCAGCTCGCGCTCGGCCCTGACGGCTTCGGCAACTCTCCCGACCACATCGCGCACATCATGGGCAGCTCGATGGAGGCCCTCATCCACCACTTCAAGCTGGTGACCGAGGGCTTCAGGGTGCCGGCCGGCCAGGTCTACGTGCCGATCGAGTCGCCCAAGGGCGAGCTCGGCGCGCACATCGTCAGCGACGGCGGCACCCGGCCCTACCGCGTCCACTTCCGCGAGCCGTCATTCACGAACCTGCAGGGCTTCCCCGCCATGGCGGAGGGCGGCCAGGTCGCCGACGTGATCGCCGCGGTGGCATCTATCGACCCCGTCATGGGAGGTGTGGACCGGTGACCTACGCACCGGAAGTCCGTGAGCGTCTCGAACGGGACGCCAAGGAGATCATCGGCCGCTACCCGAAGACGCGGTCGGCGCTGCTGCCGCTGCTGCACCTGGTGCAGTCGGAGGACGGCTACGTCTCCGACGACGGGCAGGAATTCTGCGCGCAGATGCTCGGCCTGAGCAAGGCGGAGGTCGTCGGCGTGTCGACCTTCTACACCATGTACAAGCGCAGGCCGGCCGGCGACTATCACGTCGGCGTCTGCATCAACGCGCTCTGCGCCGTCATGGGCGGCGACGAGATCTGGGAGCAGCTCTCCGAGCACGTCGGGGTCGGCCACGAGGAGACCACCTCCGACGGCAAGATCTCGCTGGAGCGCCTGGAGTGCAACGCGGCCTGCGACTTCGCCCCGGTCATGATGGTCAACTGGGAGTTCTTCGACAACCAGACGCCCGACTCGGCCAAGCAGCTCGTCGACGACCTGCGTGACGGCAAGGACGTGCTGCCCACGCGCGGCCCGAAGAAGCTCTGCTCGTTCAAGGATGCCTCGCGCGTGCTCGCCGGCCTGCCCGACGAACTGGCGGGCGACGGCCCCTCGGCGGCCGGGCCCTCGCTGGAGGGCCTCAAGGTCGCCAAGGCCAACGGATGGAAGGCCCCGGAGGCATGACCACCACTCTCACCCCGGTCCTGACCGCTAACTGGGACCAGCCCAACTCCTTCACCCTCGACGGCTACGGGCCCTACGAGGCGGCCAGGAAGGCGCTGGGCATGGACCCGGACGCCGTCATCCAGGCCGTCAAGGACTCGGGTCTGCGCGGCCGCGGCGGCGCGGGCTTCCCCACCGGCATGAAGTGGGGATTCATCCCCCAGGGCGACGGCAAGCCGCACTACCTCGTGGTCAACGCCGACGAGTCGGAGCCGGGCACCTGCAAGGACATCCCGCTCATGATGGCCAACCCGCACTCGCTGATCGAGGGCGTCATCATCACGGCCTTCGCCATCCGGGCCAACCACGCCTTCATCTACGTACGCGGCGAGGTGCTGCACGTCATCCGGCGGCTGCACGCGGCCGTGCGGGAGGCGTACGAGAAGGGCTATCTGGGCACCGACGTCTTCGGCTCCGGCTACGACCTGGAGCTCGTCGTGCACAGCGGCGCCGGCGCGTACATCTGCGGCGAGGAGACGGCGCTGCTCGACTCGCTGGAGGGCTTCAGAGGTCAACCGCGGCTCAAGCCCCCGTTCCCGGCCGTGGCGGGCCTGTACGCCTCGCCTACTGTTGTGAACAACGTGGAATCTGTGGCCAGTGTTCCCAGCATCATCGCCAACGGCGCCGACTGGTTCGCCGGGATGGGCACCGAGAAGTCCAAGGGCTTCGGCATCTTCTCGCTGAGCGGCCACGTCACCAGGCCCGGCCAGTACGAGGCGCCGCTCGGGATCACGCTCCGGGAGCTGCTCGACATGGCGGGCGGGGTCCGCGCGGGACACCAGATCAAGTTCTGGACCCCCGGCGGCTCGTCCACCCCGATCTTCACCGACGAGCACCTGGACGTGCCGCTCGACTTCGAGGCGGTGGGCGCCAAGGGCTCCATGCTCGGCACCCGCGCGCTGCAGATCTTCGACGAGACCACCTGCGTGGTCCGCACGGTGCTGCGCTGGACGGAGTTCTACGCCCACGAGTCGTGCGGCAAGTGCACGCCCTGCCGTGAGGGCACCTACTGGCTCAAGCAGGTGCTCAAGCGCCTGGAGGCCGGCCAGGGCACCGAGGACGACCTGTCCACGATCACCGACATCGCGGACAACATCCTGGGCCGCTCGTTCTGCGCCCTCGGTGACGGCGCGACCAGCCCGATCCACTCCTCGGTGAAGTACTTCCGCGCCGAATACCTCAAGCACTTCGAGATCGGCGGCTGCCCGTTCGACGCGAAGAAGTCCACTCTGTGGGGTGACCAGTGACGACGACCGCTGTAGAGACCAGCCTGGTGACCCTGACGATCGACGGGTTCCAGGTCAGCGTCCCCAAGGGCACTCTGATCATCAGGGCGGCCGAGCTGCTCGGCATCCAGATCCCCAGGTTCTGCGACCACCCGCTGCTCGACCCGGCGGCCAACTGCCGCCAGTGCCTCGTCGACATCCCCGACGCCGGCAACGGCCGCGGCTTCCCCAAGCCGCAGCCGTCCTGCGCGATCGAGGTCGCCGAGGGCATGGTGGTGCAGACCCAGCTCACCTCGCCGGTCGCCGAGAAGGCGCAGCGCGCGGCGATGGAGTTCCTGCTGCTCAACCACCCGCTGGACTGCCCGGTCTGCGACAAGGGCGGCGAGTGCCCCCTGCAGAACCAGGCCATGTCCAACGGACAGGGCGAGTCGAGGTTCCAGGAGCAGAAGCGCACCTTCCCCAAGCCGCTGCCCCTGTCGACGCAGGTGCTGCTCGACCGCGAGCGCTGCGTGCAGTGCGCGCGCTGCATCCGCTTCTCCGACCAGATCGCCGGTGACCCGTTCATCGAGTTCTTCGAGCGCGGCGCCAAGGAGCAGGTGGGCGTGGCCGACGGGGTCCCGTTCCAGTCCTACTTCTCCGGCAACACGGTGCAGATCTGCCCGGTCGGCGCGCTGACCGGCGCCGCCTACCGGTTCCGGGCCCGCCCGTTCGACCTGGTGTCCACGCCCAGCGCGTGCGAGCACTGCGCCTCCGGCTGCAGCCTGCGCACCGATCACCGGCGTGGCCGGGTCACCCGCCGCCTGGCGGGCAACGACCCTCAGGTCAACGAGGAGTGGAACTGCGACAAGGGCCGCTGGGCGTTCACCTACGCCACGCAGCCCGACCGGCTCAAGACGCCGCTGGTCCGCAACGAGGACGGCGTGCTGGAGCCGGCCTCCTGGCCTGAGGCGCTCAGCGCTGCCGCCCAGGGCCTGGCCGCCGCCCGCGGCAGGGCCGGCGTGCTGGTCGGCGGCCGGGTCACGGTCGAGGACGCCTACGCCTACGCCAAGTTCGCCAGGGTCGCACTCGGCGGCAACGACATCGACTTCCGCGCCAGGCCGCACTCAGCCGAGGAAGCACGCTTCCTGGCCCACGCGGTCGCCGGCAAGGGCATCGAGATCTCCTACGCCGACCTGGAGAGCGCGCCCGCGGTCCTGCTCGTCGGGTTCGAGCCCGAGGAGGAGTCGCCCATCGTCTTCCTGCGCCTGCGTAAGGCGTGGATGAAGCGGGGACTCAAGGTGTCCGCGATCGCGCCGTTCGCCGCGCCGGGCCTGGCGAAGATGGGCGCCACGCTCATCCGCACCGCGCCGGGCGGGGAGGCCGACGCGATCGGCGACCTGGTGGGCTCGCTGGCCGAGGGCACGATCGTGCTCGCCGGCGAGCGGCTGGCCACCGTCCCCGGCGCCCTGTCCGCCCTGGTGCGGCTGAGCGCCGCGTCGGGCGCCAGGATCGCCTGGATCCCGCGCAGGGCCGGTGAGCGCGGCGCCCTGGAGGCGGGCGCGCTGCCCAACCTGCTGCCGATCGGCCGCCCGGTCGACGACGAGAGCGCCAGGGCGGAGGTCGCCAGGGTGTGGAACGTGGCCTCGCTGCCCGCCACCCCGGGCCGCGACACCGCGGGCATCCTCGCCGCCGCCCGCGACGGCGAGCTCGACGCGCTGGTCGTGGCCGGGGTCGACCCCTACGACCTGGCCGACCCCGTGGCGGCGCTGGACGCGATGGAGCACACCCCGTTCATCGTCAGCCTGGAGACCCGCGCCAGCGCCGTCACCGACCGGGCCGACGTGGTCCTGCCGGTGGCCACGGTGCAGGAGAAGGGCGGCACGTTCGTCAACTGGGAGGGCAGGGGCCGCTCGTTCGAGGCGCCGCTCAGGGTGCCCGGGCTGCAGAGCGACCTCGCCGTGATCGGCAGCCTGGCCGACCGGATGGACGTCCACCTGGGCCTGCCCGACGCCAAGGCCGCGCGGCGCGAGCTGTCGGCCATCGGAGCCTGGCGCGGCAGCCGCGTCGCCGCTCCGAGCACGGCCACCCGCTCGCAGGCCGCTCCGGCCGTCGGCGAGGCCCTGCTGGCGAGCTGGCACCTGCTCCTCGACGACGGCCGCCTGCAGGACGGCGAGCCGTACCTCGCGGGCACCGCCCGCCTTGCCGAGGCGCTGGTCTCGGAGGGCACCGCAGCGGAGATCGGCGTCGTGGACGGCGACAAGATCGTCGTCGGCGGCCCCGGGCCGCTCGCCGTCACGCTGCCCGTCCGCATCGCCGACCTGCCGGACCGGGTGGTCTGGGTGCCGTCGAACTCGGGCGGCTGCTCGGTCACGCGCGATCTCGGCGCGGTGGCCGGCGACATCGTCACGATCGGGAGCGCCTCATGACCCTCGTTCTCGCGGCCGATCCGACCCTCGCCGACTTCGGCAAGGACCCGCTCTGGATCACCATCATCAAGGCCGTGATGCTGTTCGTCATCCTGATGCTGGGCGTGCTGTTCGGCGTCTGGTTCGAGCGCAAGCTCATCTCCAGGATGCAGAACCGCTACGGCCCCAACCGGGCCGGCAAGTTCGGCCTGCTGCAGTCCGTCGCGGACGGCATCAAGATGGGCCTGAAGGAGGACCTCTTCCCGCGGACCGTGGACAAGATCCTCTACCTGCTGGCGCCGATCATCATGGTGGTGCCGGCCTTCCTGGCCTTCTCCATCGTGCCGTTCGGGCCGATGGTCAACCTGTTCGGCGTGCAGACGCCGCTGCAGTTGGTGGACCTGCCGGTGGCGGTGCTGTTCATGCTGGCCATGGGCGCCATCTCGGTCTACGGCGTGGTGCTCGCCGGCTGGTCGTCGCGCTCGCCGTACGCGCTGCTCGGCGGTCTGCGGTCGGCGGCGCAGGTGGTCTCGTACGAGATCGCGATGGGCCTGTCGTTCGTGGCCATCTTCCTGTTCGCCGGGACGCTGTCCACCTCGGAGATCGTCGCGGCGCAGGAGCAGACCTGGTTCGTGGTGCTGCTGCTCCCGTCGTTCCTGGTCTACGTGGTCTGCATGTTCGGCGAGGCCGCGCGCATCCCGTTCGACCTGCCCGAGGGCGAGGGCGAGCTGGTCGGCGGCTTCCAGACCGAATACTCCTCGTCGCTGAAGTTCGCCCTGATCATGATGGGCGAGTATCTGCACACGTTCACCGCCTCCGGCATCGCCGTCACGCTGTTCCTCGGCGGCTGGCGGGCTCCCTACCCCATCTCGCTGTGGGAGGGCGCCAACCAGGGCTGGTGGCCGGTGCTCTGGTTCCTCATCAAGTTCGTGCTGACGTTCAGCTTCATCGTGTGGGTGCGCGCGTCTCTGCCGCGCGTGCGCTACGACCAGCTGATGTCGCTGGGCTGGAAGGTCCTGATCCCGGTCAACCTGGCGTGGATCCTGCTCGTCGCAGCGGTGCGCAACGTCCTGTTCGTCAACGCCGGGACGTTCGAGGGTGACCTGTACGTCTCCGCGGGACTCGGAGTAATCATCGTCGTCGGGGCGCTGGCCATCTGGATGCGGTTCGACACCGTGAGCCAGCGGCGTAAGGAAGCCATGAAGGCGGAGGTCGAAGCCGAGTTCGAGGAGCTGTCCAACGAGCCCGCGGCCGGCGGCTTCCCTGTGCCGCCGCTCGATCTGCCTCATTACCACGGGGTGCAGCACAAGGAGATTCCCAGTGGGACTAACTGATTGGCTGAACCCCGTCAAGGGCTTCGGGGTCACCTTCCATACGATGTTCAAGAAGCCCGTCACGATCAACTACCCGGAGGAGAAGAGGCCGACCGCGCCTCGCTTCCACGGGCGGCACCAGCTCAACCGCTGGCCTGACGGGCTGGAGAAGTGCATCGGGTGCGAGCTCTGCGCCTGGGCGTGTCCGGCCGACGCGATCTTCGTCGAAGGCGCGGACAACACCGACGAGGAGCGCTTCTCGCCGGGCGAGCGCTACGGACGCACCTACCAGATCAACTATCTGCGGTGCATCCTGTGCGGCCTGTGCATCGAGGCCTGCCCGACCCGGGCGCTCACCATGACCAACGAGTACGAGCTCGCCGACAGCAGCCGCGAGAGCCTCATCTTCACCAAGGAGATGCTCCTCGCGCCGCTGACCCAGGGCATGGAGCAGCCTCCGCACCCGATGCGGCTCGGCGAGACCGAAGAGGACTACTACCGGCTGGGACGGACCAATGGGTGAGACCATCACTTTCTGGGTGCTCGCCGTGGTCTCCGTCGGTGCGGCACTCGGCATGGTCTTCAGCCGGAAGGCCGTCTACTCGGCGCTGATGCTCGGCACCGTGATGCTCTGCCTCGCGGTCCTGTACGCCGTGCAGGAAGCTCCCTTCCTGGCCGCCGTGCAGATCATCGTCTACACCGGCGCCGTCATGATGCTCTTCCTGTTCGTGCTCATGCTGGTCGGCGTTGACTCCTCCGACTCGCTCGTCGAGACGCTCAGGGGACAGCGGTTCTGGGCCGTGATCGCCGGCCTCGGCTTCGCGGCGCTGATCGTGCTGGCCGTCGGCAACGCGGTCTTCTCCAGCCAGGCGGGCCTGGCCGCGGCCACGGCGCAGGGCGGCTACATCCGCTCGATCGCCCTGCTGCTGTTCACCAAGTACGTCTTCGCGTTCGAGATCACCTCGGCGCTGCTCATCACCGCCGCGCTCGGCGCGATGGTGCTGGCGCACCGGGAGCGCTTCGCGAAGAAGGCCACGCAGAAGGATTTGGCCCGCGCCAGGTTCCTGGGCGACCACCCGTCGCCACTGCCCGGCCCCGGCACCTATGCCCGCAACAACGCCATCGACATGCCGGCGCTGCTGCCGGACGGCTCGGTCGCCGAGACCTCGGTCAACCGCTACATCGCGCGGTACGACGTCGAGCGGGGGCACCTCCCCGAGGATTCCAAGCTCGCCGAGGCCATCAAGCACAGGGCCGAGGAGGAGTCCAAGTGACCACGCAATACCTCATCCTGTCTGGCCTGCTGTTCGCGATCGGCGCGATCGGCGTGCTGATCAGGCGCAACGCGATCGTGGTGTTCATGTGCGTCGAGCTCATGCTCAACGCCTGCAACCTCGCGTTCGTCACCTTCGCCAGGCAGGTGGGCAACCTCGAAGGTCAGATCATCGCGTTCTTCGTGATGGTGGTGGCCGCGGCCGAGGTCGTGGTCGGCCTGGCAATCATCGTGACGATCTTCCGAACCCGCAGGTCCGCGTCGGTAGACGACGCCAACCTGCTGAAGTACTAAGAGGTGACTGGTGGAATCTCCTGCTGAGATCATCCAGCACACCGCTGGTGGCGTTATCGGGGTGTCCTGGCTGATGATCGCCTTCCCTTTGCTGGGGGCGTTCATCCTGCTGGTGTTCAACCGCTACACCAACCGGTGGGGCCATCTGCTGGGCGTGGCCATGTCCCTCGCCTCGTTCGTCGTGGCGGTGCTGGCGTTCGTCGAGCTGCTCGGACTCGGGGAGGATCAGCGTCGCCAGGCCGTCCGCCTGTACGAGTTCATCCCGGGCATGGTGGACATGGGCCTGCTGGTCGACCCGTTGTCGATCAGTTTCGCGCTGCTGATCACGGGTGTGGGATCGCTGATCCACATCTACTCGATCGGCTACATGGCGCACGACCCGGACCGGCGCAGGTTCTTCGCCTACCTGAACCTGTTCGTCGCCGCGATGCTCCTGCTGGTGCTGGCCGACAACTACGTCGGGCTGTTCATCGGCTGGGAGGGCGTGGGTCTGGCCTCCTACCTGCTCATCGGCTTCTGGCAGTACAAGCCGTCGGCGGCCGTCGCCGCCAAGAAGGCGTTCGTCGTCAACCGTGTGGGTGACTTCGGGCTGCTGATCGGCATGTTCATCATCTGGACCACGTTCGGCACGCTCGCCTTCAAGGACCTCAACACCGAGGTGGGCGCCTCCAACGGCACGCTCACCGCGATCGGCCTGCTGCTCCTGCTCGGCGCGTGCGGCAAGTCGGCCCAGCTCCCGCTGCAGTCCTGGTTGCTGGACGCGATGGAGGGCCCGACCCCGGTCTCCGCCCTCATCCACGCCGCGACCATGGTCACCGCCGGCGTCTACCTGGTGGTCCGCTCCGGCGCGTTCTTCTTCCCTGAGGGATCGCCGCAGGCGCTGGCCGTCGCGATCGTCGGCGCGGCCACGCTGCTCGCCGGTGCGATCATCGGTTGTGCCAAGGACGACATCAAGAAGGGCCTGGCGGGCTCCACGATGTCGCAGATCGGCTACATGATGCTGGGCGCGGGCCTCGGCCCCGTGGGTTACGCCTTCGCGATCGGTCACCTGATCACGCACGGCTTCTTCAAGGCCGACATGTTCCTCGGCGCAGGTTCGGTCATGCACGGCATGAACGACGAGGTGAACATGCGCAAGTACGGCGGGCTGCGCAAGTACATGCCCGTCACCTTCACCACGTTCTTCATCGGCTACCTGGCGATCATCGGTTTCCCGCTGCTGTCCGGCTACTTCACCAAGGACGGCATCATCGAGACCGCGATCCACCACCAGCCGGTGCTCGGCTGGCTGGCCGTGCTCGGCGCCGGAATCACCGGCTTCTACATGTCGCGGATGGTCTTCATGACCTTCTTCGGCGAGAAGCGCTGGGACAAGGACGTGCATCCGCACGAGTCTCCGGCCGTCATGACCTGGCCGCTGATCATCCTGTCGATCGGCTCCGTCTTCCTCGGCGGCTACCTGATCCTGAGCAACAGGCTCCTGCTGTGGCTCGCCCCCGCGGTCGGCCGCCCCGAGGCCCTGCCGGAGTTCCACTTCGTGAGCACTCCCGGCCTGGCCACGCTCGCGCTGGTCGCCGTCGGCGCGGGCTTCGCCTGGATGAGGTACGGCCGGGCTCCGGTGCCCGCCGTGGCGCCGCGCGGCTCGTTCCTCACCACGTTCGCCCGGCGTGACCTGTACGGCGACGCGCTCAACGAGTCGCTGCTCATGCGCCCCGGCCAGTGGCTGACCCGCTTCGCGGTCTACTTCGACAACCGCGGCGTCGACGGGCTGGTCAACGGCCTGGCCGCGGGCATCGGCGGGAGCTCAGGGCGCCTCCGGCGGCTCCAGACGGGCTTCGCCAGAACGTACGCGCTGTCCATCCTGATCGGTGCCGCCCTGGTGACCGGCGCCCTGCTCCTCGTTGGGAACATCTGATGTCGGCACTCTGGCTCCCGATCATCATGGCGGTGCCCGCGCTGGGCGCCATCGTGGTGGCCCTGCTTCCGAAGGGCAGCGACAAGCTGGCCAAGCAGGTCACGCTGGCGGTCTCGCTCGCGGTACTGGCGCTGACGCTGGTGATGGCGTTCCAGTTCCCCGGCGCACCTGGTGACAGGTTCAAGTTCGAGGCCGTCTACGACTGGATCCCGAGCTTCGGGGTGCACTTCGGAGTCGGCGTCGACGGCATCGCGCTGGTGCTGATCGCCCTGTCGGCGGTGCTGGTGCCGATCGTGGTGCTCGCTTCCTGGCACGACGCCGACGGCGTCAAGACCGCCGACGGCACCGTGGTCGCGCCCAAGCGCTCGGTGAAGACGTACTTCTCGCTGCTGCTCGTGCTCGAGGCGATGATGATCGGCGTCTTCGCGGCGACCGACGTCTTCCTGTTCTACGTCTTCTTCGAAGCCATGCTGATCCCGATGTACTTCATGATCGGGTCGTACGGCGGCGCCCAGCGGTCCTACGCGGCCGTGAAGTTCCTGCTGTACTCCCTCTTCGGCGGCCTGCTCATGCTGGTCGCGGTCATCGGGCTGTACGTGGTCGCGGGCAAGCAGACGTTCATGTTCCCCGAGCTCGTCGGGGCCATCCAGGACCCCGCCACGCAGAAGTGGCTGTTCGCCGGCTTCTTCATCGCCTTCGCCATCAAGGCGCCGCTCTGGCCGGTGCACACCTGGCTGCCCGACGCGGCCGCGCAGGCGCCCGCCGGCGCCGCCGTGCTGCTCGTGGGCGTGCTCGACAAGGTCGGCACGTTCGGGATGCTCCGCTTCTGCCTGGAGCTGTTCCCCGACGCGGCCAAGACGTTCACGATGCCGATCGTGGTGCTGGCGGTCATCAGCATCATCTACGGCGCGATCGTGGCCATCGGGCAGACCGACATGAAGCGCCTGATCGCCTACACGTCGATCTCGCACTTCGGCTTCATCGTGCTGGGCGTGTTCGCCATGTCGCAGGTCTCGCAGGCCGGCGCCGCCCTCTACATGGTCAACCACGGCTTCGCCACCGGCGCGCTGTTCCTGGCGGCCGGGTTCCTCATCGCCAGGCGCGGCTCTCCGCACATCGCCGACTACGGGGGCGTGCAGAAGGTCGCCCCGGTGCTCGCCGGCTACTTCCTGATCGCCGGTCTGGCCGGGCTCTCGCTGCCGGGGCTGTCGTCGTTCGTCAGCGAGTTCATGGTGATGATCGGCGCCTACTCCAGCCCGGCGTTCGGCTCGGGGACGTTCACCGTGGCGGTGATCATCTCCGCGGTGGCGGTGATCCTGGCCGCCGTCTACATCCTGTGGATGGTGCAGCGGGTCATGAACGGGCCCACGAGCGAGCCGGTCAAGGCGTTCAAGGACCTCAACGCCCGCGAGATCTGGGTGCTGGCGCCGCTGGTCGCCCTGATCATCGGTTTCGGGTTCTTCCCCAAGCCGCTGCTCGACGTGATCAATCCCGCGGTGACCAGCACGCTGGTCAACGTGCAAGTGGACAATCCGGCTATCGCTGAGAAGGGGGCCGGTCAGTGAACGAGGTCATCCAGGCGCCGACGATCGAGTACGGCATACTCGCGCCGCTCCTGCTCGTCTTCGGCGCGGCCATCGTCGGCGTGCTCGTGGAGGCGTTCGCGCCCCGCTATCTCCGCAAGTCGATCCAGGTGCCCGTCACGCTGCTGAGCCTGGCCGGCGCGTTCGCCCTGGTCATCGTGCAGGTGGTCGCGGGTGACGTGCCGACCCAGCCGGCCGCCATGGGCGCCGTCGCGGTCGACGGGCCCGGGCTGTTCATCTGGGGCGTCATCCTCGTCCTGTCGTTCGTCTGCGTGCTGCTGATCAACGACGAGGGCCACTTCGTCGCCTCGGCGGCCTCGGTGCCCGGCAGCTCCGACGAGGAGGAGGCCGAGCGCTCCGGCGGGGCGCACACCGAGGTCTACCCCCTCGCGCTGTTCGCGGTCGGCGGCATGCTGCTCTTCCCCGCCTCGAACGACCTGCTGACAATGTTCGTCGGCCTCGAGGTCATGTCGCTGCCGCTGTACCTGCTGTGCGGCCTGGCCCGCCGTCGCCGCCTGCTGTCGCAGGAGGCGTCGATGAAGTACTTCCTGCTGGGCGCGTTCTCCTCGGCGTTCTTCCTGTACGGCACCGCCATGATCTACGGCTACGCCGGCACGGTGACCTTCGCCGGGATCAGCCAGGCCATGGCGACGGGCGCGCTGCTCGACCCGCTGCTGCTCCTCGGTTTCTCGCTGCTCGGCGTCGGCCTGCTGTTCAAGATCGGCGCCGCGCCGTTCCAGGCATGGAAGCCCGACGTCTACCAGGGTGCGCCGACGCCCATCACCGCGCTCATGGCCTCCGGCACGCTGGTCGCGGCCGTGGGCGCGCTGCTGCGGGTGTTCTGGGTGGGTCTGGGCAACCTCGACTGGAACTGGCGTCCGGTCATCTGGGTCATCGCCGCCGTCACGATGATCGTCGGTGCGGTCCTGGCGATCACCCAGACGGACATCAAGCGGATGCTCGCCTACTCCTCCATCGCGCACGCCGGCTTCCTGCTGGTGGGCGTCATGGCCACGTTCGACACGGCGGAGGGCAACTCCGTGTCGCTGCAGGCGATCCTGTTCTACCTGCTCGTCTACGGTCTCACCACCGTCGGCGCGTTCGCGGTGGTCACGCTCGTGCGCGACCCGGGCGGCGAGGCGGGTCACCTGTCGCGCTGGGCCGGGCTGGGCAAGCGCTCGCCGATCCTGGCCGGGGTCTTCGCCTTCTTCCTGCTGGCCTTCGCCGGAATCCCGCTGACCAGCGGCTTCTTCGGCAAGTACGCCGTGTTCACGGCGGCGATCGCCAGCGGTCAGCAGGCCGGTGACTCGCTGGGTGGCTGGATGACCGGACTGGTCGTGGTGGGCGTCATCGCCTCGGCGATCGCGGCGTTCTTCTACGTCCGCGTCATCGTGCTGATGTTCTTCAGTGAGCCGGCGGCCGACGGTCCGTCGATCGCGATACCCAGTGCGGGCACCGTGGCGGTCATCTCGATCGCGCTGCTGGTTACGGTAGGAGTCGGGGTGTTCCCGGAGCCCGTGCTTCAGCTCGCCCACAACGCCGCTTCCGGCCTTTTCGTCAGATAAGGGGATCTCATATGTCCGCGCCTCCCGTGGTTGACCTTCCTATCGAGGACGAGCGGTTGGCGCAGGACGTGGCCAACGGACTGGCCGCGGTCGAGAAGCTGCTGCGCACCTCGGTGGAGAGCGAGGACGCCTTCGTCACGGAGGCGTCCAAGCACCTCATCCAGGCCGGGGGCAAGCGCTTCCGCACGCTGATGCTGCTGCTGGCCGCCCAGTTCGGAGATCCTTCGGCGCCGGGCGTGGTGCAGGGCGCCGTGGTGATCGAGCTGACCCATCTCGGCTCGCTCTACCACGACGACGTGATGGACGAGGCCCCGGTCCGCCGGGGCTCTCCTTCGGCCAACGCCCGGTGGGACAACACCGTGGCCATCCTCACCGGCGACTACCTGTTCGCCCAGGCGTCCGACCTGCTGGCCGACCTCGGCCCCGAGCTGATCCGCATCCAGGCGCAGACGTTCTCCCGCCTCGTGCAGGGGCAGATCCGCGAGACGGTCGGGCCGCGCGCCGACGAGGACCCGGTGGCCCACTACATCAGCGTGCTGGCCGACAAGACCGGCTCCCTGATCGCCGCCTCGGGCCGGTTCGGCGCGCTGCTGTCCGGTTCGCCCGCCGACGTCGAGGAGCGGCTCAGCAGGGCGTGTGAGGCGATCGGGGTGGCCTGGCAGCTCGGCGACGACCTGCTGGACGTGGCGTCCACCTCGACGGAGTCGGGCAAGACGCCGGGGACCGACCTGCGCGAGGGCATCAAGACCCTGCCGGTCCTCTACGCGCTGGCCGCGGACCCTTCCTCCAGGCTGGCGGCGCTCCTGTCGGGCCCGGTGGCCGAGGAGAACGTCGAGGAGGCGCTGACGCTGCTGCGCGCGCACCCGGCGATGGTCAGGGCCCGGGCCGACCTGGATGCCTGGGTGGACCGGGCCCGCGACGACATCTCCGGCCTCCCCGACATCCCGGCCAAGAACGCGTTTTTGGCGCTATGCGACTACGTGGTCGAGCGCTCGGGCTGACCGCGCGATCCGTGCGGCACGCGCCGTACGGAAACTGTCGTACGTGAAGATGGCCAGCGCGATCCACACGATCGAGAACCCGATCCACCGGCTCGGCGGCATCGTCTCCTTGGCGATCAGCACCCCGCACAGGAACTGCAGGACAGGCGCGATGTACTGCAGGAGCCCGATCGTGCTCAGCGGCACCCGGATGGCCGAGGCCGTGAAGGCCAGCAGTGGCACCGCGGTGATCACCCCCGCCCCCACCAGCAGCAGGGCGTGCCCCACGCCCTGCTGTCCGAAGGTGGTCTGCCCCGCCTGCTGCAGGAACGTCAGGTAGACCAGCGCCGGCGCCAGCAGCACCAGCGTCTCCACCGTCAGGCTCTCGGCGGCTCCCACGTTCGCCTGCTTCTTGACCAGCCCGTAGATCCCGAAGCTGACGGCCAGGACGAGCGCCATGTACGGCGGCCGCCCGTAGTCGATGGTCAGCACCAGCACGGCCAGCGCCCCGAACCCCACGGCCACCCACTGCAGGGGCCGCAGCCGCTCCCGCAGCAGCACCACTCCGAACAGCACGCTCACCAGCGGGTTGATGAAGTAGCCGAGCGCGCTCTCCACCACGTGGTTGGTGTTCACCGCGTAGATGTAGGTCCCCCAGTTGAGGGTGATGAACACCGCTCCCACGGTCAGCAGCCCGAGCTTCCTGGGCTGGCGCGCCAGTGTCCTGATCCACGACCAGTGCCGCCGCACCGCCAGCACGGCGAGCACCGCCACCAGCGACCACACCATCCGGTGCGCGAGGATCTCCACGGCCCCGGACGGCTTGAGCAGCGGCCAGTAGAGGGGGAACAGTCCCCACATGGAGTAGGCGGCCACTCCGAACAAGACACCGCGTCGCACGTCAGGCATGAACCCCATCTTCGGGCATTACCACGCTTAAACACAAATGTACGCATCTAAAGGGCATTGTGTAGCAAGCGTGAAACGTCCCTGAGGTCGAGGACCATGAGGGGGCGAGGTCTCGACGCGAGCGGAAAGCGTGAGGTGCGGGTGCCGCCCGGGTCAACGATCGGCGGGGGTGCGGGCGGTCCACTCCGAGGCCAGGAGTGACCAGACCTCGGTGTCGTGCCGGACCCCCTGGTGCAGGTAGTCCTCGCGGAGCACCCCGTCCAGCCGCATGCCCAGCCGGCGTGCGACGTTGCTGCTGGAGGTGTTGTCCGGGCGGGTGAGCCATTCGACCCGGTGGATGCCGCGCTCGCGGACCGCCCAGTCGACGAGGTGTTCCGCCGCGCGGGTGATCAGCCCTCTGCCCTGCCCGGCCGGCTCCAGCCAGCAGCCCATCTCGCACGTGCCCGCGGCGCGGTCGAAGGAGACGAACATGGTCCCGCCGACGAGCGTGCCGTCGAGCCAGATGCCGTACAGGCGGCCGGCGTCGCGGGCGGCGAGATCCGCGTAGCGCTGCAGCGTGGCGCGGGCCGAGTCCAGGTCGGTGCTCCGGGTCGCCCACGGGACCCACGGGTCCACCGCGTCGCGCGCCCGGTCCACGTGTGCGAGGAACTCCTCCGCCTGCCACGGCTCCAGCGGGCGCAACTCGGCCCCGTCGCCCAGAACAATCGAGAACATCCGCGCAATGTACCAGCGCGATCCGGCCCGGCCGCGTCTCGGGGTCGGCCGGGCCGATCAGACGACGGCGCTCAACAGGCGTGGCCCTATGGGGCGGTCAACGCCGCCTCGATCTCCGAGGCGTTCCGCTCCAGCCAGGCCTCTCGTCTCTTGATCTTGTCGCCGACGCCCTCCTGCCACATCCGGGCCCAGCCCCCACCCTGTACCTCGGCGATGTGCCGCATCGAGAACCACGATCGCCGTGACCGCAGCACGGCCACCTCGACGAGCCGGGAGCGGTCGATGTCCGACATCCCGTAGGCGTCGGCGAGGATCCGGCATCGGCGCGGCACGTCGACGTCCCGCAGGGGCGGATCGGCGTCGGCCGGATCGCCCAGGGGAGCCCAGTAGAGCAGCGCGTTGTGCACTTCGTCGACCCTGGAAGCCGGTCTGGCCATGTCGAAGTCGATGAGCGCGGCGGCCTCGCCGTCCCGGAAGACGATGTTGTCCGGCGTGATGTCCATGTGCCCGACGAGCTCGGCCGGGTGGGACGGCGGGGGCGGCATGTCCGGCGGTTCGGACACGCCGAAGGAGGGGTGAACTCCTTCCGGGAGGGTGAAGCCTGCGGCCGCGTCATCGTAGGCCCGCACGAGACGGCCGACCGAGGCCAGCCGTGCCTCGTCGGCGAGCCAGGCGGGCCGCGGCCGTCCGGCGACCTCGCCGGTGACGAAGGTCAGCACTTCACGTCCGGCCGTGTCGATGCCGAGGAGCCGCGGAGCGCCCCGGAAGCCGACCTCCTCCAGGTGGCGGAGCAGGCCGTGCACGAGTGGGGCGTTGGGGCCGACCGGGCGGCGTACCGTGGTGCCGATGCGCACCACGCCCTCGGTGACGTCGCCGCCCATCAGCGGGACCTCGGGCTCGGACTCGTCAGGCTCGGCGTAGGTGGCGGTGCTCATCGTGTCCCCCTCGGTGCGCGAGCGCTCAAGCTTAGACCTCGCCATGATCCGCGGCGAACGGCTGCCGGGCGGACATTCCCTGGCCCGGGCTCAGCAGGTGGTGCGGGTCGAATCGGTCCTTCGCGCCACCTGTGAGCGTGGTGGTCTTCCCAGTCGCTGACCGCGTCGTCGGTGACCGAGCCCGGCACGAATCAGAAGAGGGTCAGCGGCTCGACGGGCTCGGGCTCCGGCAGGGGCTCGATGCCGGGCAGCCGGGCCCGTACGTCGTCGTGGAAGCGGCGGGCGAGCATCGGCGCGTCGGCGTTGTCGGGGGTGTGCACGAACACGGTCGGCGAGCGGCCCTCGCGCAGCCAGCCGGCGACCGTCTCCACCCAGTGCTGCCAGCCCTCGACCGTCCGGGCGGTGTCGTCGCGGCCGAGGTAGCGCACGATCGGCCGGTCTGTGAGAGCCGGCGAGCGGCGTGGCAGGCGGGGCTTCTTCGTCCACGCGTCCCGCTCGGCGTCACTGGTCGGCGGGCTCCGGAAGAGGGTGGTGGTGTCGAACGGGACCCATTCGGCGCCGGCGCCGGTGAGCACCCTTTCGAGCGGCGGCGGATCGTCGAAGAACGCGCGGTGGCGTACTTCGACCGCATATCTGTACGAGCTCGGCAGCCGGCGGAGGAAGCCGGCCAAGGCGCCGAGGTCGGTCGGACCGAAGGATCCCGGCAACTGGATCCAGAGGGCGTGCACCCGGGGGCCGAGTGGTTCGATCGCGTCGAGGAACGAGCGGAGCTCGTCGTCGATGCCCGTCAGGCGGCGCTCGTGGGTGATGGACTTGGGCAGCTTGACCACGAACCGGAAGTCGGGGGAGACCTGCCGCGCCCACGACTCCACGGTGCCGCGCGCCGGGGTCGCGTAGAACGTCGTGTTGCCCTCCACCGCGTTGCACCAGCTCGCGTAGGCCCGCAGGCGCTCGCCGGGAGGGAGCGGATGGGGCAGGAAGCGCCCCTGCCATCGCGCGTGAGTCCACATCGCGCATCCCACATGAAGCCGCATGGCCTCGACGCTACCCAGGTCCGTACCGTCGCCGCGAACCCTCCCGGGTGTGATGCCCGGCGGGTCAGTCGTCGTCGGCGGGCAGGGCGAACAGGCGGATGTAGAGGGGGCGCGCGCCCGGAGGGGCGTCCTCGGCCCCGTGGCTGTGCTTCATCAGCAGCGCGATGTAGGCCTCGAAGAACTCCGCGAACTCCTCCTTGGTCATCCGGCCCATGCCGCGTGAGGCCTTCACCCAGTCGGGGTCGCGGTGGTAGGCCTCGGGGAAGCGGTCGAACAGCTCCCGGTCCTCCTCCATGCCCATGCGGTGAAACTCGGCCAGCACCGGCCGGTCCTCGGGGGAGAGCTGGTCGGGCGTCGGCGGGCGCAGGTCCCTCGGTCCTTCGGCCCTGCGCCACCAGCGCTCCCTGCCGGTGGAGCGCTCGGGGATCTCCTCGATGAAGCCGTGCTTCTCGAGCTGGCGCAGGTGATAGCTGGTGGTGCCGGTCTTGGCGCCGAGCAGCTCGCCGAGCGTCGTGGAGGTCGCGGGGCCGTGCACGTTGAGGTGGCGGAGCATGAGCCGCCGCATGGGATGGGCGAGCGCCTTGAGCCTCGCCGGGTCGAGCATGGACGGCTGCTCATCCTTCATGGGGATAAGCCTAGTCCTACAGAGCGATATCTGCAGACATTCCTTTGCCGAGAACTCTCTGCAGAGTACATTCGGCGATATGAGACGCTTAATCGCCGCAGTGCCCCTCGTCCTGGCGCTCCTCGCCGCTCCGGCCGCGGCCACGCCACCGCCCGGCACACCGCCCGGCACACCGCCCGACCTCGCCGCGACGGAGGTGACCTTCCCGGGCAGCGGAGGGCTCGTCATGCACGGCACCGTCCTGTCTCCGGCCGGCGGGCGCCCCGCGCGTCCGGGCGTCGTCCTCGTGCACGGCGCGGGGACCGGCACGCCCAGGACCAAGCTGATGAGTGAGGCCGTCGAGTTCGCCCGCAGGGGCATGTCGGTGCTGATCTACGACAAGCGCTCCGAGGGCTACTCGCTCTTCGAACGCTCCTATACGGATCTCGCCGGCGACGCCCTCGGCGCCGTGGCCGCGCTCCGCACGCAGCAGGGCGTCGACCCGGCCAAGGTCGGCATCTGGGGTCTGAGCGAGGGCGGCTGGGTGGCCCCCATCGCGGCGGCCCGCTCCGCGGACATCGCGTTCGTCGTGCTCGTCGGCGCCAACGGCCTGCCTCCGCTGCGGCAGCAGACCTGGGCCGTGGCCGCCGGCCTGCGCAAGGCGGGGGTGTCGGGCTCGCTCGTCGACCGCGCCGAGCACAACCTCTACCGGGCGATCGCCGACGGCGGCATGTTCCCCCAGCCCTACTACGATCCCGAGCCGACCATCGCCGCGGTACGCCAGCCGGTGCTCGGCATCTGGGGGACGCACGACCTGCTGACCCCGGCCCAGGAGAGCCCGCCGCTCTTCAGCAGGGCCCTTGAGCAGGGCGGCAACCGGCACTACACCTTCCGGTTCTTCCCCGGCGCGGACCACGCCGCCCACCAGAGCCCCGACGGCGGAATCACCCGGTTGCCCGAGCTCGCCCCCGGCTACGCCGACCTGGTCGGCGACTGGGTCCACGACGTCACGTCAGGCGACCTGCCCACGGCCGAGATCTCCGGCCCGGCCCCCGTCCAGGCGTCACTCTCCCTGCCGGTCGTCCCCCCGGCCTGGTGGGAGTCGGCTCCGGTGCAGGTCGCCGCGCTGCTGCTGTTCCTGGTGGCGTTCGGCGGCTACCCGTTGGTCGCACTGGTGAGACGCCTGCGCGGCACGTCCAGGGTCCCCGTCTCCAGGGCCGCGCGGCTGATCAGCGCCGCGGGACTGGCCGCGGTGCTGGGCGGATTCTCGTACCTGTTCTACGTGGTCATGACAGGAGGCAAGCTGGCCTCGCCGGGTCCCGTGCTGGCAGGGCGGCCGCTGCTGTGGCTGGCGCTGCAGGGGCTGGCGGTGGCCGCGGTGGTTGCCACCGTCCTCACCGCCCTGGCCTGGCGCCGCGCTCACGCGGGGGTGGCGGGTGGAGAGAGGGTACGGCTCGGCCTCCTGCTGGCCGGCGGCGCGGTGTTCATCCCCTGGGGCCTCTACTGGGGGTTGCTGGTGCCGTGAACCACCGGCCGGCGGCCGGGGTGAGCAGCATGGCGATGACGAAGACCGGAACGAGCAGGCCGAGGCGGGGCAGCGACCCGAGGGTGAGGCCGTGATCCACCGTCTCGAAGCCCAGGTCTATGAGGAGGACGAGCAGTTGGAAGCCCAGTGCCGTCCAGCGCGGCCGGCTGCTCCGCGTCGAGAGGCGTTGGATCAGCCGGCCGGTGAACGCCACGATCACGGCCATGACGGCGAGGAGTCCCAGGCCGGCGAGGCTGCCCACGGTGATCACCGCGACGAGGGCGAAAGCCAGTCCTATGCACCCGAAGGCGAACTGGAGCGTCAAGCCGAGTCGGGCCGCGCGGACCGTGGCCGGCATGGGCTCGACCTCTGAGCCGCTCATGTGTGGATCATAGGCTGCGGAGTCGGGGACGGGCGGGATGCGGGCCCGGCCGGTGCGGGCACTGGTCAGGGCGGATGCGCGTGCTGGCCATCCGCCCCTCCCACAGATGTCAGGATCCCAGCATCGCGCCGAGCGTCTTCGACATGTTCTCGCGGATCTGCGCCAGCCGGTCCTCGACGATGGCCACGGCTCTGGCCGGGTCCCGCTGGGCCGCCTTACGCAGGCCGGAATCGCCCGGCCCGTGCGCGAACGAGTGCCGGACCCGGGTGCGCCCGCCGGCCGCCGACACCTCGTAGCTCCAGCTCGAACCGATCCGCTCGCCGTCGAGCACGTCCCAGGCGAACCGCGCGGGACGCTCCGCGGCGGTGACCGCGCACGTGACGGTCGAGGTGTCACCGTTCGGGAAGCTGTTGCGGCCCTCGAAGCGGGCTCCGGCGGCGGGACCTCGCGCCCCGCCGAGCCAGGTGCCGCCGGTGCACTCGGGACTCCACTCGCCGAGGCGGGCGACGTCGGTGATCAGATCCCACACCTTCTCCGGCGTGGCGTCGGTCAGCACCTCGACGTGGGTCGACGCGCCGGTGACGTGGTCCTCGTCGAGCTGCCTGACCTCGACGACGCCGAATCGGGCGACCGGGTGCTTGGCGGCGACTTCCAGCGCCTCCTCCAGATCGGCGCACTCGAGCAGGTCGAAGCCGCCGATCTGCTCCTTGGTCTCCGCGAACGGCCCGTCGCCGACCAGCACCTGGCCGTCGCGCACCCGTACGGACCGGCTCTCGGCGGCCGGCCGGAGCGGGTCGCCCTGCAGGCGCACTCCGCGCCCGTCCATCTCCTCGACCCACGCCTCGGGCGAGCTCTCCTCGGGCGTCACCTCGACGGATGGGTCCACGCGGATCAGCAACAGGAACTTCACTGTCCGTTCTCCTTTCTGGCGGGCGCCCGGTGGATCGGGCCGCCTCGTCACACACCGACGGACGGCGATCCCCGAAACAGACCGTACGGCTCAGAAGTGTCGGGCGAGTTTGCTACACAAGGGACATGGGAGTGAGCGTCGAAGAGTTCCTGGAGTTGCTGGACAGCCTGCCAGAGGTGCGGATGAGCGATGGCGGGAGCTGGGTCGCGCTCAAGGTGCGGGACAAGGGCTTCGGCTATCTGTGGGAGGAGACCGAGACGGTCGGGCTCAAGGCGACGATCGAGGAGCAGCTCGCGCTGGTGGCCGAGCGGCCCGACGTCTTCGAGATCCAGTTCACCGCCGGCCGGTTCGGATGGGTCGTGGTCCACCTCGACCGGATCGAGATGGACGAGCTGTTCGAGCTGACTGCGGAGGCGTGGTGCCTGACCGCGCCCAAGCCGCTCGTCACGGCATTCGAGGCGGCGCATAAAATCGGGCAGTAATGGGATATGTGCGACTGCGTGAGTGGTGTGAGGACGACGCGCCTGTGGTGTTGCGGGCCTTCCGCTCTCCTGACATGCGCAGGCAGGCGGCCTGGCCGATCGTGACGTTGCAGGACGCGGTGGGCTGGATCGCCGGCTGGTCAGGGGTGGGGCACGCCTTCGCCGTCACCCTGGACGGCCAGGTCGCCGGCAACGTCGCGGTGACCGGCGTCGACGGCCACGACAACGGCTGGGTCTCCTACTGGACGATGCCGGAGGCCCGAGGGCGGGGCGTCGCCGCGGCGGCGACCGAGGAACTGGCGCGCTGGGCGTTCGGCGAGCGCGGCCTCTACCGGCTGGAGCTGGGCCACCGCACCGGCAACACCGCCTCCTGCCGGGTGGCCACCAAGGCGGGCTTCCTTGCGGAGGGCGTCGAGCGCGGCAAGCTGCACTACGACGGCGTCCGCTACGACGTCGAGCGGCACGCCCGCCTGGCCACCGACTGACCCGCTGATCTACGCTGCCTGGGTGGACAGCGAGAGCCTGGCCGCGGCCGCGCTGCTGGCGGCGCTGAGCCGGGCGACGGGGATCCTCGCCGAGTTACGCCATCCCTTCGCGCGCAGCCGGTCCTTCTCCTTCTTCGTGCCGCCCGCCGGGGCGCGCACCGGCGCCGCGTTCGTCCTGCCCGACGGGCGGGAGGTGCGGTTCGAGGTCTCCATCGCCGTCTCCGGCGACGCCTTCCACGTCGAGGGCTCGATCACGGCGGAGGACGAGGTGCTGTTGGAGCTGCCTCGCAAGAGCACGTCCGGCATCCACGACGGCCTCGCGGTGGTCGAGGAGTACGCGGCCGAAGTGGCCCAGCCCGCCGGCCGCCTGCTCGACCAGCTACTGGACGGCATTGTATAGTTGTCAGACAATGTTGAGCATGAAGAACGGACCTGTCGCCGTCGTGGCCGCCGCCGTGCTGTGGGGCACGGCCGGCACCGCGGGCCTGCTCGTCTCCGCCGACTCCATCGCCCTGGCCGCCGCCAGGCTGGTCATCGGCGGGGCCGCGCTGGCGCTGTTCGCGGGGGCGGGGATCGGCCGGGCGCTCCGCCGCCCGAGCCTGCTGCTCGCCGCCGTCGCCGTCGCCGCCTACCAGCTGTGCTTCTTCGCCGCGGTGGCACGCACGGGCGTGGCCATCGGCACGGTCGTCGCGATCGGCAGCGGCCCGGTCTTCACCGGACTGCTCTCCTGGGCGATGCACGGGCAGCGGCCGAGCGTCCGATGGGTGCTGGCCACCGCCGCGGCTGTGGCCGGATGCGTGGCGCTGATCGCCGGCGGTGGCGCGCAGGCAGGCGGCCAGGTGCTGTCCGGGGTGCTGTTCGCCCTGCTCGGTGGGCTCCTGTACGCCTTCTACGCGGTCAGCGCCGCCCGGGCGATCGGGCGCGGCGCGCCGTCGGGCGCGGTGATGGGGGTGCTGTTCGGCGGGGCCGCCGTCATCATGCTGCCGGTCCTGCTCTGGCAGGGGCTGGGCTGGCTCGCCGAGCCGCGCGGCCTGCTCGCCGTCCTCTACCTCGGCCTCGGCACCACCGCCCTGTCCTACTTCCTGTACGGCAGAGGCCTGCGCACCACCCCGGTGGCCACGGCCGCCACGCTGGCGCTGGCAGAGCCGGCGGTCGCGGCACTGCTCGGCCTGGTGGTGCTCGGGGAGCGACTGGCCCCCATCTCGATCGCAGGCCTGGGACTGCTCGCCGTCAGCCTGGTGGTCGTGGCGCTGCCTGAGGCGAAGAGCTCGCCGGCAGTGGGCGCTCGGGAGGTGGCGCGGGCCACGGGGCGTTAGAGTCGCAGCCGTGACGTTGCCGATCAAACCCCTCTCAGCCGTCGCCGCGCTGGCCGACGCGCTACGCCGCAGGGTGCTCTCCGGCGAGATGGCGCCCGGCACGCCACTGCCCGAGCAGGAGATCGCCGCCGCTTACGGCGTGGCCAGGCCGACAGTGCGCGAGGCGCTGGCCCGGCTGGTGCACGAGGGGCTGCTCAGGCGCGAGCGCAACCGCAGCGCCTACGTCCCCGAGGTGACGAGCGCGGACCTGGACGACCTCATGTACGTACGCAGGCCGCTGGAGGACCTGATGGCCGGGGCGATCGCCGGCCGGCGGGTGCCGGAGGCGGAGGCGGCGCTGGCCCGGATGGACGCGCTGGGCGCCGACGCGCCGTGGTCGGAGTCGGTGGCCGAGCACATGGCGCTGCACCAGGCGCTGATCGAGGCGGTGGGCAGTCCCCGGCTGGAGCGGCTCTACGGCTCGCTCGCCGCCGAGACCAGGCTCGGGCTGGTCCGGCTGCGCCGGGTCTACGAGGACAGGGACGTGCTGGTCGGCGAGCATCGAGAGCTGCTCGACGCGATCGCGGAGGGGCCGGCTGAGGCCGCCAGAGCGGCGGTCGCGGCGCACCTCAGCCACTCGTGGGGCGGAGATCCGCACCCATAGGGCGGAAACCCCCGCATCCCTCGTCCGCACCCATAAGCGCGAACCCTTGCGGTACAACCCCACTACTCGCAAGAATCGCGCCCATGCACGGCAATCCGATGCCGGACTCCTACGTGTATGTCACGGAAGAGGGCGTGACCCGTCACTACGCGGACGGGAGCGTCGAGGCGCTCGCGTGGGAAGACGTCGTCGAGGTCCGTGTGGTGACCGAATCCGAGGCCGACGTCCTCTACATTCTGCTCGACCGTGACGGCGAGGGTTGCGTGGTGCCGCGTTCGGCCACGGACGCGACCTTTCTGGCGCGGCTTCGCTATCTGCCGGATTTCGATCTGGATCGGTTGACGATGGCGGCTGATTCGGCACATGACGGCGTTGTGGTCGTATGGCGGAGTCCGGATCCTCCATCCGCACTGCCGGATCTGGAGTACGACTAGCCGGTATCCGATGCGGGAACCTGCCGAAATGCGGCCGTAAACATCGCTCTTTCTGCACCGAACGCATCACTTTTGGATCGTTCCGTCAAGCCCTGAGTCGCTCCGATCTTCGTCCGCTTGTGGACATATAGCGATATTCCCCAACACATGGTGGATCTTTACTCTTTAGTGGGGGTCGCCGCCCTTGATTGTGCATGGGGTGCTGTCAACCCATGAGGTGCAAGGAACGTCATGTTAACGAAGTGCACCGATTTATCAGGGTGGTGCTATGAGGGTGGGGACTGGGGAGTCCGCTGTCGTACTCCTCGAGGCCGTCCCGCGCCACGCGTCGAGCATCTGGACGCGGGCGTACCTACGGCTTCTGCTGTGCGGCGATTTCGCCTGCGCGCTGCTGGCCTGCCTGTGCGTGCTGGGCGTCCGGCTGATGAACGGAATCTACATCCCTCTGGTCGAGTTCATGCTGGGATTCGGCCTGGTCCTCGCCTGGCCTGTCGCGCTCATGCTCGGCGGCGCCCACCGCCAGCGCGCGAACGGTGAGGGCACGGAGGAGTTCAAGGCCGTTTTCAACGGCGGAGTGGGCCTGATGGCCGCCGTGGCCATCGGCGCCTACGCCACGCAGACCGTGATCGCGCGGAGCTTCGTCATGGCGATGCTGCCTCTGGCACTTCTCGCCACCCTTTATTTCCGGTACAAGATGCGCAAACGCCTGCACCGCAGGAGAGCCGTCGGCGACTACATGCGCCAGGTCATCGCGGTCGGGCACCGGGAGTCGATTCTCGACCTGGTGATGCAGTTCCGCCGCCAGCCGTACCACGGGATGCGGGTCGTAGGGGCCTGCCTGCCGCCGGACCGGATGGACGCCGAGCTGGACGGGATCCCGGTCCTGGGCACCTTCGGCGACGTCGCTGAGGTGGTGGAGCGGACCCACGCGGACGCGGTCGCGGTGCTGGCCTGCCCGGAGCTCGACGGGGCGGCGCTGCGCCGGCTGGCCTGGAGCCTGGAGACCGAGCGCACCGACCTGTTCGTGGCTCCCGCCCTGATGGACGTGGCGGGACCGCGCATCAGCATCCGCCCGGTCGCCGGGATGCCGCTGCTGCACGTCGAGCATCCGGAGTTCGACGGCACCAGGCAGTTCGTCAAGAGCGTGTTCGACCGGGTGGTCGCGGGAACGGCGCTGCTGCTGCTCGCCCTGCCGCTGCTGGCCATCGTGGTCCTGATCAGGCTGACCAGTCCCGGGCCCGCGCTGTTCCACCAGACCAGAGTGGGCAGGCGGGGCAAGGAGTTCCCGCTGGTGAAGTTCCGGACCATGGTGATGGGCGCCGAGCTGCTCAAGGACTCGTTGATCGAATCGAACGAGTTCGACGGGGTGCTGTTCAAGATGCGGAACGATCCAAGGATCACCCGGGTCGGCGCCTTCCTGCGCCGCTACTCGCTGGACGAGCTGCCCCAGCTGCTCAACGTCATCCGGGGCGAGATGTCGCTGGTCGGTCCGCGCCCGCCGCTGCCGGAAGAGGTCGCCCAGTACCGCACCGACGTGCGCCGCCGCCTCGTCGTCAAGCCCGGCATGACCGGGCTCTGGCAGGTGAGCGGCCGCTCCGACCTCACCTGGGACGAGTCGGTCCGGCTCGACCTGCGGTATGTGGAGAACTGGTCGCTCATCCTGGACCTGCAGATCCTCTGGAAGACCTGGTCCGTCGTGACCCGCGGAGAAGGGGCTTACTGACGGTGAAAGCACTCGTGCTCGCCGGGGGGTCGGGCACACGGCTACGACCCATCACGCACACCTCGGCCAAGCAGCTCGTGCCGGTCGCCAACAAACCGGTGCTGTTCTACGGCCTGGAGGCGATCGCGGCGGCCGGGATCCGGGAGGCCGGGCTGGTGGTGGGGGACACGCAGGCCGAGATCGAGGCGGCGGTCGGCGACGGCTCGGCGTTCGGGCTGGAGGTGACCTACCTGCGCCAGGAGGCGCCGCTCGGGCTGGCGCACGGCGTGCTGATCGCCCGCGACTACCTCGGTGACGAGGACTTCGTGATGTACCTCGGCGACAACTTCGTCGTGGGCGGCATCAGCGACCTCGTGGACCGCTTCGCCCGCGAGCGGCCCGCCGCGCAGATCATGCTCACCAGGGTGGGCGACCCGGGGCAGTTCGGGGTCGCCGAGTTGGACGGGCAGGGCCGGGTCGTCGGCCTGGAGGAGAAGCCGGCGCACCCCAAGAGCGACCTGGCGCTGGTCGGCGTCTACCTCTTCAGTCCGGCCGTGCACGCGGCGGTGGCCGAGCTCAAGCCGTCGTGGCGGGGCGAGCTGGAGATCACCGACGCCATCCAGTGGCTGCTGGAGGCGGGCCTGCGCGTGGAGTCCTCGGTGATCACCGGTTACTGGAAGGACACCGGCAACGTCACCGACATGCTGGAGGTCAACCGCCTCGTGCTGGAGTGGCTCGACGCCGGGGTGCACGGGAAGGTGGACGAGGCAAGCGAGCTGATCGGGCGCGTCCGGGTGGAGCCGGGAGCCGTGGTCGAGCGCTCGCGCCTGGTCGGCCCGGTGATCATCGGCGCCGGAGCGGTCATCCGCGACAGCTACGTCGGCCCGTTCACCTCGATCGGCGCCGACTGCGCCATCACGGGCAGCGAGATCGAGTACTCGATCGTGCTGCCCAGGGCCTCCATCCAGGGGGTCGGCCGGATCGAGTCGTCACTCATCGGCCATGACGTCGAGGTCACCCCGGCGCCCAACACACCCAGAGCCCATCGTCTCGTGCTGGGCGATCACAGCAAGGTACAAATCAGTTCATGAAGACGATCCTGGTGACGGGCGGTGCGGGCTTCATCGGCTCGCACTTCGTCCGCGGGCTGCGCGACACGGACGTGGACGCCGGCGTGACCGTGCTCGACAAACTCACCTACGCGGGCAACCTCGCCAATCTCGAAGGCGTGCGGCACACCTTCGTGCACGGTGACATCTGCGACGCGGACCTGCTGCGCGAGGTCGTGCCCGGGCACGACCTGGTGGTCAACTTCGCGGCCGAGTCGCATGTCGACCGGTCGATCGAAGGGGCGGCGGAGTTCGTCCGCACGAACGTGCTCGGTACGCAGACGCTGCTGCAGGCATGCCTCGACGCCGGGGTGCCGAAGGTCGTCCAGGTGTCGACCGACGAGGTGTACGGCTCGATCGAGGTCGGCTCCTGGGATGAGTCGGCCCCGCTCCGGCCACGCTCGCCGTACGCGGCGGCCAAGGCCGGCGGGGACCTGATCGCGCGCTCGTACGCGATCACCTACGGCCTGGACGTGTCGATCACCCGGTGCGGCAACAACTACGGCCCGAGGCAGTTCCCGGAGAAGATCATCCCGCTGTTCATCACCAACCTGCTGCGCGGCAGGAAGGTGCCGCTCTACGGCGACGGCGGCCACGTGCGCGACTGGATCCACGTCGAGGACCATTGCGCGGGCATCCGGCTGGTGGCCGACGTGGGACAGCCGGGCGAGGTCTACCACATCGCGGGCACCGCGGAGCTGACGAACAAGGAACTGACCGCCCGCCTGCTGGAGGCGTGCGGCAGGGGCTGGGACCTCGTGGAGCACGTCGAGGACCGCAAGGGGCACGACCGGCGCTACTCCCTCGACGACGGCAGGCTGCGCGCCCTCGGTTACGACCCGGCGATCGGCTTCGAGCGGGGACTGAGGAACACCGTGCAGTGGTACGCCGACAACCGCGAATGGTGGGCGGGCTTATGAGGTGGCTCATCACGGGCGGCGGCATGCTGGCCGCCGACGTCCTGGACCGGACGACGGCCACCGGGGAGCCGGTGCTCGCACTCCGCCGAGCGGAGCTGGACCTGCGGGACAGCCGGGCGGTGCACGACCTGGTCTCCGCCTACCGGCCAGAGGTCGTGATCAACTGCGCCGCCTGGACGGCGGTGGACGACGCCGAGACGCACGAGGACGAGGCGCTGGCCATCAACGGTCACGCGGTCCGCACGCTGGCGCAGGCCTGCGAGAGCGCGGGGGCGCGCCTGCTGCACCTGTCCACCGACTACGTCTTCGACGGCACGAGCCGCAGGCCGTACACCGAGGACTCGCCCACCGGACCGGTCAACGCCTACGGCCGGACCAAGCTCGCCGGCGAACAGGCCGCGCTGGAGCACGGCCACTACGTGGTCCGCACCGCCTGGTTGTACGGCGCGGGCGGGCCCAACTTCGTCCGAACGATGATCAAGCTGGCCGGCACGCGGCCCACCGTGGACGTGGTGGACGACCAGCACGGCCAGCCCACCTGGTCCGCCGACCTGGCCGACTTCCTGGTCCGGCTGGCGCGGTCGGAGCTGCCGCCGGGGATCTATCACGGCACCAGCGCCGGGGAGACCAGCTGGCACGGGCTCGCCGGCGAGGTCTTCGCGCTGCTCGGCGCCGACCCGGCCCGGGTGCGCCCGGTGCCCGGCACGGCCTTCCCGCGCCCGGCGCCGCGGCCCGCCAGCAGCGTTCTGGCCTGTACCCGGTGCGAGCCGATCCGGCACTGGCGGGAGGCGCTGCACGCCGCCTGGCCGGTGCTGTGCGGGAAGGCGGGCCCTCAGTGCAGCGTGGAGTAGAACCGCTTGCACGTGTCGTAGTCCGGCAGCAGCCCGGACGCGAGCGCGGCGGCGACCGTGGGCGCCTCGGCGTCCTTGCCCGACAGCACCGGCTCGATGTCCTGCGGCCAGGCGATGCCGAGGTCCGGGTCGAGCGGGTGCACCCCGTGCTCGCGGCCGGGAGCGTAGGGCTGGGAGCACAGGTAGACGACCGTCGCCTGATCGCTGAGGGCCAGGAAGGCGTGCCCGAGCCCTTCCGCGATGAGCACGGCCCGGTGCGTCTGGTCGTCCAGCGTCATCGCCTCCCAGCGGCCGAAGGTGGGGGATCCGGCTCGCAGGTCCACGACCACGTCCATGACGCTGCCGTTCGTGCACATGACGTACTTGGCCTGACCGGGCGGGACGTCGGCGAAGTGCACGCCGCGCAGCGCCCCCCGGCTGGACACCGAGCAGTTGACCTGCGCCAGTTCGAACCCGTGCGGCAGGTCGGCGGACTTGAAGGCTTCATGAAACGCGCCGCGAGGGTCGGTGTGGACGCGCGGCGTGTGATACCAGGCGCCGTCGATGCCGAGGGGATCCATGAGGCGCACAGTAACGACAGTGCCGGTCGGAGCGAAATACCAACTTGTCCAGGAGTGTGCGAATGACAGCCTGCCGGTTATGCGGGTCGAGCGACCTCGCCTCGGTGGTGGACCTGGGGGCCACGCCGCCCTGCGAGCGCATCCTCACCGCCGCCGAGCTCGACGAGCCCGAGGTCGCCTACCCGCTGCACCTTCGCGTGTGCGCCTCGTGCTGGCTGGCGCAGATCCCGCCGCTGATCACCCCTGAGGAGACGTTCACCGACTACGCCTACTTCTCCTCCTACTCGACCTCGTGGGTGGAGCACGCGCGGGCCTTCGTGGCCGGGCTGCGGCTGACGCCGGACTCGTTCGTGGTGGAGGTGGCCAGCAACGACGGCTACCTGCTGCGCCACGTGGTCGAGCGCGGGGTGCGGTGCCTGGGGATCGAGCCGTCGGTGAACGTGGGCGAGGCCGCCAGGCAGCGGGGAGTGCCCACGCACACGGCCTTCCTCACCTCCGAGACGGCCCGCGCCGTCGTGGCGGAGCACGGCAGGGCCGGCTACGTGGTGGCCAACAACGTCTACGCGCACATCCCGGACGTGATCGGCTTCACCGAAGGGCTGCGCACGCTGGTGGCCGACGACGGATGGGTCTCCATCGAGGTGCAGCATCTGCTCACGCTGATCGAGCAGAACCAGTACGACACCATCTACCACGAGCACTTCCAGTACTACACGGTCGCCTCGGCGCAGCGGGCGCTGGCCACCGGGGGACTGACGCTGGTGGACGTCGAGCTGCTGCCGACGCACGGCGGCTCCATCCGGTTGTGGGCCAGGCCGTCGGGCACGCCCGCCCAGCGGGTGAGCGACGTGCTGGCGCTGGAGAAGGCCGCCGGGCTGCACGAGATCTCCGGCTACATCGACTTCGCGGCCAGGGTCGCCAAGGTCAGGCGGGACCTGCTCGGCTTCCTGATCGGCGCGGCCGAGGACGGCAGGACGGTGGTCGGCTACGGGGCGCCGGGCAAGGGCAACACGCTGCTGAACCACTGCGGCATCCGGCCCGACCTGCTCGCCTACACGGTGGACCGCAACCCGTACAAGCACGGCAAGTTCACGCCCGGCGCGCGCATCCCGATCCTGGAGCCGGAGCGGATCGCCGCCGACCGGCCGGACTATGTCCTCGTCCTGCCCTGGAACCTGCGCGCCGAGCTGGTGGAACAGCTCGCCTATGTCCACGAGTGGGGCGGCCGGCTGGTCTTCCCCATCCCTTACCTGGAGGTCGTGTGAAGGTCGTCCTCTTCTGCGGCGGGTACGGCACGCGGATGCGCAGTGGCGCGTCCGGCGACGTGCCCAAGCCCATGCAACTCGTCGGACCCAGGCCGCTGATCTGGCATGTCATGCGCTACTACGCCCACTTCGGGCACAAGGAGTTCGTGCTCTGCCTGGGCTACGGCGCGCACCAGATCAAGGACTTCTTCCTCCGGTACGAGGAGACCGCCTCCAACGACTTCGTGCTGCGGGGCGGCCAGGTGGAGCTGCTGGCCAACGACATCTCCGACTGGACGATCTCGTTCGTCCACACGGGCGTCGAGTCGTCGATCGGCGAGCGGCTGCGCCGCGTCCGCGAGCACCTCGACGGCGACGAGGTCTTCCTGGCCAACTACGCCGACGTGCTCAGCGACGCGCCCCTGCCGGACATGATCGACAGGTTCGCCGCCTCGGACATGGGCGCCTCCCTGATGGTCGTGCCGCCACCGGGCACCTTCCACTGCGTCGAGGTGGCCGAGGGCGGCCTGGTCGGGCAGATCACGGCCGTCACCGAGATGCCGCTGTGGGTCAACGGCGGCTACTTCGTGCTGAGCCAGGAGATCTTCGACCACATCCCCGAAGGCGGAGACCTGCTGGTGGACGGCTGCAAGGAGCTCGCCAAGCGCGGGCGCCTGCTCGCCTACCCCTACCGGGGCTACTGGCGGCCGACCGACACCGTCAACCAGCGGCTGGAGCTGGACCGCGCCTACTCCCGCGGCGACCGGCCGTGGGCCCTGTGGGAGCAGGCGGCATGATCCACATGTTGCCGAGCGGCCTGAGCAGGATCGTCGCCGTGGCCGCGCACTGCGACGACATCGCGATCGGGGCGGGCGCCACCCTGCTGGCCGTCTGCACCGTCCGCCCCGGCATCAGGGTCGACGCCCTGGTGCTGTCGGGCGGCGGGACCGCGCGTGAGCCGGAGGAGCGGGCCGCGCTGGCCGCGTTCTGCCCCGGCGCCGACCTGACGGTCACCGTCGGCAAGGTGCCCGACGGACGGCTGCCGTCGCACTGGGACGAGGCGAAGCAGGCGGTGGAGGAGCTCGCCATGCGCACGGTGCCCGACCTGATCCTCGCGCCCCAGCCGGGCGACGCCCACCAGGATCACCGAGGGCTCGCCGAGCTGGTGCCGACGGCCTTCCGCGACCACCTCACCCTCGGGTACGAGATCGTCAAATGGGACGGCGATCTCGGCCGCCCCAACGCCTACCAGCCGCTCGACCCGGCGCTCGCCGAGCGCAAGGTCGCCCTGCTGTGGCAGCACTACGTCTCGCAGCGCCGCCGGCCCTGGTTCGACAGGGAGGCCTTCCTCGGGCTGGCCAGGATCCGCGGCATCGAATGTCACTCGCGTTACGCCGAGGCCTTCTACGTGCGCAAACTCACTCTTGACCTAGCTGGAGGCTGATCGACATGCGCGTTCTCCTCACCGGGCACCAGGGCTACCTGGGCACCGTGATGGCGCCGACGCTGGCCGCGGCCGGCCACGAGGTGGTCGGCCTGGACTCGGGGCTGTTCGCCGACTGCGTGCTCGGCCCGGCGCCGGACGACCCGCCCGGCCACCGCGCCGACCTGCGCGATGTGACGCCCGCCATGCTCGACGGCATCGAGGCGGTCGTCCATCTGGCTGCGCTGTCGAACGACCCGCTGGGCGCGCTGGCGCCCGAGCTGACCTACGACATCAACCACCACGCCTCGGTCCGGCTGGCGAGGCTCGCGCGCGACGCGGGCGTGCGCCGCTTCCTGTACGCCTCCACCTGCTCGGTGTACGGCGCGTCCGGGGGTGACGAGCTGCTCGGCGAGGACGCCCCGCTGCGGCCGGTGACCCCGTACGCCGAGTCCAAGGTGCGCGTGGAGGACGAGCTGGTCGAGCTGGCCGACGCCGACTTCACCCCGGTGTTCCTGCGCAACGCCACCGCGTTCGGGTTCTCGCCGCGGCTGCGGGCCGACATCGTGCTGAACAACCTCGTCGGCCATGCCCACCTGACCAGCACGGTGCGGGTGCTGTCGGACGGCACGCCGTGGCGGCCGCTGGTGCACGCGGCCGACATCGCCGACGCCTTCGCCGCCGCGCTGGCCGCGCCGCGCGAGGCCGTGCACGCCACGGCGTTCAACGTCGGCGGGGAGCAGAACAACCTGACCGTCGCCGAGATCGCCGCCCACGTCGTCGAGGCCGTGCCCGGCTCGGAAGTGCTGATCACCGGCGAGAACGGGGCGGACCCGCGCTCGTACCGGGTGGACTTCTCCCGCATCAGGGCGGCGCTGCCCGGCTTCCACGCGCGGTGGACGGTGAAGGCCGGGGCCGTCGAGCTGGCCGACGCCTACCGGGACTACGGGCTGGGGGCGACCGACTTCGAGCGGCGCTTCACCCGGCTGGCCCGGCTCGCCGACCGCCGTGAGGCGGGCACGGTCTCCGCGGAGCTGCGGACGTGACGGGTGAGGAGATGCACGCCCTGGTGGAGCGGCTCTACCCGCTGTGCCGCTCCATTACGGGCGACGGCGTGCGGCGCACGCTGGAGATCGTCGGCGAGCACGTGCCGCTGGACGTGCACGAGGTCCCGACGGGCACGCAGGTGCTCGATTGGACCGTGCCGAAGGAGTGGAACATTCGCGACGCCTACATCAAGGACCCCTCGGGGGCCAGGGTCGTCGACTTCCAGCGCTCCAACCTGCACGTGGTGGGCTACAGCGTGCCGGTGTCGGCCACGATGACGCTCCAGGAGCTGCGCCCGCACCTGCACACGCTGCCCGAGCAGCCGGACCTGGTCCCGTACCGGACGGCCTACTACGCCGAGACGTGGGGGTTCTGCCTCAGCCGGCGGGTGCTCGACGGGCTCGGCGAGGGCCCCTACGAGGTGGTGATCGACTCCACGCTCGCCGACGGGCACCTGACGTACGCCGAGCACGTGGTGCGGGGGCAGACCGACCAGGAGGTGATCATCTCCTGCCACGTGTGCCACCCGTCGCTGGCCAACGACAACCTCGCCGGGATCGCCGTCGCCACCGCCCTCGCCTCCCGGCTGGAGTCGCCGCGCCTCACCTACAGGTTCCTGTTCGCGCCCGGCACGATCGGGGCCATCACCTGGCTGGCGCGCAACCGCGACCGGGTGGGCCGGATCGTGGCCGGGCTCACGCTCGCCTGCGCCGGGGACCGCGGCGCGCTCACCTACAAGCGCAGCAGGCGCGGCGACACCGGGATCGATCGGGTGATGGCGCACGTGCTGGCCGACCGGCCGCACACGATCCTGGACTTCTCGCCGTACGGCTACGACGAGCGGCAGTTCTGCTCGCCAGGCTTCGACCTGCCGTTCGGCAGCCTGACCAGGACCCCGTACGCGGGTTACCCGGAGTATCACACCTCCGGCGACGACCCGGGCTTCGTCTCGCCGCAGGCGCTGGCCGGCACGCTGGAGGCGCTGGAGGAGGCCGTGAGCGTGCTGGAGCGCGACGGCCGCTACGCGAACCTCAGCCCCTACGGCGAGCCGCAGCTCGGCAGGCGCGGCCTGTACGGATCTCTCGGCGGGCGCAGTGACACGAAACAGGCCCAGATGGCGATGTTATGGGTGTTGAACCTTTCCGACGGCTGCCACAGCCTGCTCGACGTGGCCGAACGGTCGGGGCTGTCCTTCCGGGCGGTCGCCGAGGCGGCCGCCGCCCTGGACAGCGCGGGGCTGCTCAAACGGGTGGGAGAGGGTGGATGAACCTGCGGGTGGGGGACCTGGTCGAGGTACGCGGCGAGGCGGAGATCCTGGCCACGCTGGACGAGCGCGGAGAGCTGGAGAGTCTGCCGTTCATGCCCGAGATGCTGCGCTTCTGCGGGCAGCGGATGACCGTGCACAAGGTGGCGCACAAGCTCTGCGACACGATCAGCCGCAGCGGCATGCGGCGCATGGAACGCGCCGTCCACCTGACGGGGGCGCGCTGCGACGGCGGCTCGCACGGCGGCTGCCAGACCGCCTGCTCGCTGTACTGGAAGGAGGCGTGGCTCAAGCCGGTCGAGCCGGACGCACCCCAGCGCCCCGCCGGACCGGAGCCGGAGCTGCTGCCGCTGCTCCAGATCAACACCCGCAAGGGTGCGGACGCCTACTCCTGCCAGGCCACCGAGCTGCTCAGGGCGGCCCCGGCCCGCCTGCCGTTCCGCGACGTCGGGCAGTACGTCACCGACGTGCGCAGCGGTAACGCGGGCGCGCTCCGGGTGCTGCGGACGTTCCTCGTCGGGCTGTTCAACCGCTTCCAGGGGCTCACCAGGAAGGCGCTGCCCAGGCGGCTGTGGATCAGGGGCGGGCTGCGCTGGGGCTTCGTCGAGGGACGGGCCGGCCGCAGCACCCCGACCGGCGAGCTCGACCTGCGGCCGGGCGAGCTGGTCAGGATCAGGTCCAAGGACGAGATCCTCGACACGCTCAACGACGACCTGCTCAACCGGGGCCTCGGCTTCGAGGAGGAGATGGCCCGCTACTGCGGCAGGACGGCGCGCGTGCGCGCCCGGGTCGAGCGCTGCCTGGACGAGAAGACCGGCCGGCTGCTCAGCATGAAGACTCCCTGCATCGTCCTCGACGACCTGGTCTGCGAGGGCGTCTACAACGCCAACTGCCCGCGCGAGTTCGTGCCGTTCTGGCGGGAGATCTGGCTGGAAAGGGTCGAGGACGCTTCGTGAGCGACCTGGGTGACATCGAGCGCAAGGCCGGGCGCGGCCTGCGCTGGAGCCTGCTCGGCAACGTGGTGATGAAGGCGGGCTCGTTCGTGATGAGCCTGGTCCTGGCCAGGATCCTGATGCCCGAGGACTTCGGCGTCTTCGCGATCGCGCTCGCCATCAGCCAGTTCGTCATCCACATCAACGACGCCGGGGTCATCTCGGCGACCGTGCAGTGGCGCGGCCGGCTGGCGGAGATCGCGCCCACCGCCACCGTGGTGGCCATCGCGTCGAGCTTCACCCTCTACGGGATCTTCTGGCTGATCGCGCCGTTCTACGCGCAGCTGGCCGGCAGCGAGGACGCCACCTGGGTGATCCGCATCCTCATGGCGACCAACGTCGTCTACGGGCTGACCGCGGTCCGCAGCGCCGCGCTGATGCGCAGGTTCGAGCAGGACAAGCTGGCCTGGGCCAACCTCGCCGGGTTCGCCGCCAATGCCTCCGTCTCCATCACCCTGGCCGCGAACGGCGCCGGGGCCTACAGCTTCGCCTGGGGTCAGCTCAGCGGCGCCGCCCTCACCGGCGTGCTGGTCGTCGTGCTCGCGAGGGTGCGGATCTCGTTCGGCTTCGACCGCGCGGTGGCGGCCCGGCTGCTCGCCTTCGGGTTACCGCTCTGCGTCGGCCTCGGCGTCGAGGGGCTGCTGCTCAACGTGGACATCGTCATCGTCGGCGACGTGCTCGGGCCGGCCCAGCTCGGTCTCTACCTGCTCGCGTTCAACATCTCCAGCTGGGTGCCCGGGCTGGTCGGCACCGCCATCCGCTATGTGGCGCTGCCGAGCTTCTCGCGGCTGGCGGAGGAGGGGACCGCCTCGATCGAGGCGGGCGTGCGGCGCGCGGTCCCGTTGCTGGCCTCGATCGTGCTGCCGATCGCGGTGCTCATGGGCACGCTCGCGCCCGCGCTGGTGGGGGTGCTGTTCGAGCCGCACTGGCTGCCGGCCGCGCAAGTGCTGCGGTTCCTGGCGATCGTGATGGCCGTGCGCATGCTGAACCTACTGATCACCGACATTCTGGCCGCGCTCGGCGCCACCAGGGCCACGATGTGGGTGAACCTGTGCTGGGCCGTGGCGCTGGTGCCGGCGCTCCTGGTCGGGGCGCGGCTGGACGGCATCGAGGGCGCGGCGATGGCGCACGCCGTCGTGGCGGTGCTGCTGGCGCTGCCGCTGCTGGCCGGGGCGCTGCACCGGGCGGGCGTGCCGCCGCGGCTGTTCCTGTCCGGGCTGGCCAGGCCGGTCCTGGCGGCCGCCGTCGCCGGGGTCACCATGGCGGGCCTGGCCATGGTCGTCGACGGGCCGTTCGTGCAGCTCTGCGTCGCCGGTGGGGCGGGGCTGCTGGTGTTCGCGCTCGTCGCGGTGCCGCGTGCCGTACTCCAGCAACTGGTGCGTCAAGGGAGGGCCCATGCTCGACTCTGAACTGGTCTCGATCGCGCTGCCGGTGCGCAACGGCGCCGACCGGCTGGAGGGCGTTGTCGGGTCCGTGCTGGCCCAGGACCACCCCCACCTGGAGCTGGTCATCTCCGACAACGCCTCGACCGACGGCACCGAGGAGCTCTGCCGCGACCTGGCGGCGGGCGAGCCGAGGATCGCCTACCACCGCCATCCGGAGAACATCGGGCTGCTCGGCAACTTCAGGCACGCGGCCCAGGTCTCGCGCGGCGCCTTCGTCCGCTGGATCGGCGACGACGACCGTCTCGAACCGGCCTGCGTCTCGCGCGCCCTGGCGGAGTTCGCCAAGGACGAGCGGATCATCCTGGTCACCACGGAGGTCGCCTACACCGGGCCTGACGGGGTGACCAGGAGCGCCGCCTACGAGGGGACCGAGCTGGCCGGCGACGACCCCGTGGCGCGCTTCGCCGAGATGCTCAGGCTGCTGAACGAGAGCCACCTGCTGATCGACCCGCTCTACGGGCTGCTGCGTCGCGGGCCCGCGACCGGGATCCCCCGGCGGAACATGCTGCGCGAGGACGAGGTGTTCGCGGCCAAGCTCGCGCTGGCCGGGCCGTGGGCGCACGTGCCGGAGGTGCTGGCGCACCGCAACTGGCGGCTGGAGCGCATCTCGGGCGTGGCCCGGCGGCTCGGCGTGCCCTCCTGGCAGTCGCGCCTGGCCAACACCCTGCAGTGCCGCGAGCTGCTGGCGTGGGTGCGGGAGGCGGAGCTCACCGACGACCAGCGCCGCCGGGCGCGGGCGGCGGTGCTGAGCATGTACGTGAGGCGGCAGCGGCGCACGGTCGCGCATCGGAGCCGCAAGCTGCTGTCGATGGCTCGCCTGGTGTAACGCGCCAGCTGAACAGCGCGATTTCCTGTTTGTACTGGAATATCTGACGGGGGCGGAAATAGTGGGCTTCTGGAAGACCATCTATGGTCTGGCCAGGAAGAGGTTCGTCGGGCCGCCCATCGCGGTGGCCGCCATCGTCCTGGCCTTGGCCGGATTCTTCCTCGTGCCGAGCCGGTATGTGTCCACGGCGTCCATGGTGCTCACCGTGCCCGCGTCAGGCGGGACGCTGGAGACCGAGCCGCAGCAGAAGCCGGGCCTGACCAACCCGCTGCTGCAGTTCAACGACGCGCTGCGGACCACGGCCGGCATCCTCATCCTCGCCACGAACACGCCCGAGGTCGCCGCCGAGGTGGGCGTGACCGAGGGCGGTCCCACCCAGCTGACCATCAACGACGGCCGCACCAACCCGGACCTGCTCGGCATCAGCACCAACGGTCCGTTCGTCTACGTGGAGGTGGAGAGCACCTCGCCGCAGCTCGTCAGGGAGACCATGCGGCGGGCGCAGCAGCGCGTCAGGCTGGAGCTGGCCAGACGGCAGGTGGCGCTGTCCGCCCCGATCAGCACGCACATCGGGATCCTCGACGTGATGCCCGCCTCCAGCCCCAGGCCGCTCGTCCAGGACCGGCTCGTGGCCGCCGCCGGAGGCGGCCTGCTCGCGGTGGTCGCCGGGCTCACCGTGGCCTACGCCGTCCCGCGGCTGCGCGCCTCCCGCCGCACTCCCGGCGAGGCCGCGGACAGCCCGCCGCCAGACTCCGGCCCTCCTGACGATCGACCGCCGGGCGCGGCACCGGACGCCAGGCCCGGCCAGGAGAGCAACGGCGCGCACGCGCCGGCCGCCGCCGTCTTCCCGCTGACCGTGGCCGAGCTGGAGGCCGCCCAGGAGGGTCGCAACGGCTCGGTGGCACCCCGGGCCGTCGACGACACCGGCCCGATCGAGATCGTCGTGCCGGGCGACGATCAGCTCGACTCCACCACCTGAGCGCACCGCCGGATGGCCGCCAGCCTGGCGTCCATCGGCGTATGCGACTTGGCCGAGATCATCATGCCGATCGCGTCCGGCGCCAGCCGGTCGGCGAAGGCCACGGCCGTCGCCTCGTCCCAGGGCTCGTGGTTGTAGCTCAGGTGGCAGATCGTGGTGTTGACCGGCGGTGACGTCTTCAGCACCTCGTCGACGAAGACGCCGTAGAGGATGAACTCCGAGATGTGCAGCCGGGAGTTGAACGCGTCGATCCAGTCGCGCCCGGTGACCTCGCTGATGTGCCGCTGCATGGCCCGCACCACGGCGGGGTCCCAGAACGTCAGCGCCGTCACGTAGTCGGGCAGCGGAGGCGCCGGAGCGGGCGGCAGCCCTAGCAGCTCGCGGGCGACCTGGTGCCACACCACGTGCCGCTCCATCTCGGCGGTCACACCGCCCTCCAGCCGGTACAGGCAGAGCCGCCCGTCCACGGTGAACGCCGCGGCGCTCGTGGGCCGTACCAGCACGGCGTCGGAGTCCACGATGAGCATGGCGTCGGCGTCGATCAGGTCCGCCGCGGCGATCTTGACGGTCTGCTGCATGACCCAGCCGCGCAGCGGCGGCCACGGGCGGCGGTAGTTGACGTACAGATCGGTCCCGGGCAGGCGGACGTACCTGCTGGGCAGCAGCTCCGAGCGGACCCACACGTGGCAGCGCGGCCCCTGGTACCGGGCGAAGATCTCCCGGTCGCCCGGCGGCACGAAGACGTGGTGGACGGTGTCCTCCGAGGTGTTCTCGAGGACGGACCGGTGCAGGAGGGCGAACAGCTCGGCGTCCTGGGCGTAGGACGGTGTGATGACCGCCAGCTGGCTCACGGATGGCTCCCATCGAGTCCGGTGACCTGTGCGCACCGCTGGATGGCCGCCAGCCGGGCGGCCAGGGGGGTCCGCGACTTGGCCGAGATCATCATGCCGATCGCGCGCGGTCCCAGCCGGTCGGCGAAGGCGACGGCTCCCGCGTCGTCCAGCGGAGTGCGGTCCCAACGGTTGTGGCAGATCGACGTGTCGACCGGCGGCGACATCTTGAGCACCTCGTCGACGAACACCCCGTAGACGATGAACTCCGACACCTGCAGGTACGACGCGAAGGCGTCGAGCCAGTCGCGCCCGGTGGTCTCGGCGATCCGCTGCTGCATGGCGCGCACGATGACCGGGTCCCAGCAGGTCAGCGAGCTGATGTAGTCGGGCAGCGGCAGCGGTGCCGCGCCCGGCAGCCCGAGCAGCTCACGGGCCGCGCGGTGCCAGGTGACGTGGTCCGCCATGCCTTCGTGCACCCCGTCGTCGACCCGGTAGAGGGACACCCGCCCGTCCCGGCGGAAGTGTTCGGGCCGGGCCTGCCTGACCAGCACCACGTCGGAGTCGGCGACCAGCACGACCTTCGCGTCCAGCCGGGCGGTGACGGCGACCTTCACGGCCTGCTGGACCACCCACCCGCGCAGCGGCGGCCAGGGCCGCCCGGCGTTGATCCACAGCCCCGTGCCCGGCAGGCCGAGGTAGCGGCGCGGCAGGATCTCCCGGTACGTCCACAGCCGGCAGCGCGGACCCTCGTGCCGGGCGAACAGCGGGCGGTCGGAGGGGGGCACGATCACGTGGTGGACCGTGTCGTCGGAGGTGTGCTCCAGGACCGATCGGTGAAGGTGGGCGAAGAGCTCGGCGTCGGGGCCGTAGGTGGGCGTCACGACGGCCAGCTCGCTCATGAAGGCAATCTCCAGTCCCCCCATGCTGAGTTACCTGTAATCCCCATATCGCGGTATTAAGGATGGCGTTACAGGGTTTTATGTAACGCTCCACCGGGTTCAACGCGACATCCATGAGGCGGAACTCGCAGGGGAGGGCGCGTGGATTTCTGGGGGACCATCCTCGTCCTGGTCCGGCGGTGGTACGTCGCCTTACCGGCGTTCCTGCTGGCGGTCGGCGGCGCCTTCTACGCCTACTCCACGATCCCGACCACTTACACCACCACCGCGGTTCTCCTGCTTACCGCACCCACCAGCGGCGGAACGCTTCCGCCCGATCCCGACCAGCCCATTCCCCGGGTCAATCCGATGCTGAACTTCGACCACGGGCTCGACGTGGCGGCCTCGATGCTGATCAGCGCGATGAGCACGCCCGACATGGTCGCCGCGATGGGCACCGCAGAGGGCGACACCACGTACGCGGTCACCAACGGCACCAACAACCTGGAGTCCCTGGCGACCGGCCCGCTGGTCTTCGTCGAGGGGGAGAGCCGCACCCCGGAGGCGGCCACGGCCATCACGCTGAAGGTCATGGATCGGATCCAGCGGGAGCTGGACCTGCGCCAGCGGCAGGTGCAGGCGCCGCGCGAGACGTACATCACGATGAGCGCGGCCGTGCCGCCCACCACGCCCGTCGCGCAGCAGGGCAGGAAGCTCCGCTCCGGAGCCGCGGCCCTCGGCCTCGGGATCATCGCCGCGCTGTGCGCCTCGTTCGCCGCGGAGAGCCTCACCGGCCCGGTGCGGGCACGTCTGGCCGGCCGGCGACCGCAGCGGGAGCCGGCCGAAAGGGAGCTCGTCTCCGCCGAGAAGGCGGGGTCGTAGCCGGTGGTCGCGCGGCTTCCCGACGCCCCGCCGGTCCACGGACGCGCCGACGGCGCCACCATCGCCGCGGTCTTCGCCGTGGCGCTGCTGATCGTGCCCGCGCGGCTGGTGCTGAAGCTCCTGCCGCTCTCGCTCACCCCCGCCAACGTGGTGAGCCTGGCCGCGGCCCTGCTGTGGCTGTGCGCGCAGCTCACGCTCACGCTGGGGGTCGCCAAGGGCCGCAACCCGGTGCGCACCGCCCTGTTCGCCTACTTCACCGCCATGGTCGCCACCTACGGCTTCGCCACGTGGGGGTACATGGAGTCGGACGAGCTCAACCTGACCGACCACGCCTTCGTGCTGGTGGTGGCGAGCGTGGGCATCGCGCTCACCGTGTGCGACGGCGCGCGGGGGCACCGGCGGCTGGACTTCCTGCTCAAGACGCTGGTGGTCGGCGGGGCGGTCATCTCGGTGATCGGGGCGCTGCAGTTCCTGTTCTCGGTGGACCTGACCAGGATGCTGGAGCTGCCGATCCTGCGCTACTCCACCGAGGGCGACTCGTTCGTGCTGGAGCGGGCCGACCTGCGCCGGGTGGCCGCCACCACCGGCCACCCCATCGAGTTCGGCGTGACCTGCGCGATGCTGCTCCCGCTGGCCGCGCACTACGCCACCAAGGCGCGCCTGCGCGCCGAGCCCGCGCTGCGCTGGTGGGCGTGCACGCTGCTGATCGGGCTCGGCCTGATGTTCTCGGTGTCGCGCTCGGCCATGCTCAGCCTGCTCGTGGTCGGCGTGGTGCTGTTCGCCGGCTGGTCCGGCCGCAGGCGGCTGCACGCGCTGCTGGTGGCCGCGGGGTTCCTGGTGGTCATCAGGCTGGCCGTGCCGGGACTGCTCGGCACCATCTTCGGGCTGTTCTCCAACCTGTCCAACGACGAGAGCATCCAGTACAGGACACACGACTACGCCGTCGCCTCGCACGAGATCGGCAGGCACTTCTGGCTCGGCCGCGGGCTCGGCACCTGGTACGCCCCCAAGCACCAGATCTTCGACAACCAGTACATCCTGTCGATGGTGGAGACCGGGCTGATCGGCACGCTGGCGTACGCCGGCCTGTTCGTGGTGGCCTTCTACGCGGCGCTCAAGGCCAGGCACCTGACCGCCGACCCCGGGACCCGCGATCTCGGGCTGACCATCGCGGCCTGCCTGCTGGTGCCGCTCGTCGGGTCGTTCACCTTCGACCTGCTGTCGTTCGCCACGGTCACCGGGCTGTCGTTCGTGCTCATCGGCGCGGCGGGCGCGCTGCTACGCGCCGTACGGGCCGATCAGCTCGCCCCCTCGCAGCGCAGCGGGCCGACGATCGAGGTGACCCGATAGTCCGCGTCTATGGTGACCAGCTCGTTGCCGGCCCAGTCGGTGCGGCCGCATTCGGAGTCGACGGGGCCGTAGACCCACGATCTGTCGACCAGCTTGTTGTCGCGCACCACCTGCTTGCCGCCCGCGTTGCGCACCTGGATGCTGAACGTGCCGCCCATGACCAGGTTGCCGGTGACGACGACGTCACTCGACTTCTCGTCGACCAGGAAGATCGGCGCGGTGATGTCCTTGGCGTCGCGCTGGTCGACGGTGTTGTGGTGGAAGAGCAGCCCCTTGCCGCCGTTGTAGGCCTGGATGCCGTCGGAGTGGTCGCCGGAGTCCGAGCAGAGTTTCACGAACGAGTCGCGGATCCGCACGTCGTCGCCGGAGACGCGGAAGCCGTCGCTGTGGCCCTGCACCAGCACCCTGGTCGCGGTGTACTTGTCGTGACCGATGGCGGGCAGCGGGCCGCAGGCCTTCGTGGTGCCGACCGTGGTGTCCTCGATGGCGAAGCGGAAGGACCGCTCGCCGTCGGCGTTGGTGACGTGACCGTCGATCACGCTGTTCCTGACGGTCACGTCGTCGGCGTGGATGAGCAGGGGCCCGGCGATGTGCACGCCGTCGAGCACGGTGCCGGGCGTCTGGACGCGGTAGGCGACGTTCTCGGTGTTGAGCTGCAGCGGGGTCAGCTCGCGCTGCCGCGGCGCGCCCGTGCAGGCCGGTGTGGGGTGGTCGGGGCAGGAGCTGCCGTCGGGCCGCTGGATGCTCGGCCGGGGACCGTCAGGGGTGGGAGCCGGTGTGACGGCGGGCGCCTCCTGGCAGGCCACCACCAACGAGAGCAGCGCGACCAGCACCAGGAGTCCGCGCATCGCCGCCACCTCTCAGCCGCCGAGCCGGCCCAGGAGCCCGGCCCAGGAGCCCGCGCCCAGGTCGCGGTCGCTGACCCCGGTGACCGGCAGGGGCCACGCTACCTTCAGATCCGGATCGTCGTAGCGGACGGCGAGATCCTCGTCTGGATCGTGCTCGCGGTCGATGCGGTAGCAGGTGTCGGCGGGCTCGGTGAGCGCCTGAAAGCCGTGCAGCAGCCCCGGAGGCACGTACAGCGTCACGAACGCCTCGTCGTCGAGCCGGACCGTCAGCTGCCGCCCGAACGTGGGCGAGCCCGGTCTGGCGTCCACCAGCACGTCGTGGATCGCGCCCCTGGCACAGCGCACCAGCTTGGCCTCGCCCCTCCCGGAGCGTCCGTGCAGCCCCCTGATGGTGCCGCGGCGCGACCGGGACTGGCTGTCCTGGATGAACGATCCCGGCGACAGGCCCGCCTCGGCGGCCACTGCCGCGTCGAACGTCCTGGTGAACAGGCCACGCTGGTCGCGGTGCGGCGTGGGCGCGAACAGCAGCACGCCCTCGATCTCGCCTCGCTCCACTCTCATGAGTCGTCCTTACTGAAGGCGGTGTGATGAAGCCGAAGGTCAGTGTCGTGATCCCGGCGCACAACGAGGAAGCGGTCATCGGGCGGGGGCTCGACGCGCTGCTGGCCGGGACCTCGCCCGGCGAGTTCGACGTCGTGGTGGTGGCCAACGGCTGCGCCGACCGCACGGCGGGCGCCGCGGCCCGCGCGGGGGTGCGGGTGCTGGAGACCTCGATGCCCGGCAAGGTCAACGCGCTGCGCCTGGGCGACGCCGCCTGCCGCGCCTTCCCGCGCGTCTACCTGGACGCGGACGTACGGCTGGACGCGGCGTCGGTGCGGGCGCTGGCGGAGGCGGCCGCCAGGCCCGGCGTGCTCGCCTGCGCGCCGGTGCCCGAATGGGACCTCACGGGCGCGGGGCCACTGGTCAGGCGGGTGCACCGGGTGCACGACCGGCTGATCGCGCCCGTCCGCGCCCTGGCGGGCGTGGGCGTCTACGTGCTCACCGAGAAGGGCCACGAGCGGGCCTTCCCGCTGCCGGACGTGATCTCCGACGACGGCTGGGTGGACGGCAGTTTCGCCCCGGGGGAGCGGGCCGTGGTGTCCGAGGCCCGCTCGGTGGTCCGTCCGGCCCGCACGGTCCGCGCCCACCTGGCCAGGCGGGTCAGGGTGCGGCAGGGCAACAGGCAGCTCGCCGAGCTGGGCAGGCCGGCGCGCACGCTGCGCGCGGGTGCGCTGCGCGAGCTGGTCGCCCGGCGCGCGGTGAGCCCCCTCGACGCCGCCTGTTACGTCGCCGTCCTGGCCGCCGACCGTGTCCTCACCAGGCTGCGCGGCAGCCGGGCGCGATGGGGTACGGACGCCGGCAGCCGTCACCGCGATCCCACGGCGGCCTCGTAAGCGGCCAGCAGCGCCTTCTTCGAGTGCTCCCAGGACAGCGGCCCGGCCACCCGCCGTCTGCCGATCTCGCCCATCCGCCGCCGTTCCTCCGGGTCGTCCAGCAGCCGGGAGATCAGCTTGGCGAACTCCGACTCGTCGTTGGCCGGCGCGTACACGGCGGCCTCGCCGGCCGACACCCGCGCCTCGCGCAGCTCGAAGGAGACGATCGGCTTGGCCATCGCCATGTACTCCATGACCTTGTTCATCGTGGAGACGTCGTTCAGCGGGTTCAGCGGATCGGGGGACAGGCACACGTCCGCCGTCGACAGGTAGCGCATCAGGTCCTCGTCGGGGATCCTGCCGGTGAACTCGACGGAGTCGTCCAGGCCCAGCTCGCGAGAGAGCGCCACCATCGCGTCGAAGGTGTCGCCGCCGCCGACGAACACGGCGTGCCAGTCGCTGCGGCCGTGCTCGTCACGCAGCCGGGCCAGGCTGCGCAGCGCGTAGTCGACGCCGTCCTGCGGCCCCATCACGCCCAGATAGCACAGCAGGTACGGCTTGCCGCGCCGGGCCGACTCGTCCGGCGGCACCTGGTGGAAGCGCTCCACCACCGGCGCGCTGCGGACGACGAAGACCTCCTCGGGCCGCTTGCCGCCGCGTGACAGCGCGACCTGCCGGTAGCTCTCGTTGGTGGCGATCACCACGTGCGCGGCCCGGTAGGTCCGCCGCTCCAGCCCGCACACGGCCCGGTAGAGGCGGTCGCGCCCCCGGCCGAACCGCGACAGGTAGAGCTCGGGCACCAGGTCGTGCTGGTCGAAGACGAACCGCGTGCCCTTGCGCCGCATGGCCAGCGCGACCAGGAAGAACAGGTCGGGCGGGTTGCAGCCGTGCACCACGTCGAACCGGCCGAACCGCGCGGTCAGCCGCCTGGCCAGCCGGAAGGTGTGCCACAGGGCCGAGCCGTACTCGCGCAGGTAGCCGGCCGGGCCGCCGGTGGCGGCGTGCAGCGGGTAGCGGTGGATGCGGACGCCGTCGATCACGGCCTCCGGCTCCGTGTCGTGCTTGGCGCCCAGCGGGCAGATCACGTGCACCTCCCAGCCGGCCTCGCGCAGGGCGGTGCACTCCTGCCAGACGCGCCGGTCGAGGGGTACGGAGAGGTTCTCGACGAGGATGAGCGCTCTACCAGCCAATGCCCACGTAGTCCCTTCTGTCGCGGTGCGCCGCGGCGCCCGGCATCCGCACGAGATCGACGATCGCCCTGCCGTCGCCGCCGCCTGTGCCGTCCAGCGCCTCCAGCACGGCCGGGTCGGTGCAGCCGACCACGCACACCTCCGCGTGGCGCAGAACCTCCTCGACCGAGTCGCTGAGCAGGTCGCCCAGGTGCGGCAGCCGCTCGGCGATGTAGGCCCGGTTGGCGCCCATCAGCCGCGACAGGGACACGTTGGCGTCGTAGATGCGCAGGTCGTAACCCTTGCCGAGGAGCCGTTCCGCCAGCTCGACCAGCGGGCTCTCGCGCAGGTCGTCGGTGCCCGGCTTGAACGACAGGCCGAACAGCCCGATCCTGCGCCGTCCCGGCGCGGTGACGAGGTCGAAGGCCCGTTGCAGGTGCGCCTCGTTGGCCGGCAGCACGTGGGACAGCAGCGGGACCGACACGTCGGCCTTCCTGGCGGCGTACACCAGGCCGCGCAGGTCCTTGGGCAGGCAGGAGCCGCCGAAGGCGAAGCCGGGACGCAGGTAGGCGGGACTGATGTTGAGCTTGCGATCGGCCAGGAACACGTCCATGACCTGGTGCGAGTCGAGTCCCAGAGCCTGGCAGACGGCGCCGAGCTCGTTCGCGAAGCCAATCTTCACCGCATGAAACGCATTATCCGCATATTTCGTCATTTCGGCGACCGGGATCGGCACCCTGAACACCTCGCCGGGCAGCCCGTCGTACAGCGCGGCCACCACGTCCCCGCTGGCCTCGTCCGACTCGCCGATCACCGTCTTGGGCGGCGCGAAGAAGTCGCGCACGCTGGTGCCCTCGCGCAGGAACTCGGGATTGACCGCGACCCCGAAGTCCACCCCGGCCCGCAGTCCCGAGGACAGCTCCAGGATCGGCACGAGCAATTCGGCGCAGGTGCCGGGAAGCATGGTGCTGCGGAAGACGACGACGTGTCCCTTGCTCAGGGACCGGCCGATCTGCTCGGCGACGCGCTCCAGGTAGGTCGTCGACAGGCTGCCGTTCGGCGCCGACGGCGTGCCGACGCAGACGAGGGAGACCTCGGTCGCGGCGACCGCCTCGGCCGCGTCCGTGGTGGCTCGCAGGCTCCCGTCGCGCACCGCCCGCTCGACCAGCTCGCCGATCCGCTCCTCGACGATCGGCGCCCGGCCGCCGTTGATCATGTCCGCCTTGACCGGGTTGACGTCGACGCCCACGACCTCGTGCCCCATCGAGGCCAGGCAGGCCGCCGAGACGCATCCCACGTAGCCGAGCCCGAAGACGCTGATCCGCATAGCTGCCCTCCGCCGTGGACCGTGGGGCAGCGATCTTCCCCGCCTCCAACGGATATGTCGGGCATGTCGATTGGAACGTTACGGTTGTGTCCGAGAACGGACAGATCTCACCGCCGATCTCGCGCGGACCATCGCCACGGCGGCGGCCCGGCGCACCGGATTCCTGGTCACGACCCCCTGGCAGACCTGCGTCTGGCCGGTCTTGGCCCGGCGCTTGTACTCGTCCTCGCCCCTGCCCAGGTCGATCCGTGAGACCCCGAGAGCGGGCGCGGCGCCGACCAGCTCGCGCAGCAGCATCCAGCCCGGCGACAGCCTGGCGAACTCCGGGTCGTACACCGGGAACCACCAGTGCAGCACCCCATCCGCGCGCAGCCCGAAGTGCGCGGCCAGCAGCCGCGGGCCGGCGTGCAGCGTCGACAGCACGCCGCCGAACGACCCGTCGCGGGTGCGCAGCAGGCCCTCCAGCAGCCGCACCCGGTCGGGGTCGGCGAAGTAGTCGCGGGCCCCGGTCGCGGCGTACTGCGCCCGCTTCAGCTCGATCACCAGGGCGAGCGCTCCAGGGTCGGTCGAGTTCGCCGCGAAGCGGACCGTGCCGTGCTCGCGCTCCGCCTTGGCGGCCCTGCGCCGGGCCTGGCCCATGTTGTCCTTGCCGCTCTTGGAAGCCCGGCCCAGGTAGCCCTGCAGCCCTCCGGTGACGTCCAGGTACGGCGACGGCCTGCGGGAGATCACCCACGGGTCGAAGCCGGGCGTCTGGTCCACCAGATGGTCGAACTCGTACGAGGTGGCCCCTCCGGCGAGCAGGTCGAGCGGCCGGAAAGCGGTCCCCGCCGCGAGCACGGGCCCCTGGAAGTCGGCGCCCGGCCAGCCGACGGGCCGCAGCACCCGCCCCTCGCGGTGGTGCGGCAGCAGGGCGGCGACCTCGCCGCCGCCCGTGCCGACGGACACCTGTACGGTGCGCCCGCTGGCGTGCACGGCCGCCGCGAAGCCCGGGTGGAAGTACGGGCTGTCCAGGGCCGGGTTGGCGGCCCGCAGCGCGTGCCAGGCGTCCAGCTCCGCCGCGCCGAGCTCGTCGAACGGCACGACGCGCATGGCCCTGCCTTCCCGCGCGCTCCTGTCACCGGGGCGGCCGTCCTGGCGCGTCATCGGGGCAGCGCCGTCAGCCGGCGAGACGGCCGCAGCAGCGCCGTGACCGAGGCCCGCGAGGTGCGCCGCCCGGCCAGGGCCCGCAGCGCCTCGCCTGCCAGCACGGCCAGATAGTAGGCCAGCCCGGAGAGCCGTCCGTGCCGCCGCCGGTAGAGCCGCACCTTGTTGACGACGAGCAGCGCGGCCAGCATCGGGTTCACCCCGGAGTCGCCGCCGATGTGCTCGATCACCGAGGCGGGCTCGTACCAGGTGCTCCACCCGAGGTCGGCGGCGCGCAGGCAGTAGTCCGTCTCCTCGCTGTAGAGCAGGAACGACTCGTCCCACGCCCCCACCTCGCGCACCACCCGCGGCGAGATCAGCATGGCCGCCCCGGTCGCCCAGGCGAACGCGCCGGGCCGGGCGTAGTCGCGCGGATCGGTCACCAGCTCACCCAGCGTGCCGAGCCGCCCGGCCCGCTCACCGCCGATCACCGCCTCGACCACCGCCCTGCCCACGGTCGGCATCCTGCGCAGCGACGGCTGCAGAGAGCCGTCCGGGTTGACCATGTACGGCACCGCGATGCCCCGGCCCGGCTCGCGCAGGCACGCGAGCAGCGGCGCGATCGCTCCCGGGCGCAGGCGGCAGTCCGGGTTGAGCACGTACACCCCGTCGACGTCGTCGAGGTCGAGCGCCGCGATCCCGGCGTTGACCGCCGCCGCGTAGCCCGCGTTCCTGCCGAGCTGGACCACCTTGACGGGCAGGTCGGCGCGGTCGGCGATGGCGGTCGAGTCGTCCTTGGAGGCGTTGTCGGCCACCACCACGTCGGCGAGCTGGACCTCGCCGGCGCCCGCGGTCAGTGAGGCCAGGCAGCCTTCCAGCACGTCCGCGCTGTTGTAGGTGACGATCACCACGGCGACGCGGGCCATCAGCGCACCCGCTTGTACAGGCGCATGGCCAGCTTGGCGGCCCGGCGCGGGATCGACGGGCCGCCGCCCAGCACGCGGGAGATCCAGCCGCCGTCGAGGTCGCGACTGAGGCTGTTGCGCGGCTGGAGCCAGGCGTCCGGCCGGGCCCTGCCGCCGTCGCTGGTGTAGGCGCGGGTCACGCCCGCCTGCCGGAGCCGGCGCAGCACCTGCCTGTCGTAGGAGCCGAACGGGATGGCCACCCGGGACACCGGCTCGCCGACGAGCTGGCCGAGCAGGTTGTGGGCGGCGGAGAGCTCCTCGGCGGCCTGCCCCGCGTCCATCGTGCGCCAGTCGCGGTGCGCCCAGCCGTGCGAGCCGATCCGCATGCCGGCGCGCAGCAGCTCGCACACGCCGCGCGAGTCGAGCCTGCCGGGCTCGCCGAGCAGCCCGGCCAGCACGAAGAACTCGGCCCGCAGCCCGCGCTCGACCAGCCGGGGCAGGGCGATCTCGACGTCGGAGGCGTTGCCGTCGTCGAAGGTGATCCGCACGTCCTGGCGTCCGGCCACCGCGTCCATCACCTGCTCGAACTGCGCCACGCTCACCCAGGTCCGGTCCTCGCCCGGGTCGAGCCCGCGGGTCGTCTCGCCGATGCCGTGCACGGTCAGGTTGGTTACAGCACGCATCCCGCCCCCTGCTCAGAAAGCCGCCAGGAGACATATCGCCGCCCGAGATGGACCGTTACAGGTGTTTGGCGTACCAGGCGACGGTGTGGCGGAGGCCGTCTTCCAGCCCGGTCACGGGACGCCACCCCAGGACCAGCTCGGCCGGGCCCAGGTCGGAGCGCTGCGTGCGGTCGAGCGGCCGGGCCGTCACGGCGCCGAACCTCGGTCTCGCCACGCCGCCCACCACCCTGGCGAGCAGCTCCACCGTGTCGCGGATGGAGACCGGCTCGGCCGTGCCGACGTCGAGCACGTGGCCGGCCGCCGCTCCGCTCGCGCCGGCCAGGACGAACGCGTCCACCACGTCCTCCACGTACACCCAGGTGACCATCCTGGTGCCGGAGGTCAGCTCGGGCTCCTGCCCGCGCAGCAGCGACAGCGTCACGTACGGCACCAGCTTGGCGGTGTCGGCCTGGCCGGGGCCGTACACCATCGCTACGCGCAGGACCGAGACCGGCACCTGCCACAGCGCGTGGAACATCCGGGCGTAACCGGTGGCGGCGGCCTTCGCGGCGGCGTACGGCGAGCTCGGCGCGAGGCCGTCACGCGGCTCCTCGACCGACCCGGCGAGCACCACGCTGCGCACCGGCGTGCCGGTCAGCGCGGTCATCAGGTTCACGGCCGCGGCGAGGTTGCCCGCGAGCGTCGGCGCCACCACGTGCGGCTCGCGCACGCCGGTGACCTCGCCGGCCAGGTGGAAGACCACCTCGGGGGAGGTCCGCGCCACCAGGTCCGCGGTCGCGGCGGCGTCGCTCAGGTCCGCCGCGTGCCAGTGCTCGCCGTGCTCGGCGGTCGCGGGCGGGCGGCGGCTGATCGCGTGCACCCGCGCGCCGAGGGAGGCGAGCCGCCTGACCAGGTGCGCGCCGACGAACCCGGTGGCGCCCGTGACCAGGACCCGCGTGTCGTGCCAGGCGGACATGTGCCCTCCAGCTAGTCGTGACGTTCGGGAGCGGGGATGGGCTCCCCGGTGTCGTGCCACACGTTGCCCGAGCCGGCGGCGAGCTCCGATCGGGTGCTCAGCAGGATGGGGCAGTCGTGCGCGGAGGCGCGGCCGAACCGGTTGCCGGTGACGCGCTGCCCGGTCAGCGGGCGGCCGAGCGGCGTGTGGTCGATGTTGACGACGCAGGCGCCGCCGTCGAGGTAGTTGCCCTCGACGCGCAGCTCGTCCGCCGACGACTGGACGGCGGCGTTCGGGTCGCGGGTCGTGGACAGGTCGATGGTGTTGTGCACCAGGCTCACGCCGCGCTGGTCGGCGAAGGCCTGGACACCGTCGTTGTGGGTGGGGCCGCCGCCCTGGTCGGGGTCGGCGGCGAACCAGCTCAGGTGGTGGATGTAGGAGTCCTGCACCAGGGTGCCGGTGTGGGCCTTCACGCCGTCGACGGTGCCGGTGAACTCCGAGCGGTAGATCTTCGTGGAGGCGGCCCAGATTCCGTCGACGGACGGTGACGGGTGCGCCGGGCGGAACTCGGAGTCCTCGATCACGGTGTCGCGGGCGTGCTCGGTGTCGAGCAGCGGGCGCACCCTGTCGGCGACGCCGCCGCTGAAGAGGCAGTTCCTGAAGGTGATGCCGCGCCCGGTCACCTCGACGAAGCCGCGGAACTCCTTGCCCTCGACGACCTCGCCGTCCCTGGCGAAGGTCTGGTCCCCGGTCACCACCGCGAGCTCCGTGCCCGGGGACACGCCCGTGGAGGCGGCGTCGGGAAATCCGGCGGGCACCACGGCGGGCGCCGTGCTGGTGGGGGGCGCTGTCGCGGGGGGCCGCTGCGCCGTGCGCGCGGGCTCGCCGAGCTCCTGTGCGATCGTCACGGCGAGCACCAGGGCGGCGACCGCGGCCACGACATACCACCACGTCTTCGCCACCCTGGCATAGTCGCCAAAAACCAGCCGATGCGCCAGCTATCGCGAGCCTCTGGAGCAGTGCGGGCAGCTCGCCCCGGGGTGCCCGTGCCGGTGGCCGCGGCGGGCGTGGACCGTCCGGTGGGCGACGGGCGGGCGCGTGACGGCGAGCGAGGAGTCGCTGGTCAGGATCGCCACCTCCAGCCGGCGCAGCTCCGGCGAGGGCTCCAGCCCGAGGTCGCTGGTGAGGATGTGCCGGCCGTCGCGGTAGACCTCCAGGGCCTCCGCCTGGCGGCCGCCCCGGTACAGGGCGATCATGAGCTGGCCGCGGAACCTCTCGCGCAGCGGGTGCTCGCGCACCAGCACGGTGAGCTCTCCGATCAGGTCCGCGTGCCGCCGCAGTTGCAGGTCGGCGTCGATGCGGTCGGCCAGAGCGGCCAGCCGCTCCTCCTCCAGGCGGGTGGCCTGGCGGTGCAGGAACGGGATGTCGTCCAGGCCGGACAGCGCCGGTCCCCGCCACAGGCCGAGGGCCTCGCGCAGCAGGTCGCCGCCCCTGGCGAGGTGCCCGGCCGCGAGCGCCTGACGCCCCTGCTGGACGAGCCGGCCGAACCTCCAGGCGTCCACCGTGTCGAGCGGCGCTCGCAGCAGGTAGCCGGTCGACTGGTGGGTGATCTCCGCGCCCGCTCCCAGCATCCGCCTGAGGCGGTGCAGCTGGAGCCGCAGGCGCTTGGTGCCGGCGTCGCCGGCCTCGCCGCCCCACAGGGCGTCGATGAGCACGTCGCTGCGCGCGACAGTGCCGTGGTGGCACAGCAGCATGGCGAGCAGGCTGCGCTGCTTGATGGAGCGAACTGATAAGTGATGTTCCCCGTCCACCACTTCCAGTGCTCCCAGAACACCGAACTGCATGGGCTCCCCTTCCCGTGCCGTTCACGGACCTCCCTATACCGGGGAGGATATTGATTCTTCAAGCTATGTAAACGCCGTCTGGGAAATCTCGGTGAAACGCAAGTGAAACCCGATCTGCGCACACTCAAGGCTGGCCGGTGGGGTGTGCGTCGGTCTTACGTGTTATTAGGGGTTTGGGGCTCAGATGGGTGATACAGGTGCGTTTATTTCGGTTGTTCACTGAACGCCATTCGGTAGGATCACGCAGAACGATCGCGCTGGCCGGTGCGATCACGTTGACTTTCGGCCTTTTCGCCGCCAGTCCTCAGGCCGCCGTATCGGGGCCCAAGGATCCGAAAGGACATCCCGCTCCCTCACGGGCGCCGATCCAGCGTCCGAAAGCGGACAAGCTGGGCCCGCTGCCCAAGGTGAAGGCGAAGGGAGTCCTGCCGGTCAACCGCTCGGCCCGCGCCGCCACGTCGGCCTCCGCGCTGGCCGCCGCCGCCAGCGACAGGGTCGGGCTCCGGGCGCTCGTCGTCGCGGTCGACCCCGCCGACTGGGGAGTCGCGACCTGGAAGTCCGTGCTCGACCGCGTGGGCGCGCCGTACGACGTCGTCTACAGCAGGACCCAGCCGCTCGCCGCCGCCGACCTGCTCCAGGCCGACGGTACGGGCAGGTACAACGCGATCCTGCTGACCAACAACTCGCTGCTCTACTTCGACGGCTCCGGCTACGTCAGCGGTTTCGACGCCGCAGAATGGAACGTTCTATGGGCCTATGAGCGTGACTACAGCGTCCGCCAGGCCTCGCTCTACACGGCCTACGGGACCTGGCCCGAGGACTACTGCCTGCGTGCCGGCAGCGAGGGCGGCGTGGGCGGCACCCCGATCAGCACGGACCTGACCACTGCGGGCGCGAGCGTCTTCGACTACCTCAAGACCGGGGTCGACATCCCCATCTCGCTGTCCTACGTCTACCGGAGCACGATCGCCGGGGGCTGCCCGGCGGACCCGATCATCACCGACGGCGGCGACGTCCTCGGGGTGCGCAGCACGTCCACCGACGGCCGCGAGCGCATGGCGCTGACCTTCACCTCCAACCAGTACCTGCCCCAGGCCGACCTGCTGACCTACGGCGTGTTCCGGTGGGCGAGCAAGGGGCTGCACCTGGGCGAGCGGCGCCACTACCTCAACGCCGACGTCGACGACTGGTTCAGCCACACCGACCACCTGTACGCCAACGGCACGCTCGAGCAGGACCCGGGCTACCGGATGTCCAGGGCCGACGCGGTGAGCACCTACGGCCAGCAGAACAGCTTCCGCGCGGCCAACCCGCTGGCCGCGAACTTCAAGCTGAACGTCGCCTACAACGGCGAGGGCTCGGACCCGTCCGCGCCGTCGATGTGCCTGCTGACCCTGCCGGGAACGGACGGGCTCACCAGCTACTCGCGCTGCCGCGCCTCCTCCTTCACCTGGATCAACCACACGTTCACGCATCCGAAGATGAACGTCCTCGACTACGCCACCAGCCGCGCCGAGATCCAGGACAACCTCACCAGGGCCGCCGCGCTGGGCCTGCAGGTGGACCCGACGGTGCTCAAGACCGGCGAGTACTCGGGGCTGGGCGTCTATCACCCCGATCCGAACAACGACATCGACCCGCCCACCGACCACGGCCTGGCCGCCTCGAACCCGGACCTGCTGCAGGCCGCCGACGACCTGGGCGTGAAGTATCTGCACGGCAACATGTCGTTCGCCAGCCACCGGCCGTCGTGCTTCAACTGCGGCATCTACCACCCGCTCCGGCCCTCGCTCATGGTCGTGCCCGACTGGCCGACGAACATCGCCTACCACACGACCACGCCGGACGAGGAGACGCTCTTCTACAACTCCTACTACGGCCCCTCGGGATCGTTCCCCTACTGGCCGGTCAACCAGACCTACGCCCAGGTCCTGGGTCACGAGAGCGACGTGGCCATGCAGCACGTCATGTCGGGGTCGGTCTACAGCCACACCTTCCACCAGGGCAACCTGCGCAACTACGGAGGGAACCAGAGTCTGGTCTTCGACTGGCTGGACGCCGTGCTGGCCAAGTACAACGGCTACTACAACGTGCCGCTGATCACGCCTAACTGGGGCGCGCTCGCCCAGTACGTCGAGCGCCGCACCCAGCACTTCGCCGGGCTCGCGGGCGTGAACGCCGTCTACGACCGGGCGGCCGGCACGATCACCTTCACCGCGGCGGCGAACGCCTCGGTCTTCGCCACCAACGCGGCACTGCCGGGGGCGACGCCGTACGGCACCGACACCAGCGCGCACGTCGCGCTGACCGCGGGCGTCCCCGTCACCGTGCCGGCGAGCGTGCGGCCGTGAAGGTGACGTTCGTTTCCGAAGGCACCTACCCGTTCGCGATGGGCGGCGTGAGCGTCTGGATGGACCAGCTCATCAGGGGCATGCCCGACAACAGGTGGGATGTCGTGACGATGACCGTGGACGGCGGGGAGCGTCCCGTCTGGGACCTGCCCGCCAACCTCGAACAGGTCATCAACCTCCCGCTGTGGAAGAAGAGCTACCGGCGCAGCACCCGGCCGCCGGGTGCCGCGTTCGGCGAGGCGTACGGGCGTTTCCTCCAGATCGTCCTCACCCCCGCCGTCATGGGGGCGGGCAGCGACGAGTTCCTGTCGGTGCTCGAATCGCTGTACGGCTTCGCCCGCGACGGCGGCGACCTGGCCGGCGCGCTCACCGCGAACGAGTCGCTCACCCAGCTCATGGACACCTGGTACTGGAACAGGACCGACGGGCTCAACCTGGCCGACGCGATCACGGCGGGCGACCTGATGGGCCACATGCTGCGCCCCCTGGCCGAGCCGCCGCTGCGCACCGACCTGACCCACGTCGCGATGAACGGGCTGAGCATGCTGGTCGCGATGGCCGCCAAGTGGCGTTACGGCACGCCGATCGTGCTGTCGGAGCACGGCGTGTACCTGCGGGAGAGGTATCTGCAGTACGTCAACGAGCCGGTCTCGCACGCGGTCCGGGTGCTGCTGCTCAGCTTCTTCAGGCGGCTGGCCGGCGCCGCCTACGTGGCCGCCGACCGGATCGCCCCGCACTCGTCGTACAACCGGCGCTGGCAGCTCCACAACGGCGCCGACCCCGACCGGATCCGCGTCATGTACAACGGCGTGGACCCCGACGACTTCCCCCTGGCCGAGTCGGATCCCGAGGAGCCGACGCTGGTCTTCATGGGCAGGGTGGACCCGCTGAAGGACCTGCACACCCTGATCCGCGCGTTCGCGATCGTCCGCGACAAGATCCCCGAGGCCCGGCTGCGCATCTTCGGCGGCGTGCCCACAGGCAACGAGACCTACTACCAGAGCTGTCTCGCCCTCATCGCCGAGCTGGAGCTGGAGGGCGACGCGGTGTTCGAGGGCCGCGTCTCGACGCCGGTCGCCGCCTATCACGCGGGCAGCGTCGTCGCTCTCACCAGCATCTCCGAGGGGTTCCCCTACACCGTGGTCGAGGCCATGGCCTGCGGCAGACCGGTGGTGTGCACCAACGTGGGCGGCGTCGCGGAGGCGGTCGGCGACGCCGGCTTCATCGTGCCGCCGCGTGACCACGTGGCCACCGCCGACGCCGCGGTGCGCCTGCTGAAAGACGCCGGCCTGCGCCGGCGGCTCGGCGCGATCGCCCGTGGCCGCGTTATGGAACGTTTCACGCTCCAGCAGTCCCTGGACGACTACCGAGGCGTCTACGAGGAGCTCATCCCCGCGGGCGGAGCCGCCCCATGACGACCCTCGCCCCGAACGAGGGCACCGCGTCCGACGCCGACATCGACGATCTCATCGAGCCCATGGCCGCCAGGCTGTCGCGGGCCGTGGAGCCCCTGCAGGTGGCCGCCATCCTGGAGAGCGAAGGGCTGAACGACAAGATCGCCCGGGAGAGGTACGGCCATGCCGACATCTTCTCGCTCGCCGAGGCCGCCTACGCGCGGATGGTGGCCAAGGGCGCGCCCCGGCCACCGGCGGGCGCCGTGCTGCGGCGCGCCCGCCCGGCCGCGCAGATGCTGCACGGGCTGCTCTACGGCCTGCCCGCGGCACTGCTGCCCGCTGCCTCGGGCCTGGTGGGCACGGAGTGGCTGATGCCGGGGCTGGTCCTCACCACGGGGATCGGCTGGGTGCTCGGCAGCGCCGCCGCGCAGATCGCCTACACGCTCATGGGGCGCGGCTGCCCACGTTCGGCGGGACGGGTGCTACGCACCGGCCTCGTGCTCGGGGTCGGCGCCGCCGTCCTGACGGCGACCGTGATCGCCACGGTCAGGAACGGTCCGGTCGCGCTCGTCGCGCTCTGCGTGATGCAGATGGCGTTCCAGATCGCCTCCGGAATCCTGCTGTTCTACCGGCGCGAGGGCTGGCTCGCCGTGATGATGCTGCCCGCGGTGGTGGCCGGCGTCGCCTACATCGCCATCGGCGACAGCTGGGTCGGCCTGCTGACCGTCTGCATGGGTGTCGTCTGCATCGCCGCCATCGTGGGCGCCGCCATCCTGTTGACGATGGCCGAGGGCCGCGACGAGCCCGCCGCCGAACCCGCGCTGCGCACGCTCATCCGCGTCGACATCCGGGGCCTGCTGCCCTCCTTCCTCTACAGCACGCTGAGCGCGGTCTTCCTGCTCCAGGCGGAGGCCCGTTACGTGCTCGACCGGACCGACCTGGCCATCGCCGGGGCGGGGCTGGTGCTCGGCATGGGGATCCTGGAGTACCGGGCGCACGTGTTCGAGGATCAGACCAGAGCGGCGCTGCGTGAGCTCTGCTATCCGGCGGATTTCACCTCGCACACCCGGAGGCTGGTCGCCAAGGGGCTGCTGATCTGCCTGGGCGCGCTGGCCGCCCTGTCCGCGGTGCCCCTCGCCTTCCTGTGGGCCACGCACGCGCTGTCGGCGGCGAGCGCCGCCATGGCCGCCGCGCACGTGACCGTCGGCGGCGCCTACTTCCTCACCTTCCTGCTGGCCAACCAGGGCAAGGTCGCGCACCTGTGCGTGGCGCAGGGCCTGGCCCTCGCCGTGCATCCGGGAGCGCGCCTCCTGCTGCCCGGCACCCAGTCCGCGCTGGCCGACGTCATGCTCTTCCTCGGCGCCGGCCTGCTCTTCCTCGTCATCCTGCTGTCCCTGATGCTCGCCAGCCTCAAGGACGTTCGCAGATACCGCTGATCACGCACCATGGGAGGGATCCACTATGCACGTCGTCATACTCGCAGGTGGCAAGGGGGTTCGCCTGCGCCCGTACACCTCCGCGCTGCCCAAGCCGCTGGTCCCCATCGGGGAGGAGTACGCGATCCTGGACATCATCCTGCAGCAGCTCACCCACCAGGGGTTCACCCGCGCCACGCTGGCCGTGGGGCACCTGAGCCCGCTGATCAGGGCATTCGTGGGCGACGGGTCGCGGTGGGGCATGTCGGTCGACTACACCGAAGAGGTCACCCCGCTGTCCACGATCGGGCCGCTGTTCCCCATCAGGGACCGCCTGCCGGACGACTTCCTGGTGATGAACGGTGACGTCCTCACCACCCTCAACTACGCCGACCTGCTGGCCCGCCACGTCACCTCGGACGTGCCGCTCACCGTGGCGACCTCACCTCGCGTGGTGAAGATCGACTTCGGGGTGCTGGAGGCGCAGAACGGGCACATCATCGGCTTCAGGGAGAAGCCCCTGCTCAGCTATCTGGTGAGCATGGGGGTCTACGCGCTGTCGCGCGAGACGATCGCGAGCTACCCGGAAGGCATGTCCTTCGGCTTCGACGAGCTGGTTCTCGACCTGCTCGCGCGGGACAAACCGCCTGGCATCTACGAGTTCGACGGCTACTGGCTCGACATCGGCCGCCCCGACGACTACGACGAGGCCAACGCCCGATTCGACGAGATCAGGCCGCAGCTGCTCCCGTCGCGGGAACCGGTGCGATGACGACCGTCGTGCTCTTCGGCTCCACGGGATTCCTCGGGCGCCAGGTCAAGGCCCTGCTGTCGGAGGACCCCCGGGTCTCCAGACTGCTCTGCCCCGGCCGGGCGGTGCTGGACCTGCTCGCGGCCACGCCCGACGAGGCCGCCGGCCTGCTGGGCGCCGCCCGTCCGTCCGCCGTGCTCAACTGTGTGGGCCGGCTGTCGGGCGGCTACGACGAGCTGTTGCGCGGCAACGCGACGGCCACCGCGGTCCTCATCGAGGCGATCGCCCAGTCGGCGCCGCGGGCCAGGTTCGTCCGCCTGGGCTCGGCCGCCGAGTACGGTCCGGTCGAGTACGGCCACTCCGTGCACGAGCGGGATCCGGCACGGCCCGCCGGCGCCTACGGCATCAGCCATCTGGCGGGCAGCCTGCTGGTCGAGCAGGCGGCCGCGGACGGCAGGGTCGACGGGGCGTCCCTGCGGATCTTCAATCCGGTCGGCCCCGGCATCAGCGCCGAGAGCGTGCTGGGCAGGGCGGGCGACATGCTGAGGCGGGCGGTGGCTGAGCGCACCCCGCGCATCGAGCTGGGGCCGCTAGGCGCCTACCGCGACTTCGTGGACGTGCGGGACGTGGCGGGCGCGATCGTGCGGGCCGCCTTCGTGCCCGAGCTGGCCGAGCGGGTCATCAACGTGGGCAGCGGCCGGGCCGTCACGGTGCGCGAGGCGGTGGCGATGCAGGCCGCGCAGGCGGGTTTCACGGGCGAGGTGCGGGAGAGCGCGCCCGCGTCGGTCCGCTCCGCCGCCGTCGGCTGGAGCAGGGCGGACATCCGCAGGGCCTGGCAGGTACTGGGCTGGCAGCCGGAGTACGGGCTCGGCGAGTCGATCAAGGCGATGGCATGAAGGGCTGTTCCTTCCCGCCGGTGGGCGCCGCGCTGGCGGTCCTCACCGCGCTGGCGGGCTGCGTGACCGGCGCCGAGGGAAGGTCGGCGCCCGCGTTGCGGGAGGTCACCTCCTTCACCTACGTCCTGCAGCGCTACCCGGAGGGCCGCCTGGACGCCGTCGCGCGCGCGCCGCACCAGCTCGCGATCGTCGACCTCTCGCGGGACGGCACCGCCGAGGGCGCCTTCACCGCCGAGGAGGTCGCGCGGGTGCGCGGCAGCGGCAAGCTCGTGCTGGCCTACTTCGAGATCGGCTCGATCGAGGAGTTCAGGACCGAGTTCGAGCCGCTGAGAGACCGGCACGCCGACCTGATGCTCAACATCTGGGCGGACTGGCCCGACGAGCACTTCGTGAAGTACTGGGAGCCGGGCTGGTGGAGCCAGGTCATCAGGCCGAAGGTCGACCAGGCGCTGCGGGCCGGCTTCGACGGGGTCTATCTCGACACGCCGCTGGCCTACGAGGAGATCGACCTGGCACGGGTGCCAGGGGAGACCCGGGCCACGCTGGGCCGGAAAATGGTCGACCTGATCATCAAAATCAGCGCGTACGCGAAAAAGATTCGTCCGGGCTTCTCCGTCGTTCCGCAGAATTCCCCCGAACTTAGGCATTTTTCCGGATATGTCGGGGCGATTGATGGCATCGGGATGGAAGAGCTGTTCTTCAGAGCCACCGATCGGCCATGCCGGGAAAGCTGGTGCCAGGAGAATCTGGCCGATGCCCTGGCTCTGCGAAAGCAGGGTAAGGCCGTGCTCGCCACCGACTACGCGAGATCACCGGAGAACATCAAGACGGCCTGCGCTCACTATCGCAGGAGCGGTATCGCGGGGAACGTCACCATGGTCGACCTTGATCGCATAAGTCCCCCTTGTCAGTGAACGAAACAATGAAAGGAGCGCTGGATGCCGAAAACAGTCGGCGTTGTCGGTATGGGCTACGTGGGTCTGACGCTGACCGCGGCACTGGCTCGCAAGGACTACATCGTGCACGGGGTCGACGTCAGCCCGCGCGTGGTCGAAGCGCTGTCCAGCGGGCGGATCCATGTGTTCGAGCCCGGCGTCGCCGAGGCCTTCGACGACCTCCTCGGCGAGAGGATCTTCATCTCCGACCGGCTCCCCGCCGAACCGCTGGACGCCGCGATCCTGTCGGTGTCCACGCCCGTCGACCTGTCCACGGGGGTGCCCGACCTGCGGAACCTCGCCGCCGCGGCCGAGGAGGTGGCGCGGCGCTGCCACCCTGACACGCTGGTCGTCGTCCGCAGCACGGTGCCCATCGGCGCCAGCCGCGAGATCGTGCTGCCGGCGCTCGCAGCTCGCTGGGAGCGACCCCGGCTCGTCATGGCGCCCGAACGCACCATCCAGGGACAGGCGCTGCGCGAGCTCGTCGAGCTGCCCCAGGTGATCGGGGCGCTCGACGACGACAGCCTGCGCGCCGGTGTCGAGCTGTTCCAGGGCCTGGCCACGCAGATCGTGCCCGTCTCCGGCCTGGAGACGGCCGAGATGGTCAAGCTCTCCAACAACTGCCACACCGACGTGATCTACGCCTTCGGCAACGAGCTGGCGCTCATCGCCGAGCAGCACGGGCTCGACCCGCTGGAGGTCATCAGGGCGACCAACCTCGACTACCCGAGGCCGGACCTGGCCAAGCCCGGTTACGTGGGCGGTGGCTGCCTGTCGAAGGACCCGTACATCATGCTGGCGAGCACCGGGCGCGAGCCGTATCTCGTGGGCAGGGCCAGGGCGCTGAACGAGCAGCTGCCCGCGCACGTGGCGGGGCGGGTCGTGGAGCTGATCAGGCAGGAGTTCGGCCGCACGGAAGGGCTCAGGCTCTCGGTGCTCGGCTGGGCGTACAAGGGCTGGCCCGCGACCGACGACATGCGCGGCACGCCCATCGCCGACATGCTGCCGGTCTTCGCGGCGGCGGGCCTGGTGGTGCGGGGACACGACCCCCTCGTCACCGACGAGGTCATCCGCGAGTACGGCGGCGAGCCCGTCAGCCTGGACAAGGCCTTCGCCGCCGCCGACGCGATGATCATCATCAACGACCATCCGGACTACCGGGAGATCGAGGTGGAGACCAGGCTCGCCGCCTCCGAGCTGCGCGTGCTGTTCGACTCCTGGCGCATCCTCGACGAGGCCGCGGTGACCGCGAGCGGGGCTCGCTACGCCGGCATCGGCTACACCGCGCAGGGGAGCCGGTCATGAGGGCGCTCCTGCTGGGCGGGGCCGGGTTCATCGGGCTGCACCTGGCCCGGCGGCTGCGCGCCGACGGCCACGAGGTCACCATCTGCGATGACTTCTCCCGCGGGCGCCGGGATCTCGCGCTGGCCGAGCTCGCGGGCCAGGTGGACGTGCGGTCGGCGGATCTGACCGACCCCGCCTCGTATCGGGCGCTGGAGCCCGGCTGGGACCAGGTCTACATGCTCGCCGCCGTCGTCGGCGTGCGCAACGTCGAGTCCGAGCCGGCCAGGGTCATCAGGGTCAACACGCTGGCCCTGATGCACCTGCTGGACTGGATCGGGCCCGGTGACAGGCTGTTCTTCGCCTCCACCAGCGAGGCGTACGCGGGCGGGGTGAGCGCGGGCGTGGTGCCCGTGCCGACCCCCGAGGACGTGCCGCTGATGATCGAGGACGTCGCCTCGCCGCGCTTCACCTACGCCATCAGCAAGATGCTCGGCGAGGCGGCGGTGCTGCACACCGCGCGGGCCAAGGGGTTCGCGGCCGTCGTCGGCCGCTTCCACAACATCTACGGCCCGCGCATGGGCGCCGACCACGTCATCCCCGAGCTGTCGCTGCGGGCCGCGCGCGGCGAGAACCCCTTCACCCTCTACGGCTCCGACCAGAGCAGGGCCTTCTGCCATGTCGACGACGCCACCGAGGCGATGGTCCGCCTCATGGCCACTCCGGAGGCCGCGGGCAGGATCGTGCACATCGGCAACGACGCGGAGGAGACCAACATCGGCGACCTGGCCAAGCTCGTCCTCCGGATCGCGGGCGTCAACCCCGAGATCCGCGAGCTGCCCTCGCCCGCCGGGTCGGTGGCGCGCCGCTGCCCCGACCTCACCCTGCTGCGCGAGCTCACCGGCTACCAGCCGCGCGTCCCGCTGGAGGAGGGCGTCCGGCGCACCTTCGAGTGGTACCGGGAGTCGTGGACGGCATGACGCAGCCCATCGCGTTCTACTACGGGGCGGGCGAGCTGGACAGGCTCTCCCACTTCGACAAGGTCGTCCTGCAGGCCGACTTCTACTCCCGGCAGGAGCTCGACCTGCTGCGCGAGCGCGGCGTGCAGACCCTGGGCTACCTGTCGCTGACCGAGGACGTGGGGCCGCAAGCACCCTGGCACCGCCCCGAGCGCAACCCCGACTGGGGCGGCGCCTTCGTCTACGTGGGGGACCCGCGCTGGGTGGCCCACGTCGTGGACCAGGCCACCCAGGCCATGGCCACCGGCTTTCGCGGCCTGTTCCTCGACACGCTCAACATCGAGCACAACTATCCCGAGGACCTGCCCCACCTGCTGATCCTCATCGCGGCCATCCAAGAGGAGGCCAGGCCCGAATACCTGCTGGCCAACCGGGGGTTCGGCCTGCTGCCGGAGATCGCCGACCTGGTGGACGGCATCCTGTTCGAGTCGTTCTCGGCCCGCTGGGTGGACGACGAGAGTTACGCGCCCTGGCCTGACGACGTCCTGGAGGTGCACGCGTCCGTCGCCGAGCGGCTGCTCGGCCTCGACATCGACCTCTACGCCCTGGACTACGCCGACAGCGACGAGCTGTGCGACTTCGCGCAACGCCGGGCGAGGGAGTTCGGGATGCTCTGCTTCGTCAGCGACCGGGTGCTGTCGAAGATCTGAGGCGCCGCCGCCCCGCCAGGGGGCGGCGGCGCGCACCGCTCAGCCGATGCGCCAGGTGTCGCCACCCATGAGCAGCTCGCCCAGGTCGCCGGCGCCCTTCTGGGCCACGGCCTCCTCGAGCTGCTCGGCCATCAGCACGTCGTAGGCGGGGCGGTCCACCTGGCGGAAGATGCCGATCGGCACGTGCTCGAAGGCCGGCTCGTCCAGCCGCGACAGTGCGAAGGCCACCGACGGGTCGGGGTTGTGGGCGTCGTGCACGAGGATCCGGTCCTCGCTCGCTTCGGCCCTCGGGACGACGTCGAGGCTGCCGTTGCCGGCCCTGACGACCGCCTTGGACGCCGACACGATCGGCTGCCCGTGCTCCAGCCTGAGCGTGATGTCGTCGCGGATCTCCGGGTCCTTCAGCTGCTCGAAGGCGTTGTCGTTGAAGATGTTGCAGTTCTGGTAGATCTCCACCAGCGAGGTGCCGCGGTGCGCGGTGGCCTCGCGCAGCACCGACTGCAGGTGCTTGCGGTCGGAGTCGATGGTCCTGGCCACGAAGGAGGCCTCGGCGCCGAGTGCCAGCGAGATCGGGTTGAACGGCTTGTCCAGCGACCCCATCGGAGTCGACTTGGTGATCTTGCCGACTTCGGAGGTGGGGGAGTACTGGCCCTTGGTCAGACCGTAGATCCTGTTGTTGAACAGCAGGATGTTGAGGTTGACGTTGCGGCGCAGCGCGTGGATCAGGTGGTTGCCGCCGATCGACAGCGCGTCGCCGTCACCCGTGATCACCCACACGCTCAGGTCCGGCCGGGAGGCGGCCAGGCCCGTCGCGATCGCCGGCGCGCGGCCGTGGATCGAGTGGAAGCCGTAGGTGTCGAGGTAGTAGGGGAAGCGGGAGGAGCAGCCGATGCCGGAGACGAACACGATGTTCTCGCGCCGCAGCCCCAGCTCCGGCAGGAAGCTCTGCACCGCCGCCAGGATCGCGTAGTCGCCGCAGCCCGGGCACCAGCGCACCTCCTGGTCGGACTTGAAGTCCTTGAGGGTCTGCTTGGCATCGGTCTTGGGGATGAGCGTGAGGCCCTTCCCGTTGATGAGCTCAGTCACTGTCGATCACGTCCTGGATGACCTCGGCCAGCTCCTCGGCCTTGAACGGGAGCCCGCGCACGCGGTTGTAGCTGATGACGTCGACGAGGTAGCGGGCTCGCAACAGGAGCGCGAGCTGGCCGAGGTTGATCTCGGGCAGCAGCACCTTGTCGTAGCGCTTGAGCACCTCGCCGGTGTTGGCGGGCAGCGGGTTGAGGTGGCGCAGGTGGGCCTGGGCGATCTTGCCGCCGCTCTTCCTGATGCGCCGCACGGCCGCGGCGATCGGGCCGTAGGTGGAGCCCCAGCCGAGGACGAGCACCCTGGCGTCGCCGTCGGCGTCGTCGACCTCCAGGTCCGGCACGTCGATCCCGGCGATCTTGGCCGCGCGCACCCGGACCATCCGGTCGTGGTTGTCCGGGTCGTAGGAGATGTTGCCGGTGCCGTCGGCCTTCTCGATGCCGCCGATGCGGTGCTCGAGGCCGGCCGTGCCTGGGATGGCCCAGGGGCGGGCGAGCGTCTCGGTGTCGCGCTTGAACGGCAGGAACTCGCCGTCCTCGCCGTTGGGAGCCGTCGTGAACTCCTGCGAGATGTCCGGCAGATCGGCCACTTCCGGCAGCCGCCACGGCTCCGAGCCGTTGGCCAGGTAGCCGTCCGACAGCAGCATGACGGGCGTGCGGTATTTGACGGCGATCCTGGCCGCCTCGATGGCCGCGTAGAAACAGTCACTCGGCGACATCGGAGCCACGACCGGGACCGGAGACTCGCCGTTACGCCCGAACAGGGCCATCAGCAGGTCGGTCTGCTCGGTCTTGGTAGGCATGCCGGTGCTCGGCCCGGCACGCTGCACGTCCACGATGAGCAGCGGCAGCTCGGTGGTGACCGCCAGGCCGACGGTCTCCGCCTTCAGCGCCACGCCGGGGCCCGACGTGGTGGTGACGCCGAGCGCCCCGCCGAACGCCGCGCCCAGCGCCGCGCCGACGCCCGCGATCTCGTCCTCCGCCTGGAAGGTGCGGATGCCGAACCGCTTGTGCTTGGACAGCTCGTGCAGGATGTCGCTGGCCGGGGTGATCGGGTAGGAGCCCAGGAACAGCGGCAGCTTGGACTGCACCGAGGCGGCGATCAGTCCGTAGGCCAGCGCCTGGTTGCCGGAGATGTTGCGGTAGACGCCGGGGGCGAGCTTGGCGGGCTTGACCTCGTAGGAGACGGAGAAGGACTCGGTGGTCTCGCCGTAGTTCCAGCCGGCCTGGAAGGCCGCGATGTTGGCCTTGGCGATCTCGGGCTTCTTGGCGAACTTCTGCTCGAGGAACTTGATCGTGTGCTCGGTCGGCCGGTGGTAGAGCCACGACAGCAGGCCGAGGGCGAACATGTTCTTGGAGCGCTCGGCGTCCTTCTTGGACAGGTCGAAGCCCTCCAGGGCCTTGACCGTGAGCGAGGTCAGCGGCACGGCGTGCACCCGCCACTCGGCCAGCGAGTCGTCCTCCAGCGGGTTGGCGGCGTAGCCGACCTTCTGCAGGTTGCGCTTGGTGAACTCGTCGATGTTGGCGATGATGTCGGCGCCGCGCGGCAGGTCGCCGAGGTTGGCCTTGAGCGCCGCCGGGTTCATGGCCACGAGCACGTTGGGCGCGTCGCCGGGAGTGAGGATGTCGTGGTCGGCGAAGTGGAGCTGGAAGCTCGAAACGCCGGGCAGGGTCCCTGCGGGAGCGCGGATCTCGGCGGGGAAGTTGGGCAGCGTCGACAGGTCGTTGCCGAACTCGGCGGTGCCGGCCGTGAACCGGTCACCGGTGAGCTGCATGCCGTCGCCGGAGTCTCCGGCGAATCTGATGATCACGCGATCGAGTTGCTGAACCTGCTTGGTCACAGCTCGGTCCTCCTCGACGCGCCGGGGCGCGGTGCTTCTGGCGCGTTCTCTGTTTCCATGCTAGATCCTCAGAAGGTCACGCGTTTGCAAGCCATACAAAGCGGGTAAACGCGGTCGGGAGAAGTCAGGGTGAGCTGGGAGAACGACGACACAGCCCTGAGGCGAGCCTGCAGAGGTCCACATGCAGGCGTGCGAAGAGGACGGTTCGGGTCACGAGCGCCAACTATACGTCCCTCCGCCGCATGTCCTACGTCAGGGGCTGCTTGCGCACGGGTTCGTCCCCCGACCTGTAAAGCCGTCCGGCCCGCATCTGGCCGCTGTACAACTCTGGAACGGTGACGAAGGCGTATCCCTTCCCGCGCAGCCGTTTGAGGATGTCCGGAACTGCGTCAACGGTCGCCCGGTTGACGTCGTGCATCAGCACGATCGCCCCCGGATGCGCCTGCTCCACCGCCCGGTCGGCGATCGCGCGGGCGCTGGAGCCGCGCTGGTCGTAGGTGTCGACGTCCCAGCTCACGAGCGACAGGCCGTGCTCGTGGGCGACGTTCCTGACGTCCAGGTTCACCTCCCCGTACGGCGGGCGCACGAGCGTGGGCCGCTGGCCGATGGCGGCTGTCACCGCCTCCTCGGTACGGTCCAGCGAGTCGGCGATCTTGCTGGTCGCCAGCTTCGACAGGTCGCGGTGCGCCCAGCTGTGGTTGCCGACCAGGTGACCTTCAGCGCTCATCCGGCGCAGCAGCTCGGGCCGGGCCACGGCGTTGCCGCCCACCGGGAAGAACGTCGCCCGGGCGTCCGCTTCGCGCAGGATGTCGAGCAGTTCGGCCGTGTACGGCCCCGGCCCGTCGTCGAAGGTCAGCGCGACGCACTTGGTCCGGCCGCAGTTCACGCTGCCCGCGTCGGTGCTGGCCGCGACGGGGCCGACGGGCGGCGCGGTCGTCGGCCGCTTCACCGAGACCCGCTGTGCGGCGAGGCGCGCGGCCTGCTGCGCACGCCGTCCCATCTCCGACAGCAGCGGCTCCACCTGGCGCGCGGGCACGGCCACGGCCAGGCGCCCGAGCGAGCACGGCCCGATCTGGCAGTCGTCGAACTCCACGACCAGATCTCCGGCCCCGTTGAAGGCCATCGAGTCGAACCGGTCGCGGTCGGGCGTCACCTGCTCCCTGTCGACCTCCTGCCCGCGCTCCTTGAGCCGCTCCCTGACCAGGGCGGCGACCTCGCGCAGGGCGGACTGGCCGGACAGCAGCCCGGCGGAGTCGGTGGCCCGGCCGCTGCGTTGGTCGTACCAGAATGTCCGGTTGGTGTTGCCCCAGTCGGCGCCGCGGAACTCGCCGGTGCGCAGTCGCACGCCGGCCACGTCGCCCGCGGCGGTGAGCTGCCAGTCCACGTTCAGCTCAGGACGGGCGAGGTAGCCCGCGGCGCGGGTGGCCTCGCGGAAGGCGCGGAGCTGCCGCTGCGCCTCCGCGCGGAGCCTGTCGTTGAGCTCCGCGGCGTTCGGCAACTCGGGGTAGCCGATGTAGACGTGTCTGCCGGCGGCCTCGCCCTCGCTCAGCGTCCTGGGAGCCAGCCCGGTCACGGTCGCGGGGTCGACGAACTCGATCCTCGTGGGATCGCCGGGGACCAGGTTGTCGTGCTCCGGGGAGGCGGCCGCCAGCCCGCATCCGGTGGCGGAGCAGACAAGCAGCGCGATTCCTCCGAAGATTCGGAGTTTAGGCATGGATGTCAGCTTATGGGGCAGATCTTGGCGTTTGCCCAATCTTGGGGGTATAGGGCGTTAGGCTTTGACCGAGCTACCATGCCGTACATGGACGGTTACTTCGGGTCCTACCTGCTGGTCGCGGCGCTGCTCGCCATCGGCGTCGCCATCGTGGCCGGGGCCATGCTGGCCAACCGCCTGCTCCGGCCGACCCGGCCCACCGCCGAGAAACTCACCAGCTACGAGTGCGGCGTCGACCCCGTGGGCGACGGCTGGGCCCAGTCGCAGGTCCGCTACTACGTCTTCACCTACCTCTACGTCGTCTTCGCCGTCGACGCCGTCTTCCTCTTCCCGTGGGCCACCGTCTTCGACGCGCCCGGCTACGGCGTGACGACGCTGGTGGAGATGTTCGTCTTCCTCGGCTTCATCGCCCTCGGCATCCTCTACGCCTGGCGCAAGCGCGTGCTGAGCTGGACCTAGCGAGACGGGCGGAAGGTCACCTTTGCCTCACCAGTGATCCGAGTAACAATGGCCTCATGGCAGCGACGGATCTCCCGATGCCCACAGTGGGGCCGATCTCCCGGTTGGCCCCCAAGCCCATGCGTTTCGTCCTCAACTGGGGGCGGCGCTATTCGCTGTGGGTGTTCAACTTCGGGCTGGCCTGCTGCGCGATCGAGTTCATCGCGACGTCGATGAGCAGGCACGACTTCATCAGGTTCGGCGTGATCCCGTTCGCCAACGGGCCGCGCCAGGCCGACCTGATGATCGTCTCCGGCACGGTCACCGACAAGATGGCCCCCGCCGTGAAGCGGCTCTACGAGCAGATGCCCGACCCGAAGTACGTCATCTCCTTCGGCGCCTGCTCCAACACCGGTGGCCCCTACTGGGACTCCTACTGCGTGACCAACGGCGTCGACCAGATCGTTCCCGTCGACGTCTACGTGCCCGGCTGCCCGCCCAGGCCGGAAGGACTGCTCTACGGAATCATGAAACTCCAGGAGAAGATCGCCGCCGAGAAGCTGGGCGACCGCTATCTGTGGTCCCGCGCCCACGGGGACGAGACGTGACGGGCTTCCCCGCCGGCCGCTTCGGCGACCGCGCCGAGATCACCGACACCTTCGGCGACACCGTCGTGGACGTCGCCCCCGCCGACTGGATCGAGCTGCTGACGGCCGCCCGCGACGAGCTCGGATTCGCCTTCTTCGACTGGCTGACCGGCGTCGACGAGCCGCCGGACGCCTTCGGGATCGTGGCCCACGTCTACAACCCCGACTCCCGCGAACGCCTGCTGCTGCGCACCCGGGTGCCGCGCGCCGACCCGCGCCTGCCCTCCGCCGTGGCCGTCTACCGGGGCGCCGACTGGCACGAGCGGGAGACGTACGAGATGTTCGGGGTGATCTTCGACGGACACCCCAACCTGGTGCCGCTGCTGCTGCCCGACGGGTTCGAAGGGCATCCGCTGCGCAAGGACTTCATCCTGGCCGCCCGCGTGGCCAAGCCGTGGCCCGGCGCCAAGGAGCCCGGCGAGTCCGGGCACGGCGCGCCGAGCCGCCGCAAGACGCTGCCGCCCGGCGTGCCGGCCGACTGGGGGCCGCCCGATGCTTGACGTGGTGCTGCGATTCGCCGTCATCCTGGTCATCTTCCTGGTGCTGCCGCTGATCGTCGGGCAGACCGAGCACAAGGTCATGGCGCACATGCAGTCGCGCCTCGGGCCGATGTACGCGGGCGGCTTCCACGGGTGGGCGCAGCTCATCGCCGACGGGGTGAAGTTCGCGCAGAAGGAGGACGTCATCCCGGCCGCCGCCGACCGGCGCATCTTCATGATCGCCCCCGGCGTGGCGCTCGTGCCCTACCTGGTCGTGCTGATCGCCATTCCCGTCGACGACGGCTTCGTCGGCGTCGACCTTGAGCTGGGCCTGTTCTTCGTGCTCGCGGTGATGGGCATCGGCGTGCTCGGCGCGATCATGGCCGGATGGGCGTCGGCCAACAAATACTCCGTGCTCGGCGGCATGCGGGCCGCCGCCCAGCTCGTGTCGTACGAGCTCCCGCTGGTGCTGGCCGCCTCCTCGGTCGCGATGGCCGCCGGCACGCTGTCCCTGCCCGGCATCGTCGAGGCGTGGCAGTGGTGGTGGCTGCCCTGGCAGGCGATCGGCGGCGTGGTGTTCTTCATGGCCGGGCTGGCCGAGCTGCGCCGCCCGCCCTTCGACATGCCGATCGCCGAATCCGAGATCATCATGGGCCCGATGACCGAGTACACCGGCATGCGGTTCGCCCTGTTCATGCTCGCCGAATACGCCGGGATCGTCGTGCTGTCCTTCCTGACCACCGTGCTGTTCCTCGGCGGCTGGCACGGACCGCTGCTGCCCGGCTGGCTGTGGACACTGGTCAAGGTGTTCCTGCTGGCCTTCGTGGTCATCTGGGTGCGGGTGAGCTTCCCGCGCCTGCGCGAGGACCAGCTCCAGAAGCTCGCCTGGGCCGGCCTGGTGCCGCTGGCCCTCCTCCAGCTCGCGCTCACCGGCGTCGTCAAAGTCGTGATCTGAAACTCCGCCCCCGCCCCGTTCGTCATAGTGGGTAGGGGTTCATGGGGTGTGATCACGTGGACGTGAGGCTGGTTCCGTGCGGAGGCGCCATCGCCGGCGCCCCGTGCCCGAGCACGGTCCTTTCGTGGGACGGCGATGCACTGACCGCCTCCGCGGACGGGGAGTCCGTGCGGGTCAGGCCCGCCTCCCTCTACCACTACTTCTACGACCAGGTGATGGAAGCCCCGGACAGCGGGTCGTCGACGCAACTGGTGACCGGGCTGGCCGCTCTCGACGCCGACGGCCTGGTCATGCTCGACCTGCCCGCCAACTGGCAGCCCTCGCAGGTGCGCGACTTCGCCATGCAGGCGGGACTCCCCCTCGTGGACGGCGAACGCGAGCCGGGGCCGAAGGTCCGCTCGCTGCTCTCCGGACGCGCGCCCGGCTGGCGCCGGCTGCACGGCCTGGGCGCGCCACGCCCGGCCCGCTGGCGCATGCCGCTGATCTACGGCGCGGGGCTGGCCGGGCTGGTGCTCATGGTGTACCTCGTCTCGGCGGGATTGGGCACCGCCTGGCGAGGGCTGGCGACGGTCGGCATGCTGCTGATCGACCTCATCCAAGTCAAGTGGCTGATGGTCGCCTTCAGCCCGATGCTGCTCGCAGTCGGTCCGATCCGGGCCGGCCTGCGCAGGCGCAGAGCCCGCATGGGCGCGATCGCCGGACCGCCCGTCGGCCCGAACCTGTCGATCACCGCCGCCGGCGGGCTCCACATCGACCAGGGCAGGGAGAAGCTGCCCGACATCGCGATCGGCCACGCCGACGGCGGGGTGGCGAGCCTGCTCCTCTACCAGCACGAGGGACTGTCCGGCCTGTTCGTCATGGATGGCCGGAACCAGCCGCTGCACCACATCCCCGGTCCGTGGTCGCCGGACGACCTGCACCGCTTCACCGAGAGAAACCGGCTCGGACTGGCCGTGCATCGAATCACCCGGCAGGAGTACCTGGCTCTTCTCAGAGCGTGCCGCCACGCCTCACCCTGATCCCCGGCGCTCCTGCCTGCGGCGCCAGGCGAGGAACACCGCGCAGGACACCACCGCCCACGCCGCCAGCACGAGGAACGGCAGCGGGTGCTGGTCTCCGCCGAAGTAGACGGCCGTGTGCTGGGCGTTTACCGACGCGCCCGGTGGCAACCAGCGCCCGATCGCCCCGAACGGCGAGGGCAGCAGCGGCCATGACACAGCACCACCGGACGACGGGTTGCCGACCAGCACCATCAGTCCCCAGGTCGGCACCAGGGCCCAGCGCCCGATGAGGGCGTGGAACATGGTGAACACCATTCCTGAGGTGAACATCGTCAACACCAGGATCAGCCAGGACTCCATGAACGGCAGGCGCAGCGCGCCGAGCAACCAGTCGACCACCGCCGCGATGGCGAACCCGCCGAGCAGGGCGTAGGCGACGGTGAAGCCGATCCGCTGCACCGGCCCGAGCCCGGACGCGTGCGTGCTGAGCTGGGCCGCTCCGATGAAGCCCACGACCACCGCGGCGAGTGAGATGTAGAAGAGAGCCAGCCCTCGCGGATCACCGGGCTGCAGCGGTTTCAGATCCCGTACGGTCACCGGCACCCCGATGCGCGCCCCCACCTCCGGCGCCGCCTTCGAGAGCAACTCCGCCACCGTGGCCCCCGCCGCACTGGCCACGTTCAGCCGCGCCCGGTGCCCCTCCACCTGGATGACGCCGAACACCTGCTGCTGGTCCACCGCATGGACCGCCGCCTCGAACGTGGGGAAATTCTGCAGTTGAAGCGCCGCCTTGAGCTCGTTCTCCATCCCCGCCACGAATGCCGCCCGCTTCACCGGCCCGGCGGTGCCCACGACGGCCATCGGGACCTGATGCGGCGTCGGGTTCGCCATCGCGTACGTGTAGGAGCCCGCGAACAGCCCGGCCCCGGCGGAGACGATGAGCACCAGGACGGTCGCCGGCAGGTACGCCGAGGCGCGGAACGCCGACCACCGCTCGCGCACGCCCCGCGGGTCTCGGGGCATCGGTGTAGCCATCCCATTCGCTCCGATCCCTGTCGACCTGTCGCATACCCGCGAGTAATCGGAAAGGGACGCCCCGGGCCGTCAAGGATGCGTCAAGCAACGCAACGTCCGGCCGGTCCGGGTGATCGGGTCGGCCGGCGGCGAAGCCGGTGTCCGCCTTCGGCTGCGACGCCGGCTGTCCGGCCACCGAGCCGGCCGGTGGTCGATCCTGTTCCCGGAGTGGATCGGCAAGGCGGCGGGTCGGCTGGCGGACGGAATCGACCGTGCTGGAGGGCATCGAGCAGGCGCAGGCCGCCTTCCTGCGGATGATGCACGGCAAGATGCTCGTCAAGCTCTACCCGGCCGGTCAGCCGGATGCTCGTCGTGCGCCTGATCGCCGACTCGGAATTCCTGTTGCGAGGCCCGTTCCCGCGATGCTGAGGTGTGCGCATGGATCGCGAAGCGGTGCTCGAGACGTTCGACCGTCAACTCCGCTCCGGTGCGCAGCCCGATGGCGCCAGTGACCGGGTCGAGCGGGCGGGCGGGGTGGTCCGGCACATCGGCGACGGCTGGGCCGGCATCCTCTGGTCGGACCTCGACGACACCACGGCGGAGGCGGCGATCGCCGAGCAGGTGCGCTACTTCACGGACCTGGGCCGCGAGTTCGAATGGAAGCTGTACGCCCACGACCGGCCGGCCGACCTCGCCGACCGGCTGGCGGCGGCCGGCTTCGTGCCCGAGCCGATGGAGACGCTCATGGTCGCCCAGGTCTCCGACCTGCCCACGGGCATCGACCTCCCCGAGTCCGTCCACCTGCGCCCGGTGACCGCACCCGCCGACGTGGACCTCATGATGGACGTCCACGACCAGGCCTTCGGCACCGACTCCGGCAGCCTGAGAAGCGGTCTGCTCACCCAACTCGCCACCGGCCGCCTCGTCGCCGTCCTGGCGATGGCCGGGGACACCCCGGTCAGCGCCGCCCGGATGGAACTGCACCCCGGCACCGAGTTCGCCAGCCTCTGGAGTGGCGGCACCGTGAAGGCCTGGCGCGGAAAGGGCATCTACCGGGCCCTGGTCGCCTACCGCACCCGCATCGCCGCCGAACGCGGTCACCGCTACCTCCAGGTGGACGCCTCCGACGACAGCCGTCCCATCCTCCAGCGCCTCGGCTTCCTCCCCCTCACGACGACCACCCCGTACGTGTACACACCCTGAATGCCATCCCGCCGGGGCCGTCATGCCGTCAGGGTGATCCCGGCCGGACTGTGTCGCAGGCTTGTGTCTTCGATCTTGCCGCTGCCGGCCACAGGAGCAGGTCCTACGTGTGGTGCACGATCTGGATCAGGTTGCCGCAGGTGTCGTCCAGCACCGCGGTGGTGACCGGGCCCATTTCCAGCGGCTCCTGGGTGAAGAGCACCCCGAGCTCGCGCAGCCGGCCGAACTCCGCATGTACGTCGTCCACGGCGAAGGCGGTGGCCGGGATGCCGTCCTCGACCAGCGCCGCCTTGTACGGCTTCACCGCTGGATGGCCGTCGGGCTCCAGCAGGAGTTCGGTCCCGTCGGGATCGTCCGGCGAGACGACGGTCAGCCACCGGTCCTCGCCCAGCGGGACCTCGGTCTTCTTCACGAAGCCCAGCACGTCGGTATAGAAACGCAGGGCCTTGTCCTGATCGTCGACGAAGACGCTGGACAGGTGGATCCTCATGGGGTGCCCTTCGGTGTATCGGGCCTGAGCCACCGGGTCACGATGTGCTCAAGGGGTTCGGTATTCAGATCGTGGAACTTGTATCGGCCCTGGCGCCGTGAATGGACCAGACCGGCGGATTCCAGCACGGCCAGGTGCTGGCTGATCGCCTGGCGGGACAGCCCCAGGCCGTGCTTGGCCACCAGCCGTGCGCAAATCTCGAATAGGGTCTGGCCGTCCCGTTCCGCCAGCTCATCGAGGATGCGCCGGCGGGTGGGGTCGGCCAGTGCCTTGAAGACATCTTCCGCCACAGCCCCACAATAGGCAAGTGGTGACTTGCCTATCAAGTCGGGCATCCGCGCCGTACCTGATGGAAGAGACAGGCTCTGGTCAGGACACCAGGACGACGGTCACCTCGAGCCCGCCTTCTGGCAGCGGCCGGACCTCCAGAAGGCCGTGATGCGCCTTGACGATGGCGGCGACGATCGACAAGCCGAGTCCCAGCCCGTCGCCCGTGGCCTTCCTGCCCGTTTCCAGGCGCTGGAACGGCTGCATGAGCGTGTGGACCCGGTCGGGCGGGATCACCGGACCGCTGTTGGCGACGCTGAGCACAGCCCGGCCGGACAGCGTGGCGGTCGACACCTTGATCCAGCCGCCGGGCGCATTGTGCCTCCGAGCGTTGTCCAGCAGGTTCGTCACCAGCCGTTCGATCAGATCGCGGTCGCCGGACGCGAGCGCCGGGTCAAGCACGGCCTCGATCCGAACCCACCCCCCTTCGCCGTGCCCCTCGACCGGGCCCCTGCTTCGCGCCTCGCCCCGACTCTCGCCCCGACTCTCGCTCCGCCCTTCGCTCCGCCTCTCGACGGTGCTTTCGTCTTGCCTTTCGCCCCTGCCCTCGTCCCGGTTGTGGGGGCTGGTTGAGCGCCTGCGAGGTGATCGCGGCCAGGTCGACGGGCTGTCTCCGGTCCAGTCCTTGCTGGCTGTGGGCCAGGACGAGCAGGGCCTCGATGAGCCGCTCCTGGTCCTTCCCGGCGGCCAGCAGGCGGCGCAACACGCCGCGCAGAGACTCGGCATCGGGGTAACCGCCGTCGTTCCCGCCTCGTAACCGCCTTCCACGTTCTCTGATCCCACCACTCGGCTACAGCGATGGAGGAACCATCATGTTCGGCCCGACAATCAGAAGAGCGGTCCTGCTCGCCGCCGCCCTGGCCGCGGTCATGGGGTGGGCGGCAGCCCCGTCCGCGCCGTTCGCCGGGGACGCCAAGGAGTTCACCGCCTGTATGCGATCGCACGCGCTGCCCGACTTCCCCGAGGTCACCGTCTCCGGCGATGGCCTCGTCAACCTCACGATCAAGGGTGACCGCGTCGACGTGCTCTCCAAGAAGTACGGGGCGGCGGTGAAGGCATGCGAGTCACTGCTGCCGAGTGTCGGCGGGTTGCCGGGTGCACCCGAGGCGCCACCCGCCCCTTCACTCCCGTTCTGAAGCGGTCGCGACCCGGCGTCCGCTCACCGCCATGCTTCGGGGGAGCCGGCGAGCGCCGGGTCAGTGGACGATGGCCAGCATCACGTCAGAGGCAGCGGGCCGGCTCTCGGGCCGTTTGGACAGGCAGGCGCCGACTACCCCGCGAAGAGGTCGCGGCAATGGCGATAAATCCGGATGGAACGTGAGCACCCGGTTGAAGATCGCAGGCACGCTGTCCTCTCCGAACGCGGGCCGTCCCGTGGCCGCGAACATCATCGTGACCGCCCAGCTGAACACATCGGACGGAGGTCCGACCGGCTCGCCGGACAACTGCTCGGGCGACATGTACGGCGGCGTGCCGACCATCTTGCCCGCCGTCACCGTCACCTGATCGAGAGCCCGGGCGATGCCGAAGTCGATGACCCGCGGGCCGTCGTGACCGATCAGCACGTTGCTCGGCTTGAAGTCGCGATGGACGATCCCCGCCTTGTGGATAGCCGCCAGCGCCCCGGCCGTGGACAGCGCCAGCCGGGTCAGGCTGTCCTCGTCACGCGGCCCGTGATTGCGCACCAACTGCTCAAGTGAGGGACCTTCCACATACTCGCTGACGATGTACGCGTACTGTCCCGTGATGCTCACGTCGAGCACGCGGGCTGTGGAAAACGTCGCCACCCGCCGCGCCGTGTCGACTTCCCTGGCGAACCTGGCTCGCGCGGCCTCGTCGACCAGGTCGTGCAGCACCTTCACGGCCACCCGGACCCCGTTGGGCGCCATGGCGAGGTAGACCGCCCCCTGGCCGCCGCGCCCCAGCAGCTGGAGCACCCGGTAGTGCCCGATCCATTCGGGTTCGCCGGGCCGTCGCTGGTAGGAGGGTGCGGTGGTGCGCTGATGAACATTGGACAGGTGCTGCGACTGGTGGGGGGTCGGCGTGACGGACCGCGCCCTGGCCATCGTGGGCACCAGGATGCCCGAGTGGATCACGCCGCCGATCCACGCGATCACGAAGGTGAAGGAGACGATCGTGCCCAAGGGCTCCGGAATGTCGTCGACGTTGTCGTAGGCCATGATCGCGATCAGGAACGAGCCCATGCAGACGCCATAGACGCACGCGGCGACGAACTGCCACACGCTCCTCAGCCAGAACGCCGCGAACCCGATCGTGAACGGGGTCGCCAAACCGCACGAAATCAGGGAAAGGGCCGCCCACACGACGGAGGCGGCCCATGCCCCGCCGCTGACGCGGCCCGGATGGCGGTACGACATGGCGAGAGACTATCGCTCTGTACTTGCACATATCGGGCGAGGCGCTTTCCTGTGGATAACTACCCGCCAACCTGTGGATGACTGTGGAAACCTGGGGACAACGCGCTTGCTCATTCACCTGGGCTCTCAAGTGCGCCATGATGTTGAACATGGGACGGATACCCGGCGTAGGGCTGGCAAAGGGGCTTAGCATCACCCTTCGCCACATGCTGCGCAAATCCGTCACCCAGCAGTACCCCGAGGTCAAGCCCGCTCTCCCGCCACGCAGTCGCGGGGTGATCGCCCTGGTCGAGGAGAACTGCACCTCTTGCATGCTCTGTGCCCGGGAATGTCCTGACTGGTGCATCTACATTGATTCGCACAAGGAGACCCTCCCGGCGCCCGAGGGGGGCCGTCCCCGTCAGCGCAACGTCCTCGACCGGTTCGCCATCGACTTCGCCCTGTGCATGTATTGCGGGATCTGCATCGAGGTGTGCCCGTTCGACGCGCTCTTCTGGTCGCCCGAGTTCGAGTACGCCGAAGGCGATATCCGCAACCTCCTCCACGAAAAGGACAAGCTGGCGGGCTGGGTCGAGACGGTTCCGCCGCCACCGCCCCACGATCCCGGGGCCGAGCCCCCCAAAGAACTGACGGCGGCCCCCCGCCGCCCCGCCCGCTCCGCCGACGCACCCCCCGCCCGCGCGACCCGCGCCGCGGGCAAAGCAGCTGCTCCCGGTACGGACACCGCGCCGGACCCGGGGGCGGAGCCCGATACGTCACCCCGAACCGGCACGGCGAAGCCGGATCCGGCCGCTGAGGCCGCCACCTCCCAGGTCGAGCCCCAGGACGGCGTACGGGCACCCGAGGCCGAGTCTCCGGAATCCCAGGCCCAGCAAGAGGCGCCGGAGCAGCAGTCCGCGGGTGCCGGAGCCCCGCCGGCTGAGCCGGAAGAACGCGGCGGCCGCAGTCGCAGACCCATGGGCAACGTGCGGGGGATCCGCCCGCCAGGGACCCTCCCATCCAGCGGATCTGAAGGCAGGCCGGAGCCGCCTTCATCCACAGGACACGAGACCGGGGCCGCCATGCCCACGAGCTCGGACCACGAGACCATGGACGCGGGGCCGACGGAACGGCCGTCCCCGGCACGGCCGGACGCCGAGCCGTCCCCGGAGCAGCGAGACGCCGACGGACCGTCCCCAGGGCAGCGCGACCCCGGTGAGTCATCCCCGGCGGGGCGGGACCCCGGTGAGTCGCCCCAAGCGGGGCCGGACCCCGGCGAGTCCACAGCACGGCCGGACCTTGACGAGTCGTCCCCGGCGCGCCCGGGTGACGACGAATCGCCCACGACGCCACCTGGCGGCGAGGCGTCATCCACAGGCCGGTCGTCTGAGGAAGAGTTGTCCACAGGCTCGCAGGAACCGCGACCGGAACCCGGGCCGGAGGGGCAGACTTCTGGCGCGAGTCCGCGTAGGCGCAAGATGGCCGATCCTCGATCCATCCGCCCGCCCGGGCGGCTCGGCCCTGATGAGCCAAGGGAGCCTGAGGAGGAGTCGTGACCGAGGTGGTGCCCTCCTACCTGTCACCCACCGGGCAAGAGATCGTTTTCTTGCTGCTGGGAGCGGTGGCGGTCGGATCAGCGCTGCTCGTCGTCACGACCAGGCAGCTCGTCCACGCCGCCCTCTGGCTCGTGGTCACCTTCGGCGCGCTGGCAGGCTGTTATCTGGTTCTGACCGCCGAGTTCGTGGCGTGGGTCCAGGTCCTCATCTATGTGGGCGCCGTGGTCGTCCTGCTGCTGTTCGGCATCATGCTCACGCGCGCGCCCATCGGCCGCTCCACCGACCTGGACAGCGGCAACAAGGTGGCCGCGGCCGTGGTGGCACTCGCGACGGCGGCCATCCTGGTCACGGTGGTGATCGACGGCTTCCGCATGGCCTACACCCCTCTGACCCCCGGCCAAGGCGGTGCGAAGGAGCTCGGCGGCAGCATCTTCAGCACCTGGGTGCTGCCGTTCGAGGCGCTCTCGGTGCTCCTGCTGGCCGCCCTGATCGGCGCCATCGTGCTGTCCCGCACGGACATAACCGGCGCGGGCGACGGCCGGTCCGGTACGACCCCGCGCGGTGGCCTGCCCGGCGGGGACCAGGCCGGTGGTGGTCCGGCTCGTCCGGACACGTCTGACGGTCCAGCGCCCAGTGACATGCCCGGGAGTTCGCCACCCGATCAGACCGGGGGGCATTAGTGCACATCGTCTACCCGGCCGTCGTCTCCGCGCTCCTGTTCTCCATCGGCGTCTACGGCGTGCTCGCCCGGCGCAACACGATCCTCGTGCTGATGTCCGTCGAGCTGATGCTCAACGCCGTCAACCTCAATCTGGTCGCGTTCGACGTGTGGCTCGGCGACCGCCTGCACAGCGGCCAGGTCCTGACCCTGTTCGTCATCGTCATCGCGGCGGCCGAAGTGGGTGTCGGCCTGGCCATCGTGCTGGCTCTCTACCGCAACCGCAGGACAGTCGACCTCGACCTCCTGCGCGACCTGGCAGAGCCCGCGGATGGCACCGACCCGTCCGCCGCGACGGGTGACCCTCCCCGGTCGCAGCACCTGACCGACCCCACCGCCGCCCCGATCAGCGCGACCAACAACCAGCCGCACCCCGCAGTGCACCCCACCCAGCACGAGCACGCGTCGCCCGCCCCCCGAAACCATGGGGACGAGCCGACGCAGGGCGCTCAAGAGGGCGAGCCGCCACATGACAACCGCGGCGACCAGCCGGCCCAAGGCGCTCACAGGGACGCGCCGGACGGCCACGGGGACGGCCGTTCGGCCAAGCGAGGAGGCACGCGATGACGACCTTCCCGTTGCTGGCCGTACTCCTGCCCTTCGTGGCGGCCTTCGCCGGTCTCCTGCTGTCCCGTTGGCCCCGCGTACGCACCCCCCAGGCCACGGCGGATCCCCGCGTCCCACCTCGAAACCCGGTCACCGTCTCCACAGCCACCTCACCGGACGCGAGGGCCAACCGCCGGGCCGCCTGGATCGCGGTCGTGCCGACGGCCGGCGCCGCTGTGCTGGCCTGCTGGCTCGCCTGGGGGCAGGGCTTCGCCTTCCTCGAAGGCGGCGCGCGGTCGGTGCCCGTGGGCGACACCTTCGGCACCATCGTCACCGGCGGCGCCCCGATCTCGCTCACGCTCCAGGCCGACGACCTCTCGGCGCTCATCGGCGTGCTGGTGACGCTCGTGGCGCTGGCCGTGCAGGTCTATTCGATCGGCTATCTGAAAGACGACCCCCGCTACCCCTCCTACAGCGCCTTCATCAGCCTGTTCACCAGCGCCATGCTGCTGGTGGTCTACGCCGGTGACCTCCTGGTCCTCTACGTGGGCTGGGAGATCATGGGTCTGTGCTCCTACCTGCTCATCGGTCACTGGTGGGAGGATCGCGGCAATTCGCGCGCCGCGGTCAAGGCGTTCCTGGTGACCCGGCTGGGTGACGTCGGCTTCCTGTTCGGCATCTTCGTGCTCGGCGGCGCGGCGGGCAGTTTCCGCATCGCCGACGTGCTGGCGAGGGTGCCAGAGATGTCGTCGGGCACGCTGGTCGCCGCCACGATGCTGCTGCTCGCGGGGGTCGCGGGCAAGAGCGCCCAGGTGCCGCTGCACACCTGGCTGCCTGACGCGATGGCGGGCCCGACGCCGATCAGCGCGCTCATCCACGCCGCCACCATGGTCGCCGCGGGCATCTTCCTCGTCGCCAGGCTCTTCCCCGCCTTCGCCGCGGCCCGGCCGACGCTCGACGTGCTGGCGGTCCTGGCCGCGCTGGGCATGCTCGGCGCCGCGCTGGCCGCGCTGGCGCAGGACGACCTGAAACGCGTGCTGGCGTACTCAACGGTCAGCCAGCTCGCCTACATGGCCGGAGGCCTCGCCGCCGGGTCCGACACCGCCGCGATCTTCCATCTGATCACCCACGGCGCGTTCAAGGCACTGCTGTTCCTCTGCGCGGGCGTCGTGATCCATCACGTCGGCTCCAACCTGATGAGTCAGATGGGCGGGCTGCGGCGCGAGATGCCGGTCACGTTCGTCGCGACGACGGTCGGCTTCGCCGCGCTCATGGGCCTGCCTCCAGCCAGCGGCTTCTTCAGCAAGGACGCCCTGTTGCTGGCCATGGAGGGAGCGTTGGCGGGCGGCCTCACCGACGCCGCCGCCCTGCTCCTGTACGGTTGCGCGCTCGCGACCGTGGCCATCACCGGCGCGTACGCCACAAGAGCATGGCTGCGCACCTTCTTCGGGCAGGCGGGGACCGTCGCGCTCCCCGAGCCCGAGCCCGGCACTGCGCACGTCATCGACCCCCGCGAGGCGCCGCCGACGATGCTCGTGCCCGTCGTGCTCCTCGCGGTCCCCGCCCTGCTGCTCGGCTTCGCCGGCGGCCTGCACCTCGACGTGCCGGTGGCGTCCATCAGCGTCGCCCTCGCGCTGCTCGGCGCCGGTGTCGTCTACGCCTACTGGCGCAGCGACCCCGTCGCCGACCCGGCCCGCCTGCTCGGGCCGCTGCGGCTGCCGTGCGAGCGGGCGTTCTACGTCGACAGCCTGTACGCCGCCGTCTTCGTACGCCCGGTCGTGGCGCTGGCCAGGCTGGTCGTCAGGACGGACGACACGGTCGTGGACGGCGCGGTGCGCGGGTCCGGACGGTCGGCGCGCGGACTGTCGGGGCTGCTGCGGCTCGCGCAGAACGGCAACGTCCAGCTCTACGTGAGCGGCCTGCTGGCCGGTGTCCTTCTGATCGCGGTGGGGGCGGTGATGTTCACATGACGGGCTGGCTTCCCATCGCGCTGCTCGCCGTGCCACTGCTGGGAGCCTTCCTGTTGCTGGTGGTCCCGGCGGCGCTGCGCCCGGTGCTGCCCGGCTACGGGCTGGCGGTATCCGGCGTGACGCTGGCGCTGGCCGCCGTGCTGCTGGCGACGTTCGACTACGGCCAGACGGCGCGCCCCCAGTCCACCGTCGACCTGCAGTGGATCCCCGGGCTCGACCTGCGCTTCCACCTGGGCGTCGACGGGATCTCGCTCCCGTTGATCGTGTTGACGGCGCTGCTGACGTTCCTCTGCTTCGCCTACCTGAGCTGGGGTGACGCCCGCCGGCCCGGCCAGCTCCTGCACCCCGGCCCTGAAGGGGCCAGGCCCAGGGCGCTGGTGTTCACGCTGCTGGTGCTCGAAGTCGGCATGATCGGCACGTTCCTCGCGCTCGACCTGCTGCTGTTCTTCGTGTTCTTCGAGATCGTGCTCGTGCCGATGTACTTCCTGATCGCCATCTGGGGTGGCGAGGGGCGCCGGGCCGCGGCGGTCAAGTTCATCCTCTACACGCTGCTCGGCTCGGTCGTGATGCTGCTCGGCCTGCTGCTCATCTGGGCACAGACCGGCACCCTCGACATCGTCGCGCTCGGCCAGGCGCACGGCGCGGGGATGTCCCGGGCGGTGCAGGTGCTGGCGTTCGTGGCGGTGGGGCTCGGGCTGGCGGTCAAGACCCCGATGTGGCCGCTGCACACCTGGCTGCCCGACGCGCACACGCAGGCCCCCACGGTCGGCTCGGTGCTGCTGGCCGGGGTGCTGCTGAAGATGGGCACCTACGGCTTCGCCAGGATCGCGATCCCGATCCTGCCCGAGGGCGCCGCGGCGGTCGCGCCGTGGCTCGGCGCCCTCGCCGTGGTCGGCATCATCTACGGCTCCCTGGCCTGCCTGGCGCAGCGCGACCTTAAACGCATGATCGCCTACTCGTCGGTCGGCCACATGGGCTTCGTGCTGCTGGGCTTCGCCACACTGACGACGGTGGGGATCAACGGCGCCCTGTTCGCCAACGTCGCCCACGGCCTGATCACCGGCCTGCTGTTCTTCCTCGCAGGATCGATCAAGGAGCGCTATCACACGGCCGACATCCCCTCGCTCGGCGGTGGCATGCTGGCCAAGCTCCCGCACCTCGGCGCGGTCCTGACGTTCGCCTCCATCGCCTCGCTCGGCCTGCCGGGGCTGGCCGGGTTCTGGGGAGAGATGCTGGCGCTGCTCGGCGCCTTCCAGCCGGCCGAGATCCTGCCCCGCGCGCTGTTCCTCACCTTCATGGCCATCGGCGGTCTCGGCGCCGTCCTGACGGCGGCGTACTTCCTGGTCATGCTGTCCCGAGTCACCCACGGCGTCCCGGCCGTGCCGGTGGCGACCCGCGCGGAGCCCCCCGATCACCTTCCGGCGGCAGGACCCGGCGAACACGCCGCCGCGGGCGCCGAGCCCGGTGACCGCACCGTCATCGCCACGCTTCGTCTGCCCGGCGATGCCGCCACCTGGGAGACCCTCGACGAGCGCCCGGTCGACCCCATCGGCGAAGACCATCTGACGGCCGAGCCCGAGGCACTCGACATCCAGCGGTACGAGCTGGTCGCGTGGGTGCCGCTGATCGTGCTCATCCTGCTCTTCGGGCTCTGGCCCAAGCTCCTGCTCTCGCTCACCACACCGGCCGTGCAGTCTCTGCTGGGAGCCCTGTCATGATCCAGCAGATCGACTACTTCGCGATCGCGCCCCCGTTGACTCTGGCGCTGTTCGCCGGGCTCGTGCTGCTGCTCGACGCGTTCCTGCCCGCCCGCCGCGGGGTGAAGCCGGCGCTGGGGATCGTGACGCTCGGGGGTGTGCTGGTCGCGCTGGGGTTCGTCGTGGCCCAGGCAGTCGCGGGCGCCGAGACGCTGTCCACCTTCTGCGTCCCAGCCTCTCTCGCCGAAGCCGGCGCCGCCGAGCAGTGCTCGTTCGTGGTCGACCGGTTCACGCTCGTCCTGGCGGGGCTCGTGCTGGTGGCGGCCGTGGTGATCGTGCTGATGTCGATGACCGAGCTGGCCGAGGGCGACATCCCGGTGGGAGAGTGGCACTTCCTGCTGCTGTGCACGCTGACGGGCGCGGTGACGCTGCCCGCCTCGCGAGATCTGATCATGCTGGTGGTGGCGCTCGAGCTCGTCTCGCTCCCGGTCTTCGCGCTCACCGCGATGAAACGCTACGACGGCCGCTCCTCGGAGGCCGCGGTCAAGCTGTTCCTGGTGTCGGTCGTCTCCACGGCCGTCATGCTGTTCGGGGTCTCGCTGCTGTACGGCATCGCCGGGACCGTCCACCTGTCGCGGCTGTCGGCCGTCGTCAGCGGCGAGCTCCCGGCGCCCGGCTGGCCGCAGGCAGCTACGTCCATCATGGACGCCGGTCACGGCCTGCCGGGTATCGTCACGGTCGGGATCGTGCTGGTCGTGGCCGGCTTCGCCTTCAAGATCGCAGCGGTCCCGTTCCACGCCTGGGCGGCGGACGTCTACCAGGGCGCGCCCATCCCCGTGGCCGCCCTGCTGTCGGTGATCTCGAAGGCCGCCGGATTCGCGGGGCTCATCCTCGTCCTGGTCGTCGCCCTGCCGGGGCAGTCGTCCACCTGGATACCCATCGTCGCGATCATCTCGGCGCTCACCATGACGGCGGGCAATCTGCTGGCCATGCGCCAGCGCTCGGCCGTACGCCTGCTCGCCTGGTCATCGGTCGCCCAGTCGGGCTACATCCTGGCCCCGCTCGCGGTGGCGTTCGGCGCGGAATCCGCCTCCGGTGCGGTCGGGGCGTCCGTCGCCTACCTGGTGATCTACGCCGCCATGAACCTGGGGGCGTTCGCCGTGGTCATGCTCGTGTCGCGGACCGCCGCGCGCAACGAACTGGACGACTACCGGGGTCTGGCGTTCCGGAGTCCGGTGGCCGCGCTGGCGCTGGCGTTCTGCCTGATCTGCCTGGCCGGCCTCCCACCCGGGCTGGCCGGGCTGTTCGCCAAGGTCGTAGTCTTCAGGGAGATCGTCGAGGGCGAGGCCGGATGGCTGGCGGTGGTCATGGCCGTCAACACCGTGATCGGGCTCTACTACTACGTCGCCTGGACCGCGCGGCTCTTCACCCCGGTACGAGCGGCGGTCCCGGCCGTGCGCCGAGCCTTTCCCGCCGTGTGGGGGGCCGTGGGTGTCGCGCTGGTGGTTGCGGTCCTGTTCTCCGTCGCCCCGCAGCTGGTGCTGGATCTGACGTCCTAGAGGCGGCCGAGCACCGCGGGGAACGCTGAGGCAGGTCATCGTCGTTGTACTGGGTGAACCCGGACCTTGAAGGGGGGAACCTTGCACCACAACGGTCTGCGCACCGCGGTCCTGCTGGGGAGCCTGTCTGCGCTGATCCTCGCGGCGGGCGCGTGGCTGGGCGGCAGCACCGGTCTGCAGATCGCGTTCGTGCTCGCCCTCGTGAGCAACGGCGTCGCCTACTTCTTCTCGGACCGGATCGCGCTGTCGGCCATGCGCGCCAGGCAGGTCAGCGAGGTGGAGCAGCCCACCCTCTACCGGATCGTGCGTGAGCTCTCCACCGAGGCGCGCCAGCCGATGCCGCGGCTCTACATTTCGCCCACCGTCCAGCCGAACGCCTTCGCCACCGGCCGCAGCCCGCGCAAGGCGGCCGTCTGCGTGACGTACGGCCTGACCCAGTTGCTCGACGAGGCCGAGCTGCGCGGCGTGATCGGGCACGAGCTGTCCCACGTCTACAACCGCGACATCCTGGTCTCGTCCGTGGCCGGAGCGCTGGCCACGATGATCACCTGGGTGAGTTACGTGGCGGTCTTCTTCGGCGGCTCGGACGACGACGAGGGACCCGGTTTCCTGGGCGCGCTGCTCATGATGCTGCTCGGCCCGGTGGCGGCGGGGATGATCCAGATGGCGATCTCCCGCACCCGGGAGTTCCAGGCCGACGAGGCGGGCGCCAGGCTGACGGGCGACCCGCTCGCGCTCGCCTCCGCGCTACGCAAGATCGAGATGGGCGCCCGCAGGCTGCCGCTGCCGGAGAACAGCCGCCTGACCTCCGCCTCGCACATGATGATCGCGAACCCGTTCAGCGGCTCCGGCCTCGGCCGCCTCTTCTCCACCCACCCACCCACCTCCGAGCGCGTGGCCAGGCTTGAGCGCATGGCAGGCTACCGCCGCTGATCCGGGCCCGGAATGTGCGCAAGAATCAGGGCATGGGGCGATCTCCGCGGCTGAGCGAGGCCGAACGGCGGGTGTGGAACGCGTTCCCGACGGGTGAGTTCGTCACATTTGCCCCCGTGCAGGTGGGCGCGGGCAGCCCGGCAGGTGCGAACGCCCCGGTGGACGGGGATTCGTGGGGTCCCGAGCGCACGGTCAGGGCCCAGGTCATCGCGTCGCTGCTGCTCGGCGCCCGCGAGGCGGGCACCGGGGCGGTCCCGGCGGTACGGCTGGTCGGCGCCAGGATCACCGGCCCGCTCCAGATCCTCGGTGGCGCCGTCGAGCACGAACTCGTGCTCAGCGGCTGCCATCTGGACGAACCCATCCAGCTCACCGGCTCCACGACCCGGACCCTGCGCCTGACGGACTGCCGCTTACCCGGGCTGAACGCCGGTGGCATGCGGGTCGCCGGTCACCTCAGCCTGTCGGGCTCGTACGTGACGGGCCCGGTGCGGGTAGGGCGTGCCCAGTTCGAGAGCGGCCTCTGGCTCGCCGGCACGAAGGTGGAGCCCGCCGAGGACGAGCAGGCGTTCTTCGGCGACGCCATGGTGGTGGACGCGGGGACGTACATGCGTAACGCGGACTTCACCGGCGGCCTGCGCATGGTCGGCGCGCGGCTGAACGGCGGGTTCTCGCTGGAAGGCGCCAAGCTCCGCAACCTCGGCGGCGACGCGCTGTTCGCCGACGGCATGGTCGTCGAGGACGCGATGCGGTGCACCGGCGACTTCCTCGCACTGGGCTGTGTGCGGCTGCGCGGCTCCCGGATCAACGGCCTGTTCTCCCTCAAAGGCATCATCCGCAGCCCGGACACGCCGTACGCGCTGCACGCCAGTCACATGGAGGTACGCGAGCTCTACCTCAAGCCGGCCGAGCCGATCGACGGCGTGGTGACGCTCGCCCACTCCACCGTGAACACCCTGGAGGACGACCCCGCCACCTGGCCGGACAAGCTGCGCCTGAACGGCCTGTCGTACGACCGGCTGCGCGGCAGCGGCGTCAGCCGCAGGATCGAATGGGTGAGCCGCGACCCGGAGGGCTTCAGGCCACAGCCGTACGAGCAACTGGCCGCCTGGCTTCTGCGGGACGGCAACGACGTGCTCGCCCGCCGAACCCAGCTCGCCAAGCTCCGCGCCAGACCCCAGCGGGGCGGATTCGGCGGCCGGCTGTGGGGACGCCTGCTGGACATCACCGTCGGCTACGGCTACAGGCCGTGGCTGGCCGCGATCTGGTTCGCGACGCTGCTCTCGATCGGGACCGTGGTGTTCGGCCTGAATCCGCCCCGCCCCCTCAAACCCGACGAGAGCCCAGGTTTCGACTCCTTCGCCTACACCTTCGACCTGCTGCTGCCGCTGTCCACCTTCGGGCAACGGGAAATGTTCGACCCGGCGGGCTGGACGCAGGGACTGGCGTACGCACTGATCATCTCGGGCTGGCTGCTCGCCACGGCCCTCATCGCGGGCATCACCCGAGTCATCCGCCCGTCGTGATCCTGCGGAGGATCACCGCAAGATCCTCCGGAAAAATGGTCTCCTCGGCGGCCTCGAGCTCCTCGGCACTCCACCAGCGATGTCCGAGCGTGGTCTCCTTCTCGATCTGCTCCATGTGCTCGAAGGTGACGTCCACCTCGCCCACCCGGATCGCGAAAAGGTCTGATCCTGCGTGATGACGTACTGCGCGAAGCGGAACTCGATCGTGCTCGTCCCGTACGGCCCCGTGAAGTCCTCAGCCGTCGCGCGGATGCCGACCTCTTCGAACATCTCGCGAGCGGCTGCCCGCTGGAGCGTCTCGCCCTCCTCCACACCGCCGCCGATGGTGGTCCAGAACGGCTCGTCGGGACGCGCGGGGTCGAACCCGTTGAGCAGGAGCACTCGGCCTCGATCGTCGATGGGCAGCGCACGTGCCGTGAAACGGCGCAGGGGGATCATCGTCACGCGACGAGCCTATGTCGGCCGGAATCTGGCGGTTGGAGCACACTTGGCGTTGTGGACGACGACGAGGGGCGGGAGCGCGCACGGCGCTGGCTGGCGGAGGAAGGCGTCCTCCAGATCGGCGAGGACAGCTGGACCAGCGGTGACGGGCGGTTGACGACCAACGAGGTGGCTCACACCTGGACGCGCGCGGCGCTGGAAGACCCCGACCTCGACCCGGCCGGCCGCCTGCGGCTCGCCCTCGGCTTCCTGGACCTGCTCGACGACTACTGGGTGACGTGTGAGATCCGCTTCGATCTCGTGCCCGCGCTCAACCCGGAGCACGCCAGGCTGCTCTGGGACGCCTACCGCCGGCGATTGGAAGCTCCGGAACCCGCCGAGCCGGTCACCTACTCCCTCTGGGTCGACTGGTTCGAGGACCGTGCCACGGCCGAGGCCGCCTTCGCCGAAGTACTGGGCGACGACGTCGAAGAGTTGCGGGCCCGAGACCGGCTTCACGAGGCGGCCCAAGATCCACTGTGCCGCCGGGTGCGACGAGTCCTGGAAATCTCCGGTCCGGTGCCCTGGCCGGTCAAGCACCCTGTCTTTCAGGCGCTGGCGGGAATCCCCGCACTGCATGCCGCGCTGTTCCAAGGCCTGCGCGCCGGCTGGCATGACGCCTACGGCGACCTCGAACCCCGCTCGGCCCACGCTCTCCTGCGGAGGCTGAAGCTCCCGGAAGACACCGAGGGGCTTGTGCACCTGCGCACGGCCCTCGAAGCAGGTCGCAGCAACCGATACCGGGAGTCTCCCTGACCCGACCCGCGACCGGCGCCGATCGAAAAGCGCTCAAGAAAGACAGCGGACGTTCACGTGGGGTGTTGTTCGGCCTGCCCCGGATCGGCCCCATTGCCTGCAGCACCATTTCGTGAAGCCGTACAGCTCGCCCCCGGTCACTCCACGCCGATGGTCACGCTCAACCCGTATGTGGGGAGTGGCCCGAGGCACAGGAGAAAACGCGTGCCCTCGTGGACAGCGCGCTCGGCCGTGTGCCCCGGATGTGCCCTCGGCGATCTTCCCAGCGATGAAACACCAGCTCAGAGCCCTGGTTCTTGCCGCTGCTAGCGGTAGTTCACGAACTGCAGGGCGATGTCCAGGTCCTTGCCCTTCAACAGGGTGATGACGTCCTGCAGGTCGTCCTTCTTCTTGGAGCTGACCCGAAGCTCCTCGCCCTGGATCTGCGCCTTGATGCCCTTGGGCCCCTCGTCGCGGATGAGCTTGGAGATCTTCTTGGCGTTCTCCTGGTCGATGCCCTCTTTGAGGGTCACCAGCATGCGGTATTCCTTGCCGGACAGCTTCGGCTCGCCGGCGTCGAGGATCTTCAGAGAGAGGCCGCGCTTGACCACCTTCTCCTTGAACACGTCGAGCGCCGCCCCGGCCCGCTCCTCGCTGTTGGCCTTGATCTCGATGTTCTCCTGACCGGACCAGCTGATCGCCGCCCCGGTGCCCTTGAAGTCGAAGCGGTGTCCGATCTCCTTGACCGTCTGGTTGAGGGCGTTGTCTACCTCCTGCCGGTCGATCTTGCTGACGATGTCGAAAGACGAATCGGCCAAAGCGCACATCCTCTCAGCTGCGTAAGCATTATTCGGTGCCCGCCGAACACGGACCCAGCCGATGAGCCTAGCCAGCATCCGGCCGCCTTGCAGGGTCCGCCTCCCTGGCGCTCGCCCGGAAAACTCAATCGCGGCGCCCCCGCCGGAACGGCACGCTGATCGCCAACGTCGGCCAGAACGGCCCGCCCACCTCCCGCGAGGCCGGCGAGGCGACCCTGCGACGCGGTCTCGCCGACCTGGTCTCGTACGGGCGCCCGTCCATCGCCAACCCCGACCTGATCCACCGCTTCACCGTGGGAGCCCCGCTCGCCGAAACCGACGAGAGCCTGCTGTACACACATGGGGCGCGGGGGTATGCCGACTACGCGCCCCTGGTGGCGTGACCCTTGTCCCGACATGGGCGAGCTTGGCCGGGCAGGCGTTTCGGCGGAGCAGGTAAGTGGGATCCGGCGCGGGACAAACCGGTGTCACGTACACCGCAGAAGTCCGCTATCCTTCTGTCTGTCGCCGCGAGAGCGGATGACAAGGCAGGTTGCCCGAGTGGCCAAAGGGAGCGGTCTGTAAAACCGTCGGCTCAGCCTACGCAAGTTCGAACCTTGCACCTGCCACACACAGTTAGCGCAGCTCAGAGGCCCTCCGGGGCCTCTTCTGCGTTTCAGGGGTATGCGGCCATGGGCAGCGCTGAGCGGCTGTTTGTCGCTGGTCACGGGATATACGCGGGATGGATCCGGGTGTGTTTCCCCAGGTGGACAGCCATGATCCGGAATATGCGCGGGATGAGGTGGCCCTGCAACGCCGAAAGGCCCCGGGGGTAGCCGGAGCCCTTCGAGTGGTGCTGTACGTGATCTCATGCGGTGAGCACATCGGCGATCCGCTGGTTGACGATCGCCTCCTGGCCGTCGATGCACTTGGCATAGACCCGCAGCAGGACATCCACCCCGTGGCCGGCACGGGCCGCCACCTCCGGAGCCGGTACGCCGCCGTTGAGCCACAGCGAGACGGCCGCGTGCCGGAGATCGTAAGGTCGCCGGGCGAGCGGTGAGGCGACCTGGGCGGGAGTGAGAGCCAGGGCGCGGGCTTCCTGCCAGACCTCGGTGTAGGCCGTCGAAGCGACCACGCCACCACGCTCACTGCGGAACAGTCGCCCGTCCGGGGCGACGCCGAATTCTTCGAGGTGTTGCCGAAGGATCTTGACCAATTCTGGAGGGATCGGGATCCGGCGGACGTCATCCTCGCCCCGATGCTTCAGGCCGCGCAGCTCGTGAGCGTCGCCAGTGTCGGTCCACCGGCGGTTCACCTCAGGGCGGGAGCCGTCGAGGGTGAGCCGTCCCCAGCCCTCGGGCGGAAGGTGGCAGTCCTGTTCATGAAGGCTGACCGCCTCGCCGGGCCGGAGAGCGGCGAAGTACATGCAGGCGAACATGGCCATCAACCGCCGACCCCGTCCTTTCCCGTCGCGCTGGCGCTTGCCCACGTAGGTGAGCGCCACGAGCAGTTCCCTGGCCTGACGAGGATTGACCACGACCCGCGGATCCACGGTCTCGGTCGTCTTCGGTAGCTTCCACTTGATTCGGTGAAGCGGGTTGGACGGCAGTTCTTCCAGCTCCACCGCGTACTCGAAGACGTGGTGAAGGACAGCGCGCTTCCGCCTGATCGTGTTGGCACCGGCCTGCTTGCCGTCGAGGCGGAGCGCGAGGGAATCGAGGGCAGGGCGGACGGCTTTGGTCTCGTTGAGGTCTTCCATGTTGAGCGATGCCGCCTCCAGCCAGCGGACGGCCCGCGCAATGTCGGCAGGCATCGGGCGTCGCTTGTCCTCAGGCAGCAAGACGTACTGGCGCAGGGCAGTACGGAGAAGGGCAGCTTCCGGCCGCCCTGCTTTGTCCATCGTCAACGCCGGGAGAGCCGTTGCCAGGGCGTCGGACATGCTGTCACGGCTCTTGGCAGCCGCGTGCGGCCAGCGCGCTTCCACGTACGCCTTCACGAAGTCGAGGACGGTCCGTGCGTCCTTGGCTTTGATCATCGACTCAGGAAGTCCGGTTTCCAGGTCGAATGCCTCACCACGTCTCGCCGCCTGCCGCAGGTCGGACAGGAAGCTCTCGTCGAGGGCCTTGGTCTTGTACGTCTTGGACTTCTCCCGGCCGCCGACCTTCCAGCGCGCCTCATAGGACGGTGACTTGCTGGACTTGTTCCGGCGGATCTCCCAGAACTTCACGTCGTACGAGGTCGTCATGCTGCGCTCCGGAGGGATTCGAGCCAGGCGTCCAGGTCACTGCGGTAGATGCGGAGTTCGCCGTTGGGTAGGCGGATGCCTTGGGGTGCCTTGCCGATCTCGCGCCAGCGGTAGAAGGTGCGGCGGGAGACTCCGCCGAGCTCGTCGAGGACCTGGGCGACGGTGAGGAGTTCGTCTCGCCTGCTCATGCCGCCCTCCCCGGTTGAGTTGCCGAAAGATCTTGGCCGTCTGCTTGGGCTTGGAGTCGGTCGAGGTGTGCGCGCCAGCGTTGCCGTTCGTGGACCGACCGCAGGAGGCGTACGGCCAGGGGTGCGAGGTTGGCGTCTCCGGCCGGGACGGGTTTCCAGATGTAGCGGTGCGGGTCGGTGGGCTGGTCTCTCTGGCCGAGGGCTTCCAGGACCCAGGTGCGGCGGTCCTGCTTGTGTTCGGCCAGGGTCTTGTTCGACCACTTGCGGGAGACGAGGACGCGGCGACCGGCGTAGCCGAGGTGGTCGGGTTTGTGTGCCTTGCCGTGGCAGCGGCCGGGAGTCATGCCCGGTTTGGCGCCCTTGGGTTGGACGCCGTAGCGCAGCCAGTTCGGGCAGCCGGGCGAGCAGGGTTCGAAGCGCAGTGCGTCTACCATCCGTCCGGCGTGCTCCCGCTGGGTCTGGTCGTCAGGGGCGAGGTCGCCAACGGGCGCCACGGCGATCGTCGCCTCGGCAGAGGATCCGGGCACCAGGCGGATGGAGTCGCCCGGCTGGGCTGAGGCGAGCGCGTGGGGGTCGGCTGGCCGCGCGTGGTGATAGAGGACGCGACGTTGGACGTCGTCCAGGCCGATCTGCCGTCCGGTGAGGTCCACCTGAACCTGGCTTGCAACCAAGACGCTGAACTCCGGGTCGGTGGGCGGCGGGCCGCCGGAGGCGCCGCGGGTCATGGTGATCTCGGTCCAGGTGGTGCGGACCTCCTCGCCGCGCAGGAGCGCGGCAAGCTGGATGACTTCGCCGACCTGCTCGGGGGTGACCTCATCCAGGTCGGGAACGGTCACGCGGTGGAAGGTGTGGGCCTGCACGGCGAGCAGCGCCTGCAGGAAGGTGACCGTCCAGCGGGCCATGTCCGGCAGGGGCGAGGCACGCACTTCGGATTCCTCCGGCCGCCAGAGCGAGGTGAGGGGGCGACCGCCGCGCACCGCGAGGACGAGTTCTGGGGTGACGGGGAGGTCGGCCACCAGCTGCATCGGCGGCAGCACGTCGGCGGAGGTCTTGCCGACGAGCGAGGACAGGGTCATGCGCACCCGGTCCCGGTCGGGCCCGTTCATCAAGAACCGGAACTCCAAGACGCCGGAGCGGTCGGTGCCCGACAGCCACACGCCGGGGCCATCCACGCCGCGCGAGGTCTGCACGTCGACCAGATCCAGCGTGTGCGCCACCGTGTCGTCCGAGGCCAGGACCCGGATCTCCAGGTCAGGCCGGTCCCGCGCCGGGCTCGCTGGGCACCATGAAGCTGAACCGACCCGGCCCAGTTCCGTCGCCGCCTCATCCGCTTCCGCGATGCGAACCTGCGGCTCCCGCGCCAGCCGACCGATCACCTCCGCCCGGCGGACGGCCACCGACCACTCCGCCGCCGACGCCGTCAGCACACCCAGCTCCGCCACACCCGCCACGTCGTCGACCATGCCGACCTCGCCGTAGTGAACACGAGTACTGACAAGACCGACGGTAGTGAAGAGGACTACAGGAATCAGGAGTTTCCGAAGTCCTCTGCAATCAGCCCTAATACTCCAGGACGTCAGTGAACACGACTGCGGGAATCGACATCGGGTGAGTCGTTGATCATGTCCAGTAAACGAACGGTTTACAACACCCTCGCCGGCGCCTCTCACAGGCGTGGCCCAGAAATCGCGGATGTATGGCCATCATGTTGCCGCGCCGCTTGACCCTGACGCAGGGTCAAGCTTTCAGCACGGTGGCATGACCACGGAAACCAGTGCGATCGAGGTCGCCGGGCTGTACGACGAGCACAAAAATATGGAGAGCGGGCGGAGAGAGGCGACAGGACGATGCGGCACTTCACGATCCACCACGACGGCGTCACGATCCCAGTGTCTCGCGGCGGTCAGGGACGACCGCTGGTCCTGTGCCCTGGCCTAAGCTCGACCCAGGCCGACCTGCGCGAGCTGCTGAGGCGCGATCACGACGTGGTGACCTTCGACCTGCGGGGGCATGGCCTCGCCTCGGCCGCCTCTCACGCCGGTTCGCCGAGGTCGTGGGCGATCCAGCCCGGGGTGTCGAAGCGTACGGGCAGGGTACCCACCAGAACGGACAGGTGGGCCTCCAGGGTTTTGAGCTCGGCCGCGCCGATCCGCTCGCCCCACTGGTCGCGCAGTTCGTCGAAGATGGCCTCACCCTGGCGCATCACCTCGTAGCCGAGCGGGGTGACCTGGAGGCGTTTGCGGCGGGCGTCGCCGGGGTCGGTGTCGCGGGCCACGTAGCCGCGCTCCAGCAGCACCGCGATGGTCCGTGCCGCGGACTGTTTGGAGATCGACAGGCGGCGTCCCAGCTCGGAGGCGCTGTCGGCGCCCGCGGCGATGGCGCGCATCGCGAAGTCGTGCACGGGACGGACGTCTTCGAAGCCGCGCCGGTCCAGCTCGGCGATCGCGGCGTCCACGAGCGTACGGAAGCCTCCGAGCAGCAGCAGGGTGAGATCGGCGCCAGAGCGGGACATGGCAGAAGACTACGGCACCGCCTGGACAAAAGACAGCCAGAGTGTCTATATTTCGACACCCTGACTGTCGAATTGAGGAGAGAGCATGACCGGTCCCACGCTCGCCGGGGTCACCCACCACCGGGCCGAGGTCAACGGGACGACCCTGCACTACGTCGCCGCGGGAACCGGCGGGTCCCCGATCCTGCTGGTGCACGGATTCCCGGAGACCTGGTGGACGTTCCACAAGATCATTCCACTGCTCGCCGCCCACCATCGCGTCTTCGCCGTCGACCTGCGCGGGTTCGGAGACTCCGGCAATGGACCGGGCGAGTACGACAGCGCGACCGCGGCCGAGGACCTGCACCAGCTGATCGCCCGCCTCGGTGCCGGCCCCGTCCACCTCACCGGGCAGGACATCAGCGGCGCGACCGTGTTCCGCCTGGCCACCACCCACCCCGAGGACGTGCTCAGCCTCACCGCCATCGAGATGGGCTTGCCCGGGTTCGGCCTGGAAGCGCTGGCCGACGTCGCCCGCGGCGGCGCCTGGCACATCGGGGTCCTCGCCACGCCCGGCATCCCGGAACTGCTACTCGCCGGCCGCGAACGCGAGTACCTCGGCCGGTACGCGTTTCCGTCCATGACCGCGACCCCGGGCGCGTTCACCGAGGCCGACATCGAGGAGTTCGCCCGCGCCTACACACGTCCTGACGGCTGGCGCGGCGCGATCGGCCTCTACCGGTCGATGCTGCGGGAAGGCACCGACATCCAGGCCCTCGCACAGGAGCCCGGGCTGAAGGTGCCCGTGCTCGCGGTCGGCGCCGGCGGCGGTCCCTTCACGGCTGGCACCATGGCGCGAGCCGCGGCGGCGGAGATCCGGTCCGTGCAACTCGACGGCGTGGGCCACTACGCCGCGATGGAGGCCCCCGAGGAACTGGCGAAGGCGATCCTCGGGTTCATCGCGAGCACTCGGGCTGCCTGAGGTAGCGGAAGACACACAGGAGCAGGCCGTTGGGGCAAGTCTGCGTGCGCTCGAACTGTATGCCCGGCGGCAGGAAGCCGGTGATGCGGTCATCGGCGGCGCACATGATCGAGGCCAGCGCCCTTGCTCGCCGCATACGCCCCGTAACCGGGGAAGGCCAGGCCGACGACCGAGGTGGACAGGTTGACGACAGCGCCGCCGCGCCGTAACGCGCCGGACCGCCTGCTGGTTCACCACGAAGGTGCCGCGCAGGTTGGTCCTGATCACCCGGTCGAAAGTGGCCAGATCCAGCTCGGCCAGCGGGGACAGCTCCACGATGCCCGCGCTGTTCACCACGACGTCGACACCGCTGTAGGTTTCCTCGGCCAGGTCGAACATGGCGGCCACGGCGCTCTCGTCGGCGACGTCTGCCTGGGCGGCCACCGCGCTCCCGTCGATGTCCTTCACCGCCGCGGCTGCCTCATCGGCATTGCCCGCGTACCCGACGACGACCGCGAAGCCGTCGGCAGCCAGTTTCTTGGCGACCGCACGGCCGATGCCTTCGTTATCTTGGGTTGTTGGCCTCTTCTCGCAGGTCAGAGCGAGATGATCTTTTCAGGCACGTCAGGCATGTTGACCGCCGCCGTGAGCACCTCCCCGCCAACGCGCGGGAACCGGCCCTCCAGCTCAAAGAACTTCAGCAACAGAGGCGCGGGGGTCGAAAGATCGGCTCACCAGCCTAACGGGTGCCAAACACTGGCACCGGAAACGGGCCGCGCGGATTTTGCCGCAGATGGAAGCACCACTACTCTGGGAACCCCATCCACCATGAGGCCAACCTGAGTCGACAGCTACTCGGGCTTCTGGGCCTGCGGAGGGTGGATATTTCGGAGGTGACGCCGATAGCTCACCGGCGGGGCTCCGTAGGTCTTTCGAAACAGCCGGCTGAAGTGTGCTTCACTGGCGAAGCCCCAGCGGGCAGCGATGAGGCTGATTGGCAGACTGTCCATCAGGGAATCGGCCAGTGCGCGGCGGCAGCGTTCGAGTCGCCGCTGCTGGATCCAGCCGCGGATGGTGTGCCCTTCCCCTGCGAAGAGCCGTTGCATATGGCGCGGTTGTTATCTTGGGTTCTTGGCCTCTTCCCGCAGGTCAGAGTCGGATGATCTCGTCAGGCACGTAAGGCATGTTCCCTGGCTCTGAAAGACCGCAGCGCGGTGCTGGGATTCAGATCCGCGCCCGGGATCCGGCTTGCTCACGCCACCACATGTACGTTGCCGTTGTGGGCGAAGACGGCCATGTGCGGGTGCGGGAGGCCGAGCCGCGGGTCTGGGATCTCTACGGGCCGCCCAGCGAGAGACGACCATCGGGCGGTATGAGCACCGGACAAGTCCTCGGCACCGTGGAGATCCAGTTCCAGCAGCCATCACGGGCAGGACGTCGCCGCGATGCTCGCCGGACGTGTCCGCGATGACCTGCGGGACGCCGGTATTACCCGCGCCATTGGCTGGCTTCCCGAGAAAGTCGTTATCCGTACGGTGGCCACTTCCTGCGTACGCTCGGTGAGATTCACAAACGCTCTGGCGGGTGCGACGCCCTGTTGATTTGATAACCGCATTCCCGGTGTCGAGAAGCCAACCGGCAGAGGCGATCAGGAAATCGCGCCCTGTCGGTGGGCGGCGCTAAGATCGCGTCCCATGCTTCCGGGTGGGTTATGGCGGATTGTCAGGACCGTAATAGTCGGTCTGATTGTCGTGGCGGCGGTCACGGGCCTGGTGCTTGGTGACGCCTGGCTCTGGGTGGCCGCCACGTGGACACCGCCGAATTATGCGGGGTTCGCCGAACACGACAGGTTCGACACTGTGACGACTGTCGCGATGTTCGTGTCCGCTCTGGTGAAGGCCGCGCTCCTGTGGCTGATCCTGCGCGCGCCCGTGCCGGGACCGATGAACCGCCAGGCGACGGTGTTGCGTTGGCTGCTTTATCTGGCGGTGGCGTATACCCTCTTCTTCTGGTATCCGATCGCGCTGTTCCCCGGTGGGGTTGATCTGGCGTTCGAGCTCGTGCTGTTCGCCGCGATCGACGTCCTCTACCTGTTCGTCATCCGATGGCGGTCCGGCTTGTTGCGCGCGGCGGCCGGCGTGCTGTTCGCGATCGAACTGGCCGGGGTGGCCAACGATCTGCTCGACCAGCTGGACCTTCTGGAGCTTCCACTGAGCGGCGGCGTCGGGCTGTTCCTGATGCTGAGCGGGCCGGCGGCGATCGTCATCACGGTCATGGGGCAGTGGCGTGACGGCCGGTGGAGCCGCGGCACGCTGACCGCCGGATGGTTGTCGGTGGGCGTGCTCGCGCTGGCGCTCCCGCTCAACTTTCTCCTTGAGAGCATCTCCGGCGGCCACACGGTGGTGTGGGTCGTGATGGACGCGGTACAACTCGTCAGCCTCGTGTGGATGGCGGCGACCGCCCGTGAACTGCCCACTGAGGAGCGCTTGACCGACCTCCGGCCCGGGCGGCAGCGCGCGCTCCGGGTCGCGGTGGCGATCGTGGCCGTGCTGCCGGTCATCACACAGATCCACCCGGAGCAGTCCGCGCACCTCTCCTACTCCGGCTGGTCGACGGAGTGTTATGACCGGCCCAGTTTCGGCGACCTGAAGCCCGAGGAACGCGACGCCATGTTCCTGTGCCTGGCTCGGAACACGGCTGGCGGGGTGCCCCCCATGTTCCCGGACAGCCTGTCGGACCAGGGGGTTCTCGCGTACGGACGGTCGCTGTGCCGGGCGAAGGACCGCGAGGAGCAGGAGGCGATTCTGAAGCGGGCCGGAAGCGAGCGGCCCGCCTGGGGCGCGGACCCGTGGGAACTCGTCTACGCCTGCCCGGAGATCATCGGAGCGACCCGTCCCGAGCTGTTGCGGTCGACCGAGGAGAAGGAGGCGGCGAACGACTCCTACATCGCCGAGGCGAACGCGAAGTGCCGCGACCCGTGGCCCCGGCGGAAGGGTGTCGTCCAGGCCACGGCCAACTACTTCCTGTTCGTCGACGGTGATCACGGCTATGTGGTCCAGGACCCCGAGGACGAAGCGGCCGAAGGCGCGATGGACCGGGCGGTGGACGAGCTCTACGACGACGACGGCTCCCCCATCGGGGTGGCCGGCAGCACGGTGCTCGTCGGGCACGTCGAGGACGTGTCCGATCTGTGCCTCACCGTGAAGGCCTTCCGTACGGCACCGCCACTGCGGACGGCCGGGTGGGAGCTGGTCAACGAGGTGCCGATCGTCAGCCGCAGCGGTCGGCTCAGCGTGCCGGAGATGGGCGATGGCGAGGTGGGCGCGGGCGCCCCGATGCCGAACCTGGCGATCGCCGGCAAGGGCCGCTACCGGCTCCGGGTCTACGTGCGGCTCGGCGAGACAGGGGAGGAGCACCTGGTCGTCGTGTTCCCGGGCGCGTCGAAGAAGAGGCTCAAGGTGAAGCCGTGAGCCGCGGAAGGGCGAACCGGACGCTGGTCAGGCGTTCGGACACCTCCCACAGTCGGCCTCGGACCCGTCATGAGCCGCTCTGGCCTGCGCATCGAGCGATTCCTGCTCCCGGCGCAGGGCGTCGCCGTACTCGCTGTCGTATTCGCGCTGCCGCTGGGCGGTGACGTCGGCGGCCGCCTGACCGCTGCCGGTGCCGAGCTCCTCGGCGTAGCCGACCAGGACGTCCTCGGTGACCCTGCCACAGCCCGGCGCCGGGCGCGGTGCGCGCCCACCAGCGCACGAACTTGGCCAGGTCGGCCAGCCGGTCGCGGCGGGTGGCGGCGCTCTTGCCCGCGCGAAGCCACGCGGCCACGGTCGGCCAGCTCGCCCGCTGACCGGGTATCGGCTCGTCGTCGTTACGCGGCAGCTCGTCGATAAGGTCGACGTCGGCGCCGGGCACCTCACCGCCGTCGCGGCGGCGGCGACGCGGCCTCAGCCCGGCGATGTCGCCGACCAAGTCCACCAGCGGCGCGGGCGGCGGCAGCGGCGGCTCGGCCTGCTGCCCGAACGCGCCAACCGCTCCCCCGCCGCCCTGCCTGCCAACGTGCCCGCCCGAGCCCGCGAGCGTCGCGGTGCTCGGGCCCTGGGGGCTCGTTCCGGGCTGCCACCCCGCGGTGGGGATGGGCACGTCCAGTTGCTCGTCCGGCTGGTCGGCCTGCTCTGCCGCCTCGGCCCCGGCGCGCGGCGATGGTTCGCTGCCAGACCTCGTCATGTGGTGGCATGACCACCTCCTTCCACACGCGCTCAGCCCTCCGCGGTGCTCGGCAGGGACTTCGACCAGACCTCGAGGACCTGATCGTCGGGACAGGTGAAGTGGGCGATGACGCTGCCAGGGTCGGAGGCGCGGAGCGTCTCGAGTTCAGCACGGTTGGCCAGGCGAACGCGTTGCCCGTAGACCCTCACCTCGACGGGCGGGAAGTTCTGCCCGGCGCAGCTTTGCTCCCACCTCATATCGATGACCAGTTTGCAGTCGCTGTTGTCGTCGGTCACCTCCAGGAGATGGCCCCGCCCCTGCTCGTTGACCTCCGCAGAGAGCGTTCCGCGAGGCATGACGGCCTTGCCATGGTTGTGCAGGTCGCGCAGCGCGGTCAGCATCGCCAGCTCGGCCGGTGACACGTCGGCGGGGGTGGGGAAGTGGGTATCGGTCAGCTTTCGCAGGTCGTCCAGGAGGATGACGAGCCGGGCGGCATCCAGAACTGCGGCTGACAGCGGCTCACCCGCGTGGCCACGGGCCACAGGCTTGTCCACCAGATGCACCGATGGCGGAGCTCTACCAGATGGGGCTGACCGACGAGGATCGCGCTGCGGCGGTCGACATCGCCGGCGAGGACCGTCACTTGATCCGATTCATCGACGACGACGAGTAAGCGGGTGGGACTCGCGCACCCGCCACGCGCCCTCTGCCGCGCGTGCTCTAACCGCTGGTCACGTCGACCACTACGGCGCCGAGCCCGGCGCCGCAACCACGTCCGCCCCTACGGCGAGGTGCGCCTTGATCTGAGCGCCCGGTTAAGCATCGGCGATCTCGGCTCGCTCGGCGGTGCATGAGGGCAATCCGTCGCTGGGTTGCTGTTGCGATTGGACCAAGCCTCGCCGGGGGGCAGACCAAGTACGGGAGAAAGGGTCAGTCATGTCGCTGACCAGGGCGATCACGCAACCCCGCCCAGTGTGCCGCACGGCTACGGATGGTGTGCTCCGGAGCTGACGATGGCCCGACGTGATGCGCGGGCCATCGTCGTGGTGGTGGGTTGGGGTGCCTCACGCGGTGACGATGCGAAGGCCCGGTCTTGGGCATGGGTCGGCCGAGCGGCTCGCGGCTGTGCGGCAACTCGGCCGGGCTCTGAAGAGTGTCGTCGTCAGCGGATGCCTTTCTCGGCGCGCGCGTAGAACGCGGCGAGCTCGTGGGGGTTCTTGGTGTAGACGTCGATCTTGCGCACCGTGCCGTCCTCGACTTGGTGGATCTCGACCATGGTCAGCGGGTACTCCTCACCGGTGGTGTGGGCCGTGAGCGTTCCGGTAAGCGTTCCGATGACGCCGGCCGGGCCCTCGAACACCTCGGCATCGGTGATGGCGACGTTGGCGTAGCCCATCATCGCGCCCAGGATCGACTGCACGAACACCTCGCGGCCCTGGTGCACACCCCCGTAGGGAAGCTGGTTCGGCTCGTCGACGATCACCTCGGGGTCGAGTTTGGCCAGGACACCCGGCACATCACCCTTGCTCAACGCGTCATACAGTCCTCGCACGACATCCGCAGGGCTCTGCGTCACCGTCTCGATCTGGTTGCTCATTGTGTGTGCCCTTTCAGTCTTGTTCAGGTACGCAAGCCCTCATGTGGAACTCGGTACTGGATGGTCGGCCGGCCGGGGCGGGTATGTTCTCGCGTCGGTCGGGCCCCTGGTGATCGGGGCGTGCACCATGCAACAGGAGACGGCCGTGACGGGGGAGTTTCTGCGGTGAGGGGTACTGGCAGGGTCCCCCACCCATCGCGTGGCCTGCCTACCCTGTCCTCATGAACAATCTGGCTGCAGTCAGCGCATTCCTCCGCTCACGACGCGACAAGATCGCCCCCGAGCAGGCGGGGTTGCCGGCGTACGGTCAGCGGCGGGTGCCCGGACTGCGCAGGGGTGAGGTTGCCACGCTCGCCGGGGTGAGCGTGGAGTACTACACGCGCCTGGAGCGCGGCAACCTGCGAGGTGTCTCCGACAGCGTGCTGGACGCCCTCGCCCAGGCCCTGCGGCTTGACGACACCGAGCGCATGTACCTGTACGATCTCGCCCGCGCTGCGGGACCGGCGCCCGGGGCGGGGGCCCGGCAGCGGGAGGTTCGGCCGACAGTGCGGCCGAGCGTGACGCGGATCGTCGAAGGCATGCCGGAACTGCCGGCGTACGTGATGAACAACCGCCTCGACACGCTGGCCGCCAACCCGCTGGGCCGGGCCCTGTACTCGGAGATGTACGCCGACCCGAGCTGCGGGGCGAACGTCGCCCGGTTCGCGTTCTTCAACCCCGCGGCCAGGCGGTTCTACGCCGACTGGGAGCGCATGGCCCGCTTCGCCGTGGGCGCGCTGCGCATCGAGGCGGGGAAAAGCCCCTACGACCGGGAGCTGTCGAACCTGATCGGTGAACTGTCCACCCGCAGTGACGCCTTCCGTGTGATGTGGGGATCCCACGACGTGCATGTCTTCCGCCAGAGCACGAAACGCCTCGACCATCCGCTCGTCGGCGTCCTGGAACTCGATCAGGAGACCATGAGCCTGCCGGACGAAAGCGGGCTGAGCGTGGTCGTCTACAGCGCGCCCCCCGGAACCGCCGCCGAGGACGGCCTGAAACTGCTCGCCAACTGGTCCGCCACGACCGGACAGGAGCAGGACGCGGATTCCACCAGCGAACCGTCAAACCGGCGGCCCTGACGGGAGGCACCTGCCCAAAGAAGTGCCGCGAGCAGACGTCCCGCTCCTCTTCGGGCGTTCTGACGCCCTGTCGGAGATCGATTCCCACGATGGTCGTGATCGTTTCGCAGCCGAGCGGGCGTGACCCGGAATCCCGTGGCGGGATGGGCTTCGCTGTGCGAGGGCTTGCGCTCGAAGTCGACGACGTTGCGGCGGGCGTTCATCAGCCAGGAGAGAGACCGCTCGACGATACACCTTCTCGCGAGTCCTTTAAAGCCCGTCTGACCTGGCCGTTTAGTCACGATCTTCAAGGTGAGGCGCAAGAAGCGCCGGCGTCGTCTCGGTCATCGAGGGGTATGGCCATCGATGACGATAGGAAAGCGGCGCGAAAGCTGACCGGGCAGGCGCACCAGGTGGGGCATAGGCCCGGACGAGTGCCATGGCGCGAGGCTCTGGGGTGGGTTACCCGCGACCGGCTCGGCCGGCGACGTGGCTGGCCAAATGTCCTCCGGCTGGACACCCCCTGGCAGGACACGATCTCACCTGAACGGACCAGATGGCGCATGCGTGCGGCCAACTTGAACGGCGAGTTCGCCTTCGCCGTCGACGATCAGATCTGCCGGCGCTGCAGACTCGGCTGGGTCGAGCAGCCTTACACCCCTCCGCGCTACCAACGCCGAAGGCCTCCTCGGCGGGGCCGATTAGATCTCGCTGGGTACGTCGGTCAGGCTCTGGATGCCGATCACGGCGAGCAGACGCAGTTGCTCGACCGCCGGGCCGCCGGCCGGGGCGGTGTAGAACTGCAGGCGTTGCCGCCCGTCCTCGCTGAACAGGTTCTGGCAGTGGATGTCGAGCACGCCCAGCGTGGGGTGGATGATCCGCTTGCGGTCCCCGCGACGTACCGCGACGTCGCCGGTGTCCCACAGCGCGGCGAATTCCTTGCTGGTACGGCGGAGCCGTACGACCATCTCCATCGACTGCGCATCATGGTCACGGCGGGCCACGGCAGCCCGCAGATCGTAGACCAGCACGCGCGAGTGGTGCGGGTGATCCGCCTCGGGATAGATCGACCGGCTGCCGGGGTCGGTGAACCACCGACAGACGTAGCTGTCACCCATGGCGGGGCCGAGCAGCGCCGTGGCCGGCCGGTTCTGCGCGAGGGTCTCGTGCAGGTCGGTGATGATCCGCGCGGGTGTCGTGTCGAGCCGGTCCAGAAGGGCGAGCATGGCCGGTTGCACGTGCACCGACGTCCCATGGCTGGCGGGAGCCGTACGGCCGGCCAGGAGGAACAGGTGGTCGCGCTCGTCCTGGTCCAGGCGGAGCGCGCGGGCGATGGCGGCCAGAACCTGGGCCGATGGATGCGCGCCCCCGCCGCGTTCCAGCTCGATGTAGTAGTCGACCGAGGTGCCGGCCAACTGGGCGACCTCTTCCCTGCGCAGCCCGGGAACCCGGCGGCGTGGCCCGGTGATCAGGCCGACCTCCTGCGGGGTGATCCGGGCGCGCCGTGTCCGGAGAAAGGCGCCGAGTTCAGACAGGTTCACCCCTTCACCATGACATGCCGGGTTCGGAGGCATCCAGGGGACGGCAACCCCTGGTCAACGGGCACCTGGATACACCGTGCTCACCGGGCCAAGGTGTGAATCACCCGAACCGAGAAGGAGCAGGCACATGCCGTTCGCGAATCTGAAGGTCCCTGCCGGCACGCTCACCGCCGAGCAGAAGGAGGACCTGATCGTCAAGGTCACCGATCTGTACTGCGACACCTTCGGCGACGCCGTCCGCGACAACACGATGGTGCTCGTCGATGAGGTGGTCGACGGCGGCTGGGGCATCCGGGGCGAGGCCCTCACCCTGGCCAAGATCCAGCAGCAGCACGCCTGACCGTTTCCGTCCGTGGTGGGGCGCCTACACAGAGATCTGAGATGAGAGTTGCACTTTGTCACCGGCGGTTCCCGCGGTTATCTTGGGTGACTCTCAGTCGTGCAGCAAGTTCTCTGAACTAGTAAAGAGATCACTGATCACGCCGCAAGAAACTACTCAGCTAGTACGGCAGCCGCCATTCGCTGTGTGAGCTGGGATGACGCTCGGCTGATCGATGTGATCTTCTGATGGGATTCCCGTACAACGAGAGCAGCCGCTCGTGATCATGTCTGTGTGACGAGAACAAGATCCAAAGCGGCTGCTGCCCTCATCGTAGAGGCCCGGCGTGTGCAACGGAACCTCGACGACCTCATGACCGCGCTGGGCCCGATGTTCACCCGGATAGAGCCGCGGCTGCAGGCCGCCAAGTACGTCCGAGCCGTCATGTCCGAGCTGCCCAGGCGCAACGGTTGGACGATCGCCGAATGGATCGGCGACCGCCGCCCGGACGCTACCCAGCGTCTGCTCAACCGTGCCCGATGGGACACCGCCGGCGCGATGAGCGCCATCCGCCGGTTCGCCGTCAACCGGCTCGATGCCGCCGCCCGGCCGGACAACCTGAGCGTGGGCGTGCTGGATGAGTCCGGCCAGGAGAAGAAGGGCGTGGCCACAGCGGGGGTCAAGCGTCAGCACATGGGCTGCGCGGGCGGCATCGACAACGGCATCAACGCCGTCTACCTGGCCTACGTCCGAGCCGGAACCGGGCACGCGCTGATCGGTGCCCGGCAATGGATCCCCGCCGAGCAGATCAGCGACCCCGTCACCGCCATCACCACCGGCCTGCCGCTGGACCTGACCTTCGCCACCAAGGGCGAACTGGCCATCGGCCTGCTGCGCGAGGCCTACGCCGACGACGTGCGCCTGGACTTCGTGACCGGCGACGAGGTCTACGGCGCCTGCACCACGCTGCGCGCCTTCCTGGAAGAACACGCTCAGGCCTACGTCCTGCGCATTCGCGCCACCTTCACCCTCATGCTCGGTGGTGGCAGCTGCCTGACCTGCGAGCAAGCCGTGGCCAAGTACCTCAAGCAGAAGCGCAAGTGGACCATCCGCTCGGCCGGGGACGGCTCCAAGGGCGAGCGGACCTACGCCTGGGCGTGGATCGCCACCGCCAGCCCCGCCCACTTCCTGCTGATCCGCAAGCACCGCACCACCGGCGAACTGGCCTTCTGCTACTGCTTCGTCCCCGACGGCCAACCGGTCACACTGCCCCGCCTGATCGCGGCCGCAGGGCTGAGATGGCCGGTGGAGGAGAGCTTCCAGGCCGGCAAGAGCCTGTTCGGCCTGGATGAATCCCAGGTCCGCCTCTATGAGGCGCTGCTACGGCATCTCGTGCTGGTCATGGCCGCCCGGGCCATCTGCGCGATCACCGCCGCCGTGGCCCGGCATCGCACCGACACCCAGGCCATGACGCCCAGCCGCTCCAATGAGCAGCCGCCCGAGGATTTCGGCCTGATCCCGCTGACGGTCGCCGAGCTCAAGCACGTGTTCAACGCCGCCACTCCCCGGACATCGTCGCTGGAACACGCCGCGTATTGGTCAGCCTGGAGACGCCGTCATCAAGCACGTGCCCGCTGGTTCCATCGTCGAGCCCGCCTGGCCACCGCATATATCCAGGTCAGCTAACAAATGGCGGCTGCCGTACTAGCTGCTAATGCGGTTTGGATGGGTAGCTCTATCGCCGGGTATTGCGGTTATGGTGAGGGTGTGGACGAAGCCATGGCGAGCGCGGAACGGTGGCGCGGGCAAATTCGGAGTCGGGGTTCTGTTGAGCAGGACCGCAAAGCTCTGGCCGGGCTGATCGAGTACGACGGTGATCCATTCGAAACTGAACTTTTTGAGGACGCCTCAGACCCGCAGGTCCGGTTGGTGGACAAGGCCAAGAGGTCGTACGCAGGCCAGTACGACCGCCGCCTACGCCGGCTGCGGGAGCTCGTCAAGCATGCCGCAGTCGATCGATAATCCTTGCGGGATATACGCGGGATGGTCTCCTCGGGCGGGGGAGTCGTGAGAGCCATACCCGGAGGTCAGAGGCCTGGTGCGAGCGGGAACGTTGGCCCCCTGTAAAACCGTCGGCTCAGCCTACGCAAGTTCGAACCTTGCACCTGCCACACCAGCTAGAAGAGGCCCGTCACCAGCGGAAACGCGGTGACGGGCCTCTCGTTGTGTCTGGTGGCGTCCGGGTGGTTACGGCGTTCTACGACTGCTCGTGCTGAAGTTCCCGAGCCGTCCTGCGGCGCTTCCGGGGGCCGCTGGGCCGCGCCCAGGATGCGGTGCTGAGCCAGTCCGCATCGGCTCCGCCACGGGAATCGGCCAATCACGCGGCAACAGGATCATGCGCGGCACGGCAGGCCCGATCGAGGAGCTCGCCGTCTTCGAGCGCATCGCCACCGGCCTGGTCTGCCTGGTCACGCGCGTATGCTGCTCGGCCTAGCGCCGCTCGATACCGCCTCACCCACGGGTGACTTCGAGGACGAGGACCAGGAGCAGACCGGCGCCCTCGCCGCACGCTTGGACGCCGCCGCGACCATCGACGCCACCATGGTCACCATCTGAGTACCGACACCAACAATCTGCGGCTCCTGGACCGCCGCCTCGGGGAAGTCGCCATCGCCGACAAGATGCGCGCCCAGATGGCTCAGATCGAACGCACCTACCGCCATGGGGTGTCTTCGAACCCGGATTCCAAAGGCCGAGTGAGTCCCGCTCAGCGGCACATCGCGTCGATGAGATCCGAGAAATGCGGGAACTCTGCTCGTGCGGCAGTCACGATCTGGGTGGGGGAACGGCGGCGGCCGCTTGCGTGTCGCTCGGCGATGGTATGGAAGGCCTCGTTCGACTGTGCAAGGGAGTCGGGGTCCGTGAAGGCCTCGGCAGGGCCCAGACCGGCGGCGAACAGCCAGAGGAGGTCGCCGAGATCGCTGGCGATCACACCGCGCTCACCCTCGGAACCGATGTAGACGACGGGCTGGTCGGTGATCGCCGCATCGGGCCGTACCAGCCAGAAGCCGGTGTAGTCACCCGCCCCGGTCGTGCCGAAGAAGCGGAACTCGCTGCCGTCGACCTCTTGGTTGCCGGTCCACAGGCGGAACCACCACGCCGTCCGGTCGGGCTCCTCGAACTGGTCGTATGGCTCGAAGTCACAGCCGCGGGCCGCGTCGGTTTCCTCGTCCCATTCCCACTCGAAGCCGACCTCGGCCACCTCGGCCAGGGCAGTGGGCAATGCGAGAGCTCCAGACATGTTCGCCATCCCCGAAAGATAGACGATCTTTGGAAGCCGCTGCCGGAAACGTGGTGATCAAGCACGGGAGCGTGTGCCCCGCTTGGGGCGACAGCACTCGGGCCATGCCGGCATCCTCCCAGCAGTGACCGACACAGTGGGGCACATCTCATCGCAGACACCGGACCGGACGGTGGCGCTGTTTGCCGAAACTGCTGCTCGCCAGGCGGTTGTGCTGGCGGCCTGGGAGAGTGGGAGATCGACGGCAAGGAGGGACCGGAAGGCGTCTTGTCGGTCGTGAGCGCTACGGTCTGCCTCCATGACGATCAGCGAATCCCCCTGCCGCCTTGTGCTCAGCAAACCTGACGCGGCCATCCTGGAGCCAGTGACCAAGTTGGGCGGCCAGCCGGTATGGGTCGACAAGCCGCAGTGGCCGCTGTCCACCGAGTTGGAAACACCGATGATGTTCCTCGGCCAGTTTCGGCTTCCTGGTAAGGAGGTCCGGATTGCTTATCTGTTTATGACCGGTGGTGAGGACTACGTCGACGGTACTTGGGAGAGCGAGGGTGGCGAGAACGCGCTGATCGTGCAGCCCGGACGTGTGCCGTCCTTCATTACAGTGACCGACGATGCCGAGGGCCCCACGATGAGTGAGGATCTTGCCGTGGAACTCATGCCGACCAGTCCTGCCGAGCTCAGAAAGGGCTGGGACAACCGGCTTGGCGGTTCCCCCACCTGGCTCCAGGACGAGGAGTACCCGCCCGGGGATTGGAGCTTCCTGTTCCAGCTTGAGGGCGGAGACGAGTTCTATCAAGTCAACTTTGGCGACGCTGGTGTTGGCTACGGATTTCTCAGCGCTGACGGCAAAGAGGGCCGCTTTCTGTGGCAGTGCTCATAGTGCTGCCCTGGTGTGATTGCTAGTGCCTTTGCCGCATAGACCCTGTACGGGATCGGCACCTTAAGATCCGCTCGGGGTGTCGAGGCCATCCTGGCGGGTGCTGAGGAGGCATGCAATATGCGTGCAACGATCAAGGTCGAACTCGGCACAGATGGATGCATGCTTCCAGGTCAACGACGGTGAACTGCTGAGAACGGTCACGCGCTGTAAAACCGTCGGCTCAGCCTACGCAAGTTCGGGGCGGAATGCCCCGCTCGGCGGACCGGACTTCAGGAGGGCCGCGAACCGTCCCAAATGATAATCTTTGGATGAAAGGCGCCTTCTTGGCTGTGTGGATTGGTCCTTAGACACTTCCTTTCCTCCCACCCCAAGGGGCGCTTTTCGTCTGTGGCCTCCGCCCGGTTGCCGGCACTGGTTCCTACAGGCCGATCATTGTGTTGCGAGCAGTATCGCGCGCGCCACCTCCAGCAGATCATCGGACAGGTGCGGCCGCTCCCGTAGGTGCTCGATCCTGGCGAGGTCGTTGACGGCCGTGAATACCGCGTGCACGATGACCCGCGCGTCGCCTTCTGCGACTTCGGGACGCTCGGTAATGACCAACTGCACCCACTCGCCTGGAGCCGGCGTATGGCCTGACGTTGTTCCGGAGGCAGATGTATGGCCTCGGTGATCAATGTCCCCGGTGAGGTAGCTGCCCGACGACAGGTATCCGTGGGTCGGCGCCTTTCCGGTCCGGCTACCAGGAGTGATGCCGCTGGGAGGCGCGACGTTGAAGTGCGGGCCACGCAGCGGATCTGCCTGAGCGACGGCGGGAGACCTAAGCGCGATATTGGATTCAAATCGAATCTGACACCGCGCCCGTCCTGGCCTGAGCGCAGGTCGGCGATATGTCCCATCAGCCGCAATGGCTATCCGGCCAGCGCCGCCAGTTTGACAGCCGCTGCCGGGTCGATGCCCAGCTCGGTCGCCGCCGCCAGCACCGCGTCGGCGGCGTTGGCCTGCTGGCCGAGGTGCCGCGTGGTGGCGGCCATGAGCTTGGCGGGGGTGTCCGGCGGCAGGCCGAAGTCGTCGGCGATGGCGCGCACCGCCAGAGTGACGGAGCAGACGCCGGATTCGGGTAGGTCAAGCTGGACGTCCCGCCGCCGCCCAGTCACCGTCGAGCGCGGCGATGACGGAACGGGCCTGCTCGTACCCGGTCGCCAGCAGGAAGGTCGGGGCGCGGCCGTAGCTCTTCATGCCGATGGCGTCACCGCCCGTCGGGTGGCCGGGGTGGCCAGGGCGGGGGTGGTGTAGGCGGCCAGGCACACCAGCGCCAGCAGGGCGAAGGTGGCGTAGCCGGCGGCGGGGATGGTGGCCAGTTGGGTGGCGGTGGTGGCCAGGATGTAGACGGTCATCGTCACCAGCAGCACGTCGGCCACCTTGCGGCTGAGCTTGTGCACCCGCTCGGCCAGGGCCGGTCGCCGGGCGCGTATCCACATGCCCGCTGCGATGGGGATCAGCTGGGCGATGAGCATCGCGACCACCTGAGCGGTGGCGGCGCCGCCGATAGCCGCGCCGGCGTCGGGCGCGGCCAGGCTCCAGGCGGGCACGGCGAGCAGACCGAGGACGGCGAGCGCGGCCTGCAGGCTCACGCCCAGGGCCAGATCGCCGCGGGCGTGGTAGGCCAGCAGCGTCCCGGTGCCCCCGCCGGCTGCGGCCAGAACGATCCCGTAGGCGACCGGCCCGTCCAGCGCCAGGCCGTGCACCAGCGCCACCGCGAGCGCCGGTACCACGACGACGTTCACCGCGGTGGCCGCCACCAGCGCGCGCGGGCGGCGCAGCAAGGCGGTGAAGCCTTCCACGGTGAGCGTGGTGCCGATGGTGAGCATGGTCGCCACCAGCAGCACGACCAGGCCGGCGGTGACGACCGGCGATCCCATGCTCAGGCCCCTCCGAAGACCGCGGCGGCGCCGCCGCGCACGTGTGCGGCCAGCGGGGCGGTGACGTACTCGGCGTCGTGGATCACCCCGCGCAGGGTGTTGGAGGCGAAGGAGCGCTGGAACTCCAGCCCGACGTAGACGAGTCCGGGGCAGGTGGTGGAGATGCCGCCCGTGTGCAGGGGCGAGCCGGTGTCGTCGAGGGCGCCGAGTGGGCGCAGGTAGTCGAGGTTCGGCCGGTAGCCGGTGGCGAACAGCACGGTGTCGACCTGCTCGGGCGTGCTGTCGGCCCAGATCACTCGGTCGCCGTCGAAACCGGTGAACATGGGCTTGCGGTCCCACAGACCGGCTTCGAACGCGGCCCGGTAGTGGCCCTCGTCGAGCACCAGGGGCGCGCCCAGCAGCGCCGCCAGCCAGGCGGGTGGCAGCTGGTCGAAGCCGGTGGTGGTGAGCCAGTGGTGGATGTCGTGGCCGCCGATGATTTGGGGCGCGAAGGCGATGGGGGCGTGGGTGGCCAGGGTGACCGTGGCGACCTCGGCGAGTTCGTGCCCGACCTGGACGGCGGAGTTGCCGCCGCCGACGACGATGACGCGCTGGCCGGTGTACGGCTTGGGCTCGCGGTAGTCGGCCACGTGCAACAGCCGACCCGTGAAGGCATCCTGGCCGGGCAGGGCCGGAACGTGCGGGTTGCCGAAGGAGCCGCTGGCCGCTACCACGCCCCGGACGTGCAGTTGCGAGCCGTCCGCGGTGCGCACGACGAAGCCGCCCCGGCCATCAGGTTCGACAGCCCTTACCCGGGTCCCAGTGCGGATCTCGGCGCCGCCGGCCTGCACCTGGGCGGCGAAGCGGGCCAGGTAGGCGACGACCTCGTCGCGGTGCGGGTAGCGGTCGGGATCGCCAGGGAACGGCAGACCGGGCAGCGTGCTGTGCCGGGCGGGGGAGAACAGGGTGAGGCTGTCGTAGTACGCGGGCCACGAGCCTGTGGCCTGATCGCCGGCCTCCAGGACAACGGGGCTCAGCCCGGCGTCCACCAGGGCGCGTGCGGCGGCCAGGCCGGACTGGCCGCCGCCGATGACAACGACGTCAAGGGTTTCGAACGTGTCTGAAGAAGTCATGATCGGATCATATCCTCAAATCATGAAATGACAATATGATGGTGTGGGGTGATGCTATGACCATGAGCACGGATGCGATCGAGCTGACCGAGGCGGCGCGCGGGTTTCTCAAGGCGATGGCCAGCGACACCCGCCAGCAGATCCTCATGCTGTTCTCCGGCGGGATCGAGCTGACCGTCAACGAGGTCGCCGAGCGTATGTCGCTGGCGCAGTCGGCCGCCTCCACTCACCTGGCGACCCTGCGCGTTGGTGGCGTGCTGACCTCGCGGCGGGAGTGGAAGACGGTCTACTACCGCGCTGACCCTGCCAGGATTGGCCAGGCGCTGAGTGATCTGCAGGCCAGCCTGCAGGCGTGCTGCCCGCCCGCTGAGTGCGGTCCGAGCGGCGGCTGCGGCTGAGCTTCAGCAGGGGCAGGGTCCATGGTTCTCGACGGAGCGGACCGCCTTGCGCGCGTCGAGCTCGATGCGACAGCACGCGGCCAGCAGGTCCCCCAGTTGCCTGCGCGCGCGTTGCACTCGCGACTTCATGCCGGGGACGGAGATGCGGGCACGCTGAGCCGCCTCGGCCTGGGTCAGGCCCTCGTACTCGGTCCAGGTGATCGCCTCGCGATATGGCTCCGGCAATCTTGTGACCAGTGGTTTCAGGCACTGCGCCAGCAGGGCCGTCTCCTCGGCGTCGATCTCACCGGGCCGCAGGCTGCGGTCGGTAGCGGCTTGGGCGCGGGTTCGGGCGATCGTCGAGGAGTGGCGGTGGTAGTCGATGATGGCGTTGCGGGTGATCTGGTAGACCCAGGCCTCCAGCCGTTCCTGCTGATGGACGCTGTCGATGGCGCGGCTCATCTTCAGAAAGACCTCCTGAACGATGTCCTCGGCGTCGGCGGGCTGGTCGATGCGGCGGGCCACGAAGGCGACGAGGCGCTCGCGCATCTGCTGCCAGAGGGCGGCGGGGTCGGCCTGGGTCATGAGGTGAGATTCCTGTCGAGTGGCTACTGGCAGCCGCAGCTGCTCGGCGCTTCGCCGGGCGCTGCGCCTTCAACGACGCCGCAGCACGCGGCCTTGGCTTCGAGGGCGCAGCAGGTCTCCTGTGCGGTGGGCGTGCAGCACGGGCTGGTCATCGGGTGCCTCCATGTCGGTTCGGACGATTCACTCGGGTAGACGCGGCCGACGCGGTACGGATGCACTTCGCGGGTTAGGTGCTCCTCTAATTTGACATAGCTCTAATCAATGAGGCAATCTACTCACTACTTCGACAAGCTTCTAAACAGGAGGTGCGCGATGCGCGCTCTGCTCCGCCGGTTCCGCTCCACCGCCGACTTCGCCTTCGACGAGACCCACGGCGAGGTCTGTGACACCGCCTGTCGCGCGAGCGCCTCGCTGGACCGCGCGCGCACCTCCTTCCTGCTCTTCCGCTAAGCCCCTTCCGAGATCCAGGAGAAGCCATCATGAGCGACAGTTGCTGCGGCACCACCGCGTCCCTTGAGCTTGAGCAGACCGCAACCTCCGTTGCCGCCGCAGCGCTGCCGGTCGTGGTGATCGGCGCAGGCCCGGTCGGCCTGGCCGCCGCCGCGCACCTGGCCGAGCGCGGCCAGGACTTCCTGGTCCTGGAGGCCGGCGAGCAGGTAGCCGCCTCGGTCGCCCAGTGGGGCCACGTCCGGGTGTTCAGCCCGTGGAAGTTCAACATCGACGCCGCCGCCAAGCGCCTGCTGGAGGCCGACGGCTGGAGCGAGCCGGACCCCGAATGGCTGCCCACCGGCGCCGATCTGATCACTGATTATCTCGCTCCGCTGGCCAAGCAGTTCGGCGACAAAGTACGGCTCGGCGCCAAGGTGACGGCGATCAGCCGCCTCGGCTATGACCGGGTCCGGACCAACGGCCGCGAAGACGTCCCGTTCCTGATCCGTCTCGAAGGAGGCGAGGAGGTGCAGGCGCGCTCGATCATCGACGCCTCTGGCACCTACTTCACGCCGAACGTCCTGGGCGCGAGCGGCCTGCCCGCCTACGGCGAGGCGGAGGCGGGCGAGCTGGTCGACCACGCCCTCCCCGACGTGCTCGGCACCGACCGTGAAGCCTACGAGGGCAAGCACACGCTGGTCGTGGGCGCCGGCCACTCGGCCGCCACTACCCTGCTCGCCCTCGCGCAGCTCGACGACACTCAGATCACCTGGGCGATCCGCGCGGGCAGCGCCAGCCGTACCTATGGCGGCGGTGCCGCGGACGCGCTGCCCGCCCGTGGTGCGCTCGGCACTCGTCTGCGCGCGCACGTCGAATCAGGGCGCATCCATCTGCTGACCGGCTTCTTCGCCCACTCCGCCACCCGAAGCGGCGATCAGGTGAGCGTGGTAAGCCGTGACCCGGCCGGCGCCGAGCAGTCCGTCACCGTGGACCGCATCGTGGCTGCGACCGGCTACCGGCCTGATCATTCCATCGCCTCTGAGCTGCGTCTGGACCTGGACCCGATCCTCGGCTCCACCCGGCAGCTGGCCCCGCTGATCGACCCCAACCAGCACTCCTGCGGCACCGTGCCCGCGCACGGCGTCGACGAGCTGTCCCACCCCGAGCCCGGCTACTACGCCGTCGGCGTCAAGAGCTACGGCCGCGCCCCGACGTTCCTGATGGCCACCGGTTATGAGCAGGTCCGCTCGGTCGTCGCCGCCATCGCCGGCGATTGGGAGGGGGCCCGTGACGTGCAGCTCGACCTGCCGGAGACCGGCGTGTGCTCCTCCAACCTCGCCGAGGCCCAGGAGCAGCGCGTTGGCCTGGCCACCGGCATCAGCGGCGGCCTGCTCGCCACCCCGCTGCCGCTGGCCACCGTCGGCGCCTCCAACGACGGCGGCTGCTGCGGCTGAAGGCAGGGATTGACATGTCAGACGGATACCCCACCGCCGCTCAGAAGGAGGCCTTGCGCCTCATCTGCGACCACGGCCGGTTGCACACACAAGAGCTGGGCCGCCAGTTGGTCAGCGCCCGACGATCCAGCAGCAACCCGGGCTTCGCACCGGCCATCGCCCGCATGGCCGCGACCTTGGCCTGGCGGCTGGAGGCCCAGGGCTTCATCGCCGAAACGGGGGATGAGTGGACGACGACCGCGGACGGCCGCCGCCTGATCGCCTGCTCCAGCGAGGCGGAGTGAGTTCCACCGCCGAGACCGCCGCCCCACCCACCTGGGGCGGCGGTCCGCCGCATTCCGGCCGCGGCTGGCGGATCGTCGCCGCGCTGGCCGTTACCCAGACCATCGGCTACGGCGTGCTGTACTACGCCTTCTCCGTCTTCCTCGCGCCGATGGCCCGCGACCTGCACGCCACCAACGCCCAGATCGCCGCCGCGCTCACCGGCTCGATCCTGATCGCCGCGCTGTGCGCGCCGCTGGTCGGCCGCCGCCTGGATGCCCGCGGCGGCCGTGGCATCATGACCGCCGGATCGATTCTCGGCGCGAGCGCCGTGCTGGCCTGGTCGCGGGTGGAAAGCCTGTGGCAGCTGTACGCGGTGTTCGCCGCGATGGGCATCGCCTGCGCCATGGTGCTGTATGAGTCCGCCTTCGCCGTCATCGTCAGCTGGTTCGACGGTCCTGCCCGGGAAAGCGGCCGGGCAGGCGCTCTGCTCGCGCTCACGGTCGTGGCCGGCTTCGCCTCCTCGATCTTCCTGCCGCTCACCGGACTGCTGGTGCAGGGGTACGGCTGGCGCCAGGCCCTGGTCGTCCTGGCGCTGATCTACGGCGTGGCCGCGATCCCCTTGCACGCGCTGGTCCTGCGCCGCCGCCCCCACGCCAAGCGCGAGCCCGCCACCGCACAAGAGCGTGCCGATATCGTCAAGGCCGCCATCCGCCGGCGGCCGTTTTGGCTGCTGGTGCTCGCCTTCACTGCCAACGGGGGCGCGGCGGCGGTGATGGCCGTCCTGCTCATCACTTACCTCATCCACCTCGGGCACTCGCCCGTCCTGGCGGCCACGCTGGCCGGACTTCTGGGGGTGTTGTCAGTGACCGGACGCCTGCTCACCACCGGCCTGCAACGCCGGCTGCCCGCCGCCCTCATCGCCGCTGCGATCTTCGCCCTGCAGGGCGTCGCCGTCCTGCTGCTGCCGCTGGTCGGGCACACGGTGCCGGGCGCCATCGGCTGCGTGCTGGGATTCGGGCTGGGCTTCGGCATCGCCTCCATCACCCTGCCGCACCTGCTGGTCGGCCGGTACGGCACCGCTGCCTACGCCACCTTGTCGGGCCGCGTTGCTGCCTTCTCCGTCGCCGACAAGGCGCTGGCCCCGCTCGGAGCGGTCGCGCTGGCTCAAGTGGCCGGTTACGGCTGGGTCATGGGGGCCGTGGCCGCCGCCTGTGCGATCGCCGCGTTCGCGCTGGTGGCCTACCACCGCGTATAATTTAGACAGATGTCGAATCAGGGAGTGTCGTCATGACCGCCGTCACCATCCAGTGCTGCGCGCCGATCGCCCGCGAACCGCTCAGCGAGGGCGACGCGGCAGACCTCGCGGTCATGCTCAAGGCCGTCGCCGATCCTGTACGGCTGCGCCTGCTGTCAATGATCGGTTCCCACGCCGGTGGCGAGGCCTGCGTGTGCGACCTGACCCCGGGCTTCGACCTGAGCGCGCCCACCATCTCCCACCACCTCAAGGTGCTGCGCACCGCCGGGCTCATCGATTCCGAACGGCGTGGCACCTGGGTCTACTACTGGATCGTCCCCGCGGCGGTGAACAAGCTCGGCGCCCTGTTCGCCCCGCTGGCAGAACCCGCCCCCAGGTCGGTCGAGCTGGAGCTCACCACCGGATGACCGACGCTCCCCGCCGCCGCCACCGTCGACGTCGTCGTCATCGGCGGTGGGCAGGCGGGACTCGCGGCGGGCTACTACCTGCGCCGCGCGAAGGCCGCCCATGCTGCTGGTAGATGGCCGGACCCTGTTCGCGCTGACCACCCGCCGTCACCAGGCCGTGCTCGCCGGGCAGAGCGTTTGCCGGCGTCGGCGGCCTGGGCGACATCGTGGCCGTCCCGCCGGTGCGGGAGGCCCGTGACCGGGGCGCGCTCAAGGCCGAGCCCATGTTCAGCCGCATCACCCCCCGAGGCGTCGCCTGGAGTGATGGCAGTCAACTCGCCTGCGACGCCATCATCTGGTGTACCGGCTTCCGGCCCGATCTCGGACATCTGGCCCCGCTACGCCTGCGCGGTGCAGGCGGCCTCATTCCCACCGAAGGCACCCGCGCTCTGGACGAGCCCCGCCTGCACCTGCTCGGCTACGGCGACTGGACCGGGCCTGCCTCCGCCACCCTCATCGGTGCCGACCGTACGGCCCGCACCGCGGTGGCCCAGGTGATGCACCATCTGGCCGCCCATCCCCGCTAGCCGCCTGCCCCCTTGGGGTCCGGCCCTGATCTCCTGACCGTGGCCTCCTAGAGCGGGAACTGATTAGATATCGCTCTAACTTGACGAACATCTAAGTATCATGACAGGGTGGCCTTGCTTAGACATTCATCTAAGTGGCGAGGTGGCCGTCTGATGCTCACTGCCGTTACGAAAGGGAGACCCGCAATGACGAACGACATCAGTGGTGGATTTATCGGAAGCCTGGACGAGGCGTTCGCTCCGCCGGCCGCGGGAGGGTGTTGTGGCAGCTCGGCCTCTGTACCGGACGCCGGCGCGGCTGCCGAGGCGGTGACCTCCTGCTGCGGAAGCCAGGCCGCGGCCAGCGAGGCCGGCGAGGCCGGATGCTGCGGGCAGGCTCCAGCTTCGGCCAACGCACAGTCCACCGACAGCCCAGCCGCCGGATGCTGCGGATGACCTCCCAGTCCTCGGCCGAAACACCAGCCTTGTCGCCGAGTGGGTCGGGGCAGGAACTGGCGGCCCTGATGGAGCAGGTCTCGGCGCAGCGGATGCTGGCCACCGTGCGGGAACTGGCCGCAGACGAGTTCACCGGCCGCCGGGTGGGGACGCCAGGCGGCCGGGCCGCGGCCGACTGGCTCGCCCGGCAGTTGCGCGCCCTGGACGCCGAGGTTGAGCTCGATCCCTTCCCCGTCAGCACCGTGCGCGAGCTGTATCGCACGCCGGTCCTGCGATGGAGCATCGGCGAGCGGATGCGTCGGCTGGAGCATCGCCGCGAGTTCGTCGAGCACCTGGCCTCGGCTGAAATGTCTCAACCGCAGACGGCGCCCCTGGTGCCTGCCGACTCCGCTGACGTGCGCGACCGGTGGGTTCTGGCCGAAGCCGGCGATTGGGCCCGGGCCTGCGACCGGGCCGAGGCTGAGGGCGCGGTAGGCGTGCTGATGGCGCGCGGCGTCGACGAGGGCGGCTGGATGCCCAAGATGATCGCCGGCCCGACCGTCCGGGCAGTGCCGGTTATCGGGATGCGCACCGACCTGCACCGGCACCTGGCCGACACGCTGGCTGGAGGCGGGACGCCCGCCCAGGTGCAGGTGACCGGATCCATCCCGCTGCGCTCAGTCGCCACCGAAGGGCTGAACGTCCATGCCCGCCTGCCCAGCACCGGCCGGCACGTCCCCGGTGTGGCTCGCGTGCTGCTGACCGCGCACTTCGATGGGGTGGGCGACGACCCGCAGCGCCGGTTGCCCGCGGCAGCCGACAACGCCTCTGGCGTGGCCGCGGTCTTGGAAGCCGCCCGCGTCCTGTCCTCCGGGTTGAGCGCGCCGTTGGACCTGTCGGTGGCCTTTCTGGACGCAGAGGAGACGGGCGCCTGGGGGTCGGCCCACCACGCTCCCCAGGTACCGCCAGGCACCGTGGTGATCAACCTGGACGGAGCCGCGCAGCTGCACCAAGCCGCCTCCATCGAGGCGGGCGGGCCCGCCCATGCCCTGCTGGCCACCCTGGATCAGGCCGGGCGGCTGACCGGGCTACCGCTGCGAGCCGGGTCGATGGCCTCCGACAACCGCCGCTACGCCTCAGCTGGGCTGGCCGCGATCGGCATCGGCATGGGCATGCCCGGCTACCAGACCCCGGCCGAGACCGTCGAGCGCGTCGAGGCGGCCACCTTGCTGGCCGCCGCACGCCTGCTGGTCGCCACCGTGGCGTTGCTGGCCACCTCCAGCACAGAGGCGAACGAGCCGCGCGGGAGCGCCGTACGGCAGGTGCTCCCGCGTGGGCACCTGCTCAGCCCGGCACCAGCTCGCTGACAAGCTTTTCGACCCGGGCGCGAATCTCCTCGCGGATCGGGCGTACGGCCTCGATGTCCTGCCCGGCCGGGTCTTCCAGCTTCCAGTCTTCGTAACGTTTGCCTGGGAAGATCGGGCAGGCGTCCCCGCACCCCATGGTGATCACCACGTCGGAGGCTTGGACAGCGTCGGCAGTGAGAATCTTGGGCTGAGCGCCGGTGATGTCGATGCCGGCCTCGCGCATGGCCTCGACGGCCACCGGGTTGATCTGCTCGGCAGGGGCTGATCCGGCCGAGCGGACCTCGATGCGCTCCCCGGCCAGGTGAGTCAGCCAACCGGCGGCCATCTGGGAGCGCCCGGCGTTATGGACGCAGACGAACAGGACGCTAGGCATTGGCGGGCTCCTTACTGAACAGACGTCGACCCCACAGGCTGACGTACACCAGGGCGACCAGGACGGGCACTTCGATGAGTGGGCCGACGACGCCGGCAAGCGCTTGGCCGGAGGTGACGCCGAAGACGCCGACCGCGACCGCGATGGCCAGCTCGAAGTTGTTGCCAGCAGCGGTGAAGGCGAGGGTGGCGGTGCGGTCGTACCCCAGGCCGACCGCCCGGCCGGTCAGGAAGGCGCCGCCCCACACAAGGAAGAAGTAGACCAGCAGAGGCAGGGCGATGCGGACCACGTCAAGCGGCCGTTCGCTGATGGTGTGCCCCTGCAGGGCGAACAGGATCACGATGGTGAACAGCAAGCCGTAGAGGGCGATCGGGCTGATCTTCGGCAGGAAGCGGGTCTCGTACCATTCCCGTCCCTTGGCTCGTTCGCCCAGCTTGCGAGAGAGATATCCGGCCGCGAGCGGGATGCCGAGGAAGATGAGGACGTACTGAGCTATGTCCCACATGGAGATGTCCAGCGCAGCCTGGGACAGTCCGAGCCAGCCGGGCAGGACTTGGAGGTAGAACCAGCCGAGAGCGCCGAAGGCGACGACCTGGAAGATCGAGTTGAGGGCGACCAGGACGGCGGCGGCCTCCCGGTTACCGCAGGCCAGGTCGTTCCAGATGAGGACCATGGCGATACAGCGGGCCAGACCGACGATGATCAGACCGGTCCGATACTCAGGCAGGTCGGCCAGGAAGGTCCAGGCCAGTACGAACATCAGGGCGGGCCCGACGATCCAGTTCAGGACCAGGGACGAGATGAGCATCCGGCGGTCGCCGGTGACCGTGTCGAGCCGGTCATAGCGGACCTTGGCCAGCACTGGATACATCATCAGCAGGAGCCCCAGAGCGATAGGCAACGAGATCTCACCGATCTTCACCGCCTCCAGCGCCGTGTCGAGGCCGGGCACCAGGCGCCCGAGCAGAAGTCCGGCGGCCATAGCCAGGCCGATCCACACCGGTAGGAACCGATCGAGTGTGGACAACCCCCCGATCACCGCCGGCGCCCTGCCCGTCACGTCTGTGGTTGACACAACGCCTCCTCGTCTCAGACCGTGGCCGGCGTGTTGAGCAGCCCCGACAACTCGGCGAGTGTCTCCGGCACCAGTCGGTAGTAGACCCAGGAAGCGCGGCGTTCGGAAACGAGCAGACCGACGTCCTTGAGAACCTTCAGGTGATGGCTGATCGTCGGTTGCGACAGCTCGAACGCGTCAGTGATGTCGCACACGCAGACTTCGCCGCCTGCATGGCTGGCCACGATCGACAGAATGCGCAACCGCACGGGATCGCCCAGGGCCTTGAAGACGCGTGCCACTCCGGCGGCTCGCTCGGCGTCGAGCGGCTCTCGCGCGAGCGGCGGACTGCACTCCAGCAGCTGGAGCAGTTCCATTGATTCTCCCTGCATGGGCATCCATCTATGTCAATCTCTATCTATATTGACAGATATCTATGGGTGCTGGAAACGGTGGGCTCAGCTCACCGGCACCTCGAGTTCCATCAGGAGGGCGCGGGCGCGGCGCTCGATCTCGTCGCGGATCGGCCGGATCTCCTCGACCGTCTTGCCCGCCAGGTCGACCAGTTCCCAGTCCAGGTAGCGCTTACCCGGGTATACCGGGCAGGCCCCTTGCTGGCATCGATTGCTATCGATATTGACATTCATCGATGCTCAGTCAGCGAACGGAACGTGAACAGATGGCGTCGCACAGGCTGCGACGCTGAAGATGCCTAACCCGAGCTCCCAGCCGAATGACTGCAGGGAGCTCGCCGATACCTTTTCGACCTCAGCGTCCCGCACCGGGTGAAGGAGAGGCCAGGCGATAGCCGACGCCGCGGACAGTTTGAATCACGGTGTCGTCGATGTCTCCAAGCCGTGCTCGCAGCCGCTTCACGTGTACGGCGATCGTGTTGGTAGCGACATTGTCGCCGGAGGCATGCCAGACCTGACGCATGATCTGCTCGCGGGTGACGGTCCGATCCAGGTTCCGCATCAGGTAATGCAGCAGCTCGAACTCACGGAGCGGTAGATGCACCAACTCGCCGGCGACCCGGACCTGGTAGGCGTTGATGTCGAGCTCCACATTGCCCACCACGAGGATCCTGTTGCCGCTGGCCTCGCCTGATGCCGTGGCCTGGACCAACGGCAACAGCTCATGCAGCCGGTAAGGCATGGCGATGCAGGCGGTAGCCCCCGCTGCGAGCGCCTGAACCGCCAGTTCCGCGTGTCCTTCGCCGACGCCCAGAAGGACGGGCACCGGCCGGCTGGCGCGGATCGCCTTGACGAAGTCCACCGCGCTGATGAGTGGAAGCGAGGCGCTCACCAGCACGACGTCCGGCCGCAGCGCCCCAGCCTGGAGGAGGGCTTGAGCGCCGTCGGGCACACCTGTCACGTCGACGCCCTCTCGCCCGAGAGCGTCCGCAAGCTCCTGGACGCCGGCCGTGTCAGGGTCAGCCACCAGCAGCATGGGAACGGTGGGCGCCCCAGGACGCGCCCGCGTAAGGCCCTCGCCGCTGCGGGCTTCCTCGCCCCCGTCGAGTATTGCCTGCGGCTGGATCACCCGGGTCCTCCTCTGAGTTGGGTCACCCGAAGCGCCCGGTGATGTAGTCCTCCGTGCGCTTGTCGGTCGGATTGGTGAAGATGCGGCTGGTCTCGTCGAACTCGACCAGGCGGCCGTGCCTCTCGCCCTTGCTGTCGACGTCCGCAGTGAAAAAGGCGGTGCGGTTGGACACGCGGGCGGCCTGCTGCATGTTGTGCGTGACGATGACGATCGTGTAGTCACGTGCCAGGTTCTGCATCAGGTCTTCGATCTTGGTGGTGGCGATGGGGTCCAGGGCCGAGCAGGGCTCATCCATCAGGATGACCTCGGGCTTGACGGCGATTGCCCGCGCGATGCAGAGACGCTGCTGCTGGCCACCGGACAGGGACAGGGCGTTCTGCTTGAGCTTGTCCTTGACCTCGTCCCAAAGGGCGGCCTGGGTGAGGGCCTGCTCGACCAGGTCGTCCATCTTGCCCTTGATGCCGTTGACGCGGGGGCCGTAGGCGATGTTGTCGAAAATCGACTTGGGGAAGGGGTTCGGCTTCTGGAAGACCATACCGATGCGCCGCCGCACCTCGATTGGGTCCACGTGGTCGCCGTAGAGGTCCTCGCCGTGGTACAGGATCTTGCCGGCGGCGCGGGCGCCGGGGATGAGGTCGTTCATCCGGTTGAAGCAGCGCAATACCGTGCTCTTGCCGCAACCGGAGGGGCCGATCATCGCGGTGATCTCGCGGTTGCCGATGGACAGGTCGACCTCGCGAACGGCCTCGTAGTCGCCGTAGAAGACACTGAGATCGGAGACGGTGAAAACCGGGTCGAGGGATTCGGCGTTCCTAGGCGTCTCCGGCCCGCGGACTGTCAGGTTCGGCATGGGGGTTCCTACTTCAGTCATTGTCTTCCCTCACCAGCGCTTCTGGTAGCGGTTACGGAGCCAGATGGCGACAGAGTTCATCAGCAGCAGGATCAGGAGCAGGATCACGATCGCCGCCGCGGCCAGGATGTGGAAACCTTCGCGCGATTGGGAGATCCAATTGAAAATCTGGATCGGCAGGACGGTGTAGCTGGCGAAGATCCCGTCCGGGTTGAAGCGGATGAAGGACACAGCACCCAGCATGAGCAGCGGGGCCGCCTCACCGATCGCTCGGGAGAGCGCAAGGATGGAGCCGGTCGCGATGCCGGGGATCGAGGCGGGGAGCACCTGCCGGGAGATCGTTTGCCACTGTGTGGCCCCGAGGGCGAGCGAGCCCTCGCGGATGGACGGCGGAACCGCGCGAATCGCCTCACGCGAGGCGATGATCACAATGGGCAGGACCAAAAGCCCGAGAGTGATCGACGCGGTGATCACGCTGAAGCCCAGGCCGAACGTGCGGGCGATGATGCCCAGGCCGAGAATGCCGTAGACGATCGACGGGATTGCGGCCAGGTTCTGGATGTTCAGCTCGATGACCCGGTTCCACCAGCGGGTCTTGTCGGCGTACTCCTCCAGATAGATCGCTGCCGCTATGCCGGTCGGCAGGGTGAGGAGCGCGGTCAGCGAGATGACCCAGAGCGTGCCCGTGATGGCGGACTGCGCTCCGGCGATCTCCGGGTTGCGCACCGAGGGCATGTTCTCCCACAGGCGGGCGTCGAGCCTTGGCCAGCCTTCCATGAACACGTAGGAGAGCAGGGCGAGCAGGAAGACGAACGCGATCCCCAGGCTGGCGATCAGGGCGGTCCGGAACAGGTGTTCCCTGACCGGTCGCCCCTTGCTCGCCAGCTGTACGGCAGAGCGCGGTGTCGAGAGAACGGCCATTACTCGTACACCTCACGGAACCTTCGCACCAGACGGGCACTGACGTAGTTCATCGCGAACGTCATCACAAAGAGCAGTGATCCCACTGCGAAGATGGTGTTGTAGTCGACGGTGCCGATCGGCACGTCTCCGGAGCCGGCCTGGGCGATGAACGCGGCCATGGTTTGCATGGCCTTACCGAGGTCGAAGGTGAAGTTGGGCTGGCCGCCGCCGGCGATGTAGACGATCATCGTCTCGCCGGCGCCACGTGAGATCGCGAGGATGACGGCCGCGACGATGCCGGAGAAGGCGGCAGGAAGGACGACTCGGAGCGAGGTCGTCATCTTGGAGGATCCCAGCGCGTACGAACCTTCGCGCAGCCCGCTCGGCACCGCTGTCATCGCATCCTCGGAGAGGGATGCGACGATCGGGATGATCATGAAGCCGACGACGAGGCCCGCGCACAGTGCGTTGAAGATCTCGACCTCGAAGGGGAGGACGCTCCGCAGCAGTGGGGTGACGAAGCTCAGCGCGAAGAATCCGAAGACCACGGTCGGGATGCCCGCGAGCACTTCGAGGACGGGCTTGCAGATCTGCCTGACGCGCGGCCTGGCGTATTCGGACAGGTAGATGGCGGCGCCCAGGCCGAGAGGCACGGCGACGAGGACCGCGATGCCTGTCGTGATGAGGGTCGCACTGACCAGCGGCAGTACGCCGTAATGAGGAGGCTCGAACAGCGGGCCCCAGTCGGTGGAGGTGAAGAATTCCACCGGGCTGATCACGGCGAAGAATTTGATCGTGGGTTCGAGGAGCGACACCACGATGCCGATGGTGGTGGCGACGGAGACCAGGGCGGCCAGCAGGAGGACCGCCTTGATGATTCGCTCACCGTAACGCGGGCGCGACCGCGCCAGGGACCGTGATGTCCCAGGCGCGGCCGCGGAGTGCGGGGCGACCATCAGCCAGCCTGCGTCTTCAGGGTGGCGAGGTCGGTCTTGAGCTTGGCCTCCTGCTCGGAGTTCAGCGGGATGTACTTCGCGTCGGTCGTGATCTTGCTGATGTTGTTGATGTAGAAGTCGAGGAAGGCTACGACCTCGGGCCTCTTGGCCGCCGCGGCGGACGGGTAGACGAACAGCGGCCTGGCCAGCGGCGTGTACTTGCCGTTCTGCGCGGCCTCGACGCTCGGCGCGACACAGCCTTCGCCGGAGTCGATCTCAACAGCCTTCAGCTTGTCGGCGTTCTCCTCGAAGTAGGTGAAGCCGAAGTAGCCCAGGCCGCCCTTGGAGCCGGTAACGCCCTGGACGGTCACGTTGTCGTCCTCGCTCGGGCTGTAGTCCTTGCGGCTCGCGCCCTCTTCGCCGTTGATCTCATCGGTGAAGTAGTCGAAGGTCCCAGAGTCGGTGCCCGCGCCGAACAGCTTCAGGGGCTCGTCCGGGAACTTGGGGTCAACCTGCTTCCAGGTGGTGATCTTGCCCTCCGCCGCCGGCTCCCACATCTTCTTGAGCTGCGCGGTGGTGAGGCAGGTCGCCCAGGTGTTCTCCTTGTTGACCACTACGGTGAGCGCGTCGGTCGCGACCGTGAGCTCGGTGAACTTGACTCCCTTGGTCTCGCAAGCGGCCTTCTCCTCGTCCTTGATCGGACGCGAGGCGTTGGAGATGTCGGTCTCGCCGTTGCAGAACTTCTCGAAGCCACCGCCGGTGCCGGAGGTACCGACGGTAACGTTGATCTTGGGCTGCTCTTCGGCGAAGAACTCGGCCGCGGCGCTCGTCAAAGGAGCAACCGTGCTGGAGCCGTCAGCCTTGACCTGGCCTGCCAGCTCAGTGCCGGCGCCTTGGGTGGCAGCCGCACTTGCGGTGCCGTCCCCGGCGGGCGGTGTGGTGTTGGTGCCGCCACATGCGGCGGAAAGAGCCACAACGATGGCGGCTGTCGCCGCCGCGCTGAGGCGGCGCTGTCCACTGGTCACGGTATGCGTCCTTCTCCGTAGTGAGAGCTGGTCTCGATGCACTTAGATACAAACGACCCAAAGTGAACAGACGGAAAACAGGCCATGACTACAGATGGAAGGCGTCTGCCGAAGCGCATGAACCCTTGGTCATGGGAGCGCGACCTGTGCGAATACCCGGATTCGGCTTGCCGAACACTCTCCCATGACGAGGTGTTAACCGATCCAGCCGCCCCACGGTGAACAGGCCACAGAGCATGGGTTGCACGGATCGCGTCCGAGTAGTCTGGTGTCACACGTTCGTCGCCAACCGCCTGAATGGCGACGCTGCGGCGGTTACCCGCCACCGGGTGAAGGCAGTTCGATCGTCGAGGAGCATACGGTTGACCCGACCGCCGACGGCCCCCCAGATGAACGGAAACGTTCGGATGGCTCCCCTGATGCTGGTGGCCCGCCTCCAGGAGGCGGGGTATGGCCTGTCTGGCCAGCGATCTCAGGCTGGGAAGAGCCACCAGCATCGCTCCCGGCCCCAGCGAGGCGGGAGCGGCAACGGGCGGGGACAAGCTAGTGCCGGCGGCTCAGCAGCGCGGAGTCGTCTCTAGCCGGGTTCCGTCTTGCGCCAGCGGGCCTCGAAGCAGGAGTAACACCCGAAGGTGACCAGGCCGAGCGCGACGGCTACCAGCAGCCAGGGGCCAAGGGGCGTCAGCGTGAACTTGCGCAGCGCCCCGTCCAGGCCCTGCGCCTTCTTGGAGTCGAACGTGGCGGCGGTGATGACGAGGAACACGCCGAGGACGGCGAACACGCTGCCGCGCGCGAAGATGCCCACGAACCCCAAGACCTTGACGGTCCCGCGGGTGCGTACGCCCATGTGTGTCATGTGCAGGTTCTCGGTGAACTTTCTGCGGACGGCTTCCACGATCATGGTGATACCCACCGCCACGACACCGAGGCCGATGAGCAGGACCAGCCACCGGCCACCCGGATAGCTCATCAGCGCGGCGGTGACGTCCTTGGACTGGTCGTTGCCCGAACGCCGGCTTCCAACGTCGAGCAGGAAGACGACGATGCCGATGCACAGAGCGATGTAGACGATGGCGCGGGCCAGTGATGCCAGCCGTTTGACGGCCGTTCTCCCGTTCGGGCTGGCCTGCCCGTAGGCCACCTCGGCCAGCCGCCACAACGCCAGCCCGGCGAAGCCGATGGCGACCAGCCACAAGGCGATGAATCCGCCGGGGTAGGCGACGACGGCGTGCATCGCTCCTGAGGCGTCGGCCGCCTCACCGCCGACGCCCACGCCGATCTGTACCGCCAGCACGCCGATCAGCAGGTAGTTGACACCGCACGCCACGAACCCTGCTCGGGCCAGCCACTCCAGCCAGCGGCTTGAGGCCGCCTGGCGGCCCGCGGACTTCACGTCGCTCTTCACGGTCATCTCAACCCTCCAGATGCGGCCTGTCGGACAGTGCCTTGCGTAGCGCCTTGACGGCCGTCGGGGTAGGAACGCGCAGCCACCCTCAGTTGCTCGGTGTCGCTATGGCCGGTGTTCTTCCACGGGTCCTGCGGCTCACCGATGCGGCCTTCCAACGCCTGGTGGACCGAGGTCATCACCTCGTCCAGCAATGAGTCGGCGCGTTGCACCGCATCGCGGGGATCGTCGACGAAGGACGCCTGAAGGTCGTGCTAGCGGAGACACCGGCGGTGCGGGCGATGCGGATGCGGTTGGGGGTTGGGCGGCCTGGTCGAAGACGAGCCGGTCAGACGGTGTCGCCGGCTGGGCATTGTCGTTGCTGTCGTCGTTGTTGTGCTTGTCAATGGGTACAGGCCGCAGCGGCAGTGTGTCGGCGAATTCGTCGAGTCGCTCATCGAGGCGTCCGGAGTCGTTGCGGAGGTCCATATCGAGTCACCTTTGCTGGGAGTCGTCCTGGAGCGCTGGTTGCTCCTCGCGGACTTTGGCCGGCTGAGGGTGGCGCTCGTCGCCGTCGTCGAGGAGTTCCTCGAACAGGGCGCGGTAGTGCACCATGGCCTGCCGGAGATCCTCGGTGGATGCCTCGCCGGAGGTGGCGCGTCCGCTGATCTCGTGGGCCTGTCGGTAATGGTGCAGGGTACGGCCGTGCACCACCGACAGGTCCGCCAACTGCTGCCGGAAGCCTCCGGTGGGATATCCGCGCTCGGCCATGGCGGCCGTGACCAACTCGTCGGCCTCGGTCACGGCGGCGCCCGGCGCGTCCACGAACCGTTGCTGGAGTCTGGTCCATTGCCCGGCGTAGCTCTGCCGGGATTCGGGAGTCAGCGGGGTGATGTCGAGGGTGGCGAACCGCTTCTCCCGGGCACGCAGCTCCTGCTCGGCCTCGCCGCGGCTGTCTCGTTGGTTCAGGGCGTGTTCGTATTCGGGGCCGAAGCGCCGGCGCAGGTGTTGCCGGCGCCGGCGCACCACGACGAAGCCGATGGCCGCTATCAGGACCACCGCCATGGCGACGGCCGTCCAGGTCATCGTGGACATGTCTGCCTCCAGCAGATGCCTGCGGCGACGTGCATCACATATCACCCCCGCAGCGTGCGCTGGGCGGGGTCACCGGCGGCCGGCCCAGCGGCCGGTGCGGCGGCCCGAACGCCGGCCGGTGATCAGGTTGTAGCCGATCAGCAGGACTGCCGCGCCGACGATGGCGCAGATCCAGGTGGACAGGTTGAAGAACCCCTGGACGCCCGAGACGTGGAACACCTCGGTGGCCACAAAGCCACCCAGCAACGCTCCGGCGATGCCGAGCGCGAAGGTGATGATCAAGCCTTGTGAGTCTTTGCCGGGGACCAGCATTCTGGCCACCAGTCCTGCGACCAGTCCGAGGATGATCCAAGCGATGATGCCCATGGCCGAGCTCCTGTGGCGGTGCATCGATGTCTGCGCGGATCGGTCTTCCGGACCGGTCGAGCAGGGGGCCGGCCCCCGCGGGATTGCCGGTGCCGACGGTCGAAGTCGTTCGCCCCGAGCCAACACCACACGTGCGGGCGGGGAAACAGGCGATCCGGGAAGGACTCATCTGCAGAACCGATCAGCAGGGCGAAGGGTTACGTGGCGCAACCAACGTTGATACCGGCGCGTCAGACAGCCTCATCGCGGCGGCGGCTGGCGGAGCATCTTCCCCGGGGGCGGTTCGGTGGGCCGGGCGACGGGTCGCAGCCAGCCGAGCCGCTCGGCGAGTTGTCTGGCGCTGTCGATGACGGCGGCGGGGTGGGCGAGGGACTGGCGTGATACCACAGCAGTGACCAGGGGTAGTGCGTGACGGGTTCGGTCAGGGGTCGCCAGACGGTTTCTGGACGGTTGGAGGTGCGGGAGGAGGGGACGCAGTGCACGCAGCGGTGCTGGAGCACGAGGTCGGCGATATGAACCGTCTTCCTGCACTGTGGACCCTCGGGCGGCTTCGACAGCCCCGGCGCTACTTGCTGGGCTGGGGCGTCTGGCAGGCGATCTTCGGGTTCATGCCGAGGTAGTTGAGGGGTCCCGCCAGGATTGTCACCGCGATGGTGGCCACCTGATTGCAGTTCTCCACAGGTCCTGTGTAGTAGCCGCGTTGGCCTGCGGCGACGGCGCCGGCGATCAGCCACAGGATGAGCGCTATCGATACGATACGCATCGTTCTACCTCCATCTTCGTCAATTGCTCGGGGAGGGCCGGAGGCGTTGAGGGACGGCCGGCTATCACTGGGAAGATGCTGTTCACACGGTCCGTTCGTGGACGTAACACCAGCGCCAGGCCGTCTCCTGTCCCAGCGCCGTGACCACCGGATGGTCGGTCTCCCGGTAGTGCTCGCGGGCGTGGGTGCCCGGCGAATCGTCGGAACAGGCCACCCAGCCGCACGTCAGGCACGCCAGCAGCCGCATCCAGGCCAGGCCGAGAGCTAGGCATCCCGCGCACTGCGGTAATCCCTGCTCAGCTCCCGGTGATACATCAACATGCTCGCACCGTGGCGCCTGACCGTTCAGGCTGCCGCGCGCGCTGACTTCGATGCCATCGATGTTCAGGGTCATGAAGACCCTCCTCAGGCGACAGCCGGCACGAGGTGTGCCGGCTGGTCCCGTTCACTCAACCTGGTCGGCCTGCCAGCGGAAACGAGCAATCGCAGCAAGCCCCATCACCAGCCGCGATCGCCACTCTGAGCGCGCCTCGATGGCTGGGATGGCAGGGAAGAGCTGACGATGATGCCGGACAGCGCGAGTCCGGCCATGCCCTGGATCTGCTGTCGGCTGGTCAAGGCGATCACAGACAAGGACGGGGCGGGGCTGGGCACCAGGGATGGGCGGTTCGGCCACCCTACCGAGAGGGAGCGATTCATCATGATCTCCGAGTTCCGGTTACAGTGGCCGATCACCCGCGACCTGGCGGCGCTGCGTGAGTGCGTGCACCTCTTCGGTGTCGGAGCCGGTCTGACCGGGCAGCGCCTGGAGGACCTGGTGTTCGTGGCGAGATCCCGCCGCCCTCACCTGACCGGTGATCGCCGGTGGTGATAAGCCTGGCTGACATCGGCGGTTTCCGCTCCGGCGGACCTGCTGGATGATCAGATCACTGCACGGACGACACCGCTCACGCTGGCACCATCGCAACGTGTTCATGCCGCCTCAAGCCCGCGGCCCTCTTGTCTCCCGTACTCCCTACGTAGGAGCCCGGCATGAACACCACGGACAGCACCCAAGCCCCCGCACCCGTGATCGCCTCAGTGATCGCAACCGTGGTCGATCCACCAGTGATCACGCCCACCCCGATCAGGGCCGACCGGCTTCTGCGCACCTCCCTGCTCGCCGACCGCGCGGGCCTGCGGATCGAGGGGGAGCTCGACCGCTCCACCTTGCCCGCCCTGAGGCGGGCGCTGGCCACGATGGCGAGCGGCGACGCCGGCTCCTGCGTCGATCTGAGCGGCCTGACGTTCATCGACACCGGCTGCCTGCGCGCCCTGGTCAACGCCGCCGCCGCCCTGCGCGAGGGCGGAGGTGACCAGGTCCTGACCCTGCGGTCGGTGCCCCCACAGATGCGACGCCTACTCGAGCTCATCGGCTGGGACCGGGTGCAGGGTCTCCACCTGCAGGCATCGGCGCGCCCTGGCTGACCCACGCCTGGCCCAGCTCACTCATGAGCCACCGGCCCCAGGGGCGGATGCCCACGGCGTGGTGCCGCCGGCCACCGTCGCAGCACGGGTCACCGACCTCATCCGGCCTCATCGCGGAGCCCTGTCGCCGCGAGACCCGCATCCACCGATGCCCTCGATCGGAGCACCTCATGACCACCCTCCACCCCCGCCTCGGGGCAGGTCTGTGGCTCATCCCTATCGGGGCCACCGTCGTTCACCTGCGCGGCGAGCTCGACCTCGCCACCCGCGAGGCGGTACGCGAACGCCTGCTGTGCGCCTTGCAACACAGCACAAGCCTGCTCATCCTCGACCTGTCCGAGGTGTCGTTCTGCGACGCCGCCGGGCTCGGCGTCGTGGTCGGCGTCCAACACCAGGCCAGATCCCTGGACATCGCCCTCGGCCTGGCCGCGGCCCGCCCGCATGTGTCCAGGGTGCTGCGCCTCACCGGCTTGGACCGCAGCTTCCCGATGTACGGCACCACCCCGAGCAGAGGCACCGGCTTGGGTACGGGCAGAGGTACGGACAGGGCCGGGTCCGGCCCTGCGACAGCGCGATGAGGCTTCGTGCGCGTATGTCTGTTCTCCCAGCTGGCAGCGGGCCGGCCGCTCGGTCGCGCTCTTGTCCTCGTGCCGTGGCAGCAGCCGAGCTGGACCGGCTGCGCCATCAG
>NZ_JBAHWD010000138.1:0-785 GCF_037044575.1 Nonomuraea sp. LPB2021202275-12-8 | reverse complement strand
GATCTAGAACCTAAGGGGGGACCCGGAGCTGGCTCACCGCCTCGACGATGGGCGCCGCGCCGTCTTCTGCCGAGATCCCGGTCGAGAGGGCCTGGGCCCGCTGTCAATAGGCCGCGGCCGGACGTGGTCCTCATGGACGTGCACATGCCGGGCATGAACGGCATCGAGGCGACCAGGGAGATCTGCGCCACCACCGCCGCCAAGGTGCTCGCGCGATCCGGGTGCGCTCCTCGGCCGCCGCCGCGATGTGCTCCTGCTCCCGCCGCCGCGCCCGCTCGGCCAGCTCGGCAGCTCGCGAGCGGCTCGCCCTGCACTGGTGCCCAGCGCGTACGCGGCCACGAAGGCGGTCCCCACCAGCCGGAAGGTCTCGTCGTTCTCCCCCGGCAGCACCAGCGAGGAACCCACGGCCGCCACGATCACCGGAATCGCCGCCAGCCTCTTCCAGGTGGGGCTCAGGTCGGCGATCGTGTACACGGCCAGCAAGGGCCCGAAGGGCAGGAACGGCTTCTCCCGCGTCACCATCACCGACATCGCCGCACCGACCACGACCGCCACCACGATCGGCGCCCGCCTACGCCACCACACCGGCACCGACGCCAACAGCCCCAGCCCGATGATCCACCACGGTTTGGGATCGGGCAGGAGAAGCGGCCCGACCGTAGCCAGGACCACGCCCACCGCAAGCCCCGCGTCAACCGCCCTGCCGACCCGGCGCGCTGCGATCATCCGCCCATCAAGTCGAAGGCAGGGGACCGTTCCCTTTAGGGGGCGGGTGAATGCCGAGT
>NZ_JBAHWD010000137.1:0-796 GCF_037044575.1 Nonomuraea sp. LPB2021202275-12-8 | reverse complement strand
CTATGCCGAGCGGATGCTGCCGGCCGAGCCGCAGCCGGTCACGGTGCTGGGCATCGATGAGACCCGCCGGGGCCGGCCCCGCTGGGTCTATGACGACAGCGCGCAGGCGTGGCAGGCGGCGGTGGACCGCTGGCATGTCGGGTTCGTGGATCTATCGCATGGTCAGGGACTGCTCGGCCAGGTGGAGGGCCGGACCGCGCAGGTGGTCATCGACTGGCTGCAGGCACGTGGCCAGAAGTGGAAGGACCAGGTGGCGCACGTCGCGATCGACATGTGCACGATCTTCAAGGCGGCCATCCGGGCCGCGCTGCCGAACGCGGTCCTGGTCGTCGATCACTTTCATGTGGTGCAGCTGGCCAACGCCGCCGTCACCGAGGTGAGGCGCCGGCTGACCGTGCAGGTCCGCGGGCGGCGTGGCCGCAAGGGCAACCGGGAGTGGGAGCTACGCAACCGGCTGACGCGCTCGGCCGCCCGGATGCACGGCTCGCAACTCGACCCGATGATCGACGACCTGCAGGCCCTGCCCAAGCGACTCGGAGCGCCGATCCTGGCCGCGTGGAACGCCAAGGAAGACCTGCTGGATGTGCTCGCGCTGGCGCGCACGCATCCTGACCGAACCGTGATCGCCGACCGGCTGTTCCGCTTCTACGATCGGTGCGCCGCCTCCGGCCTGCCCGAACTCGAAAGACTGGCCGGCACCATCGAGACCTGGTGGCCACAGATCCTCGCTTTCATCCGGACCGGCATCACCAACGCGGGCTCAGAAGGGACCAACCGCGTGATCAAGACCGTCGCC
>NZ_JBAHWD010000136.1:0-805 GCF_037044575.1 Nonomuraea sp. LPB2021202275-12-8 | reverse complement strand
CAATGCCGTGTAGTTAAGGTCATGGCCAGCTTGTCAAGGCTCTGGGCTGGCGCGGATCTCGATGCTGATCGTGGCTTTGTAGCTGGTGCGGTCGACGGTGCCCCTTGCGTTGTACTTGGAGATGGCGCGTTTGACGATGCGGGGGCGGGTGCGGATGCGCCGGTCGGGCATGAGGTTGGCCAGGACGTGGCATCCGATAGTGCCCAGCAGGTCGATGGTGGTGTCTGCGATCACTGCGGCGGCTTGGATGACCATGTCGCGAGCGGTGTTCAGGGCGATGGTGAAGCTGGCCCGGTCGGGATCGGTGCCGGGCTGGCAGGCGGTGGCGTCGGCCATGGCCAGGCGCAGGAGTTGATAGGTGACCAGCAGGGCGTGGATTTCCTGGTCCAGGCCTTGGGGTGTGCGGGCCCGCAGGACTCTTGCGCCGAGGATGGTGGATTTGATCTCCAGGTAGGCGGTTTCGATCTCCCAGCGCTGGTGGTAGAGCGTCACGATCTCGCAGGCGGGGTGGCGGTGGGCGTCGGTGAGAGTGGTGACCAAGCGGTAGGCGCCGGTGCGGTGGCCCGCTCGGGTGGTGATGGTGATGGCGGCGTCGATGACGCGTACCGGGGTTGCTCCCAGCCGGGACAGGTAGGAGCCGTCGTGTCGGCGGGCCAGGACGGGAAGACGGCGGCCGTTTTTGACCCGGACCAGCACATGGGCGCCGGTGGCGGCGATGTCCTGGATCAGGGCGGTGGTGGCGAAGTTGCGATCGGCCAGGACGATCATGTCGTGGTGCAGGCGCTGGAGCAGGCGCGGTGCCAGG
>NZ_JBAHWD010000135.1:0-833 GCF_037044575.1 Nonomuraea sp. LPB2021202275-12-8 | reverse complement strand
GCGCCGATCCCGGCCAACCTCGCCGTGCGCGCGCAGGATCCGATACATCGTCGATTGCGAGGCCAGGTAGAGGCCCTCATCCAGCAGCGAGAAGTACGCCGTGGCCGGCGAGGCGTCGGCGAAGCGCTCGTTCAGTACCGCGCGGATGTGGTCGCGTTCGGCCTGCGACAGTGTGGAGGGGTGCGGCTTGCGCGGCGTGAGCGGCCGGACCGGAGCCGGGCTGCGGCGATTCTTGCGGTACCAGGTCGCCTGCGACACCCCGGCCGCCGCACACGCGTTGCGCCGCCCGAGCAACGGGACCAACTCCTCGATCGCCTCGGCCTGGGCGCCCTGCAGGGTCTCACTCACTGCTCGCCCCGATCCGGCGGCGTCTCGCTGCTGGTGGCGAGCTGATCCAGCAGCGCGAAGAGCTTTCCCTGCACCTCGATCACCTGGCGGGTCTTGCCGAGCTCAGCGCGCAGCCGCTCGACCTCCGCCTGCAGCGCGTCGATCCGCTTGTCTCGCGGATCGGCCTTCGGACGGCCGACCGGCCGGGCCAGCGCCTGCTCCGCGCCATGATCTCGCGCAGTGCGCCAACCGGAGATCAGCGAGGAGTACAGCCCCTCCCGGCGTAGCAACGCACCCTTGCCGGCCTTGTCGAGCCGGTCGTACTCCTCCAGAATCCGGGCCTTGTAGACGGCGCTGTAGCGGCGGACACCGGCTCGCTCGCGCACCTGGGGGTCCGGGATCTGTGGATCCTGTTCACTTGCTCCCACGAAGGGATGTCTCCTTCCCCACCCTCAGCACAGAGTTTCATGCCTGTTTGTTACCTCTGTCTATTTTGACAGGGAGGG
>NZ_JBAHWD010000134.1:0-851 GCF_037044575.1 Nonomuraea sp. LPB2021202275-12-8 | reverse complement strand
GACACCGCTCGTATCTACCCGGGCGCTCGAGCCCTTGCGCAGAACGCGGACCTGCGGCGGGCTGGGGCCACGAACTGCTGATCGGATGTCGAGCCGTCGAGCTCTCTCATTAGGGCGTGGCGTGCCCCTGCGCGGCTCACCTGGGCCAATGACGAACGAAGGAGGCGCCGATGACGGTGACATGCGGAATCGACTGGAGCGAAACGCACCACGACATCGCCCTGGTCGATGAAGGCGGCAAGCTGGTGGCCAAGCGGCGCATCAGCGACGATGCCCACGGCTGGCGGGTCCTGGTGGAGTTGCTGGCCGAGCACGGCGACCGTCTCGACAACCCGATCCCTGTTGCGATCGAAACCGGGCGTGGGCTGCTGGTGTCCTGCCTGCGGGCCACCGGGCGCAAGGTGTATGCGATCAACCCGCTGGCCGTGGCCCGTTACCGCGAACGTCACACCGTCGCCCGCGCCAAGTCCGACCACGCCGACGCCATGACCTTGGCCAACATCCTGCGCGTGGACGCCGACCACCACCGGCCACTGCCCCAGGACTCCGAGCTGGTCCAGGCGATCTCCGCGCTGGCCCGGGCACAACAAGACGCCGTCTGGAGCCGCCAGCAGCTGGCCAACCAGCTGCGATCCCTGCTGCGGGAGTACTTCCCCGCGGCGTTGCAGGCCTTCCACGTCAAGAACATCGGCCTGATCTCCCGAGAGGCTCGTGCCGTCCTTCAAGCGGCGCCTACGCCCACCACAGCCGCCAAGCTCACCACCCGCAGATTGCACGCCCTGCTGCGCGCCTCGGGCCGGCAGCGCAACATCACCACCTGGGCCGACCGGCTGCAGGCGCTGTTCGGTGAA
>NZ_JBAHWD010000133.1:0-862 GCF_037044575.1 Nonomuraea sp. LPB2021202275-12-8 | reverse complement strand
TCGGAAGGACATCTGTTGGCAGCCTCGCGCAACGCCTCCGCCGTACCCGCCGGTCCCCGTCGCGTCTCTTTTTCGCGCATCCAGGAGCCCCTCGAAGTTCCTGACCTTCTCGCCCTGCAGACCGAGTCTTTCGACTGGCTGCTCGGTAACGAGAAGTGGAAGGCCCGGGTCGAGGCGGCTCGTCAGGCCGGGCGCAAGGACGTCCCGACCCAGTCGGGCCTCGAAGAGATCTTCGAAGAGATCAGTCCCATCGAGGACTTCTCGGGGACCATGTCCTTGTCGTTCCGCGACCACCGGTTCGAGCCGCCCAAGTACTCAGTAGATGAGTGCAAAGACAAGGACATGACCTTCTCCGCCCCGATGTTCGTCACGGCGGAGTTCATCAATAACACCACCGGTGAGATCAAGAGCCAGACGGTGTTCATGGGCGACTTCCCGCTCATGACGCCGAAGGGCACCTTCATCATCAACGGCACCGAACGTGTCGTGGTCTCCCAGCTGGTCCGGTCCCCCGGCGTCTACTTCGACCGCAGCGTCGACAAGACCTCCGACAAGGACCTCTACGGCTGCAAGGTCATCCCGTCCCGGGGTGCCTGGCTCGAGTTCGAGATCGACAAGCGCGACAGCGTCGGTGTCCGCATCGACCGCAAGCGCAAGCAGGCCGTCACCGTGCTTCTCAAGGCACTGGGATGGACCACCGAGAAGATCCTCGAGCGTTTCGGCCAGTACGAGTCCATGCGGGCCACCCTGGAGAAGGACCACACCGCCGGCCAGGACGACGCCCTGCTCGACATCTACCGCAAGCTGCGGCCGGGCGAGCCGCCGACCAAGGAGTCGGCGCAGACCCTGCTGGAGAACCTCT
>NZ_JBAHWD010000132.1:0-884 GCF_037044575.1 Nonomuraea sp. LPB2021202275-12-8 | reverse complement strand
CACGCGGATGATGACGCCGGCGCGGGTGCGGCCGCCGTGGCGTTCCAGGTCCAGCTGGCCCTTAAAGGTCTGGTTGATCGACTCGATGGTCTGGCGCAGCGGCTTGAACAGCGCCGCGCCGGGCCGCTCAGGCTCGCCCCGGCGGGCCGGGCGCAGCAGCTGCAGTTCACGCTCGGTGAGCTCACCTTCGAAGGCGCGGCCGTAGTACTGCCGATCGGCGATGATCGTCTGCTGCGGGCGGGCGGCCAGCACATCGGGCGCGGCCTGCAGCATGCCCAGCAGCACCTCGCGCTCATCGGCCTTGGCCCCGGTCAGCGCGAACAGCACCGGCAGCCCGCCCAGCGTGCACAGCAGGTGCAGCCGCAACCCCCAGAAATACCGGGAGTGGGAGGCGCAGTAGCCGTACTCCGCCCACCCGGCCAGATCCGAACGGCGGGCCGTCTCCCGCGAGCGGCCGCACTCGATCGGCGTGGAATCGGCCACCCAGACATCGTCACTCCACAACGAGGTATCGGCGGCCAGCATCCGGATCATGTGCGCCACCAGGTCGCAGGCGTTGCGCAGCCGCCGGTTGTAACCCGACTGGCAAGGCAGGTACGGAAACATCACGCCCAGCTCAGCGCGGGCGTGCCGCAGCCAGCGGCGCTCGGAGGTGAAGCCCAGCAGCGCCGACAGCACCGCCAGGGTCACCAGTTCGGCATCACTGAGCGTCGGCGAGATGCCGACCTTCGGCCGCCACGGAGCCAGCTCCGGCTGGGCCTTCAACGCGTCGTCGATTCGCACGTACAGTGCAGTTGCGAGGGTGTCTAACTCTTTCGTCACACATCGAGCATGGGCACCCTCGCCCTATCTGCGCAGCTACGCCTTCGCATCAACCATCTAGA
>NZ_JBAHWD010000131.1:0-938 GCF_037044575.1 Nonomuraea sp. LPB2021202275-12-8 | reverse complement strand
AGGATCGAGTCATGGCACGTCCGTCCCCCTACCCTCCCGAGCTTCGTGAGCGCGCGGTGCGCATGGTCGCGGAGATCCGGCCGAACTACCCGACCGAGTGGGCCGCGATGAAAGCGGTCGCAGCAAAGCTCGGCATCGGAACGGCCGAGACGGTGCGCAGCTGGGTGCGCCGGGCGCAGATCGATGCAGGACAGCGGCCCGGGACCACCACGGCCGAAGCCGAGGAGATCAAGCGGCTGAAGGCCGAGAACGCCGAACTGCGGCGGGCCAACGAGATCCTCAAAGCGGCGTCGGTTTTCTTCGCTTAAATATCATCGATGACATCCCCGGCGGGTTCGCTCGTTTCTTCGCTGCCCTGGCCAGACGCTGGTGGCTTGTCCCGATGTGCGGCCCGCCGGGGTCCTGCCGCCCGGTGTGGCTTGATAGGAGCGTGCGATGGCTCGATTTAGGCGTGCCCGCCGGACCGGCATGGACCGAACTGCCTGGTAAACAGCCTGCAGGAGGAACAGTTGGTCGTCATCGGCATCGATGCCCACAAGCGCACCCACACCCTGGTAGCGGTCGACCAGGTCGGCCGCAAACTCACTGAACGCACCGTCCGCGCGACCTCGGACGGTCACGCGGACGCCGCGGCCTGGGCGAGCCAATGGCCCGACGTCGTGTTCGCCATCGAGGACTGCCGGCACGTGACCCGGCGTCTGGAGGGCGATCTGCTCCGGGCCGGCTACCGGGTGGTGCGTGTTACCACCCAGCTGATGGCGAGCCAGCGCCGCGGTGGCCGCGAACGCGGCAAGTCCGATCCGATCGACGCGCTGGCGGTCGCCCGGGTCGCGCTGCGTGAGCCGGACCTGCCGGTCGCGCACCTGGACGGTCCGTCGCGAGAGGTGAAACTGCTGGCCGACTACCGCGATGACCTGGTCGTCCAGCGGACCCGGATC
>NZ_JBAHWD010000129.1:0-962 GCF_037044575.1 Nonomuraea sp. LPB2021202275-12-8 | reverse complement strand
AGCGCCTCGACGAGGGTTTCGAAGGGGATGTCGGCGTGCGTCTGCGCCTGCACGGTGCCGGTCTTGGTCGCGGCCAGCGCCTGGGCGAAGGTCGCGTGCTCATCCACCCGGGTGCGCAGGGGCAAGGTGTTGATGAAGAAGCCGACGAGCTTCTCCAGCTCCGGCAGCGAACGCCCAGCCACCGGAGTGCCGACGACCAGATCACTCTGGCCACTCCAGCGCGACAGCACGATGGTGAACGCGGTGAACAACACCTGAAAAACAGTGCTGGAATTGGCAGCGGCGAACGCGCCGACCCGCTCGGCCAGCGCGGGATCGATCGGCCGGCGGTAGCTGGCGCCGGCCCAGGACTGAGTGTCCGGCCGCGGCCGATCCCCCGGCAACGAAGTGAGCGCCGGCGCCCCGGCCAACTGCTCACGCCACCAGCCCACACCGGACTCATCAACACCACGCCGCTGCCAGGCAGCAAAGTCGGCATAGCTGACCGGCAGCTCCGGCAGCGCATCCCCACCCCCATAAAGAGTGGTCACCTCATCGAGCAGGACATCCAGGGACCAGCCATCGCAGGCGATGTGGTGAATCGACAGCCACAACAACCAGCCGCCGCCGTCGTAACGAACCAGACCAGCGCGCAGCAGCGGCCCCGCACCCAGATCGAACGGCTCAGCCAGCGCCCCCCGGACCAGCTCCCAAGCCGCCGCCTCACCCTCACCACGAACATCCACCACCCACCACGGCACACCGGCCTCACCGACCACCGGACGAGGACGGCCGTTCTCCGCGACCAGCGTCGTACGCAGCACCGCGTGCCGCCGCACCACGGCCTCCACCGCCGCCCGCATCCGATCACCGTCGACCTCACCGCACAGCCGCAGCACGATCGGCACGTTGTAGGCCGCGCTGCCCGGCCGCCACTGATCCAGGAACCACAACCGCTCCTGGCCGAACGACAACACCGGCGG
>NZ_JBAHWD010000013.1:0-206573 GCF_037044575.1 Nonomuraea sp. LPB2021202275-12-8 | reverse complement strand
AAGTAAGGACGATACAAATCGCCGAGCGGTTTTACAGCGCGTGACCGTTAGGGCGAAAGCGTGCTTCCTACCTGCCGATAGACGTACGAGTCCTTCGATCAGGCCTTGATCATTACACGTATATTGCACGGTCTCCTGAGAGCCGTCTCTACACCGCGCACGACGTAGGCAGGGCGAACTACTCCTGAGAAGGTGTCGCCCAGATACAGGCACCAGGCTGAAGTGACCGGTGTGCTGGCGCTAGGAGGGTGCGCTGTCCGCGGAGTTCGCTCCCAGCACTAACGGCCGGCTCCATCTGAGCGCCCGTGATCAAGAGCCTGAAGCCATCCCGACGCCGAAGTTCAAGCGTCTCCCCGGGACGCCAGTCTCCCGAACGCCAGTGACCGGTGATCCTTACGCTGGAGCCCGGCCCTGCCTCCAGAGTCATTGTCCGGAAGTGAAACGGCCCCCCTTCCCCTCGCGAGGCGACACGGTACCGTTCCCCACACTCACCACACACTCGTTCAGCCGGAAAACGAAGCGGCAGGAACCGCTGGGGCAGCTTCGTGCTGGGTCACGCCCATACTGTAGGCCCCTCAACCAGACAACACGTGTCACGCCAGGCGGGCCTGACTTGCTCTTACTGACCGACCGCGGACAAGAGCCAGCGATCAGCCCGTCACCTGGGATTTCCCCGCGCGGCGTGCACTCTGCCCTCCTGATCATCCCGTCTGCCGTCGGCTCGCCCGAAGGGGAAGCGGGCCAGGGCCACGGGTCGATGGCGGACGGGATGATCAGCATCCACCTCAGCCATCTACGGACCCCAGGCCCACGCGGCGATCATCCCGGAGCCGGAGTCCCCCGCCGGAGGCGCGTTACTTGCGGGATGATGAGTGCTGTGCCTGACCTGCTGTGGGATGACGTGAAAGCCCTCTTCGACCCCGAAGTCAACGGAGTGCTGCCTGACGTGGTTGTAGAGGGGACGACTGTCGAGGACTGGCAGGTGCTGCTGGATCTCGTTCGGGCGCAGGGCTGGCAGTACGCCTACTCGGTGGATAGCGAGCCGATGGAACTCACTTCGGCTGCTGACATGGCCGCGGTTGCCGATGCCGGCGGCATGCCTGAGTTGAGAGGCACGCCTGTGCTGAGAGTCTGGCCGATCCCCGACGTGCTGATGATTTTCCGCATGTATCAGACCGAGTCGATCGACTTCGACGTCGATCTCAGAGAGTTGCAGGGGCAGGAGCGGTTGGACGTCCTGGTGGATTTCTTCTGCGTGATCGGACGGCGTCTCCGGAAGTCCGTGTTGATGACTGCGGAGGGATCTCCCGGCCCTCCGAATCTTGAATTCGACATCGAGGCTGACCGGGTGGTGCTGATGGTAGATCCGGTTGATCCGAGCGTGTAGCAACTGTTGAAGGGCTTGAGGTCGGGGGCCATGCCCACCCGACGCGGCCGAGTGGCGGGCGCGCGCGAGAACGGCCCCTAGGCCGCACGCGCAGCGCGCGGCCCGCAAGCTCGGGCCGGGCGGCGGCGCGTGCGCCGCCGCCTTGATCGCCATATCGCACCCATGCTCGGCGGGATCGCGGTCGCGAAGCTGTCGACGCAGATGATCCGGTCCTGGCGCGCGGGACTCCTCGACAGCGGGGTATCTGTATCGACAGCATCCAACTGTCACCGCAATGCCCGCAGCAAACTCGTATGAATGCACCCATCCAGCCCGGCCGCGATCGGTCCCTTCGACGATCTCGCAACGAAGCAGCACCCGGTTCGTGTCCATCGCAGCATCGCGCCGCTCACCACCAGAAACCCGCACGCTTATACCGCTCCCGCCGCGCACGCATACGCCCTCCGGAGCAGCACCTCGCGCTCCGGCTCATTCCGGGTCAGCTGCGCGGCCCGCTCGAACTCGACCCGGGCCTCGTCCATCCGCCCGAGCTTGGCGAGCAGGTCGCCGCGTACCGCGGGCAGCAAATGGTAGTCGCGCAACGCCGAATGTCCGGTCAGCTCGTCGACGATGCTCAGCCCGGCCTCCGGGCCCCGCGTCATCGACACCGCCACCGCGTGATTGAGCCACCGGTGACGGAGCCATGTGGAGGAGCGTCTCATAGAGAGTCGCGATCTGTTCCCAGTCGGTGTCCTCGACCCGGCGGGCCTGGGCGTGGCAGGCCGCGATGGCCGCCTGCAGCACGTACGGCCACCCCCCGCCTCGCAGCGGTCAACGAAAGTGAGTTTTCCCTGGTGGAGCCTAGGAGATTCGAACTCCTGACTTCCTGCTTGCAAACGGTCTGATCTTCAGGCGCAACGGCCTCGACCTGCGCTGAGGACAGTCCGCGAGTGACCGTGATCGACCGCTGCTGACCACCCTTAATGGCACGCTAATGGCACGACGATCATGTCTGCCACCTGCTCACTTCCAGCGCCCGCGCACTTCGCCGGCCTGGTCCTCTCGTCTGTCGTCGGCCGTCCCGCTGTCCCGCGCTCACTCTTCTGCGGTCTGACGCTTTGCCACGAGCGCGCACGAGAGGGCGACTCCGAGACACAGAGACAGTGAAATGCCGAGAAGGAGGTTGTGCAGCGTTACGCCCAGTCCCATGCCGATCGCGATGCCCGGCCACATGCCGACTGTCCAGTTGGGCGCGCTCTTGCTGTTCGTCATGGTTCGATCTTCGTGCAGGAGCGCGTAGCGGCGTAGAAGTCGCAGTCATGAGTACGACATGACAGCTGTCACATGGGGCGGGAAGTGGTAGGCCGCCCGGGTCTCGAACTCCGGAACCCTACGGATTGAAGAAGACGATTCGATCAAGCTCGAAGGCCCCGACCTGATGTTTGGTGTCCGTCGTCTTTCTCCGAAGTCCGCTGTCGTTCGCCCTCTTGGCTGTACAGCCAAGACAGAGTCCCCGTGACTTCCCGTCAGTCCCCGCTGATCGCCGTTCAATCTGGCACGCATCCGGCACACAACTGCGGCGCATCGCCTCGTGGTAGCTCAATCATGGGGTGTACCGAAGCGTTGGACGATGATGATCGCGATCACGAGGAGCGCGCCGCACGCCGTATGCGCGAGGAGTACCCCGGCGAGGTCGGTGATCACTGCGCCAGCGAGCCCGCAGGCAATCTGTGCTCATCTACCAGTATGTAACACGCGACGCAGACCAGCGGATCGCCGAGGCGCTCAGTGCACGAGTGGAAGCCGAGCAGGCGAAGATCACCTAGAGCTAATGGCACGAGCGCCCCGCACCGAGACCGGTTGCGGGGCGTTTTCCGAGGTGGAGCCTAGGAGATTCGAACTCCTGACTTCCTGCTTGCAAAGCAGGCGCTCTGCCAGCTGAGCTAAGGCCCCTTCGATGAAGACAGCTTACCGGGCCGGCGCGGGTATCTGCGTCGTCCCGAGGTCCTCGCTGAGGATCAATCCAGGCAACTCCGCGATCGACTCCAGGATGTGCGTAGCGCCTCCCTTGAGCAGTCGTTCGCGGCTGTGGACGCCGGTCATCACGCCGGCCACGATCGCGGCGCCCGCGCGGCGGCCGGAGAGCATGTCGCTTTCGGAGTCGCCGACCACCGCCACCTGCCGGACGTCCTGGATGCCGAGGCGGAGGAGTGCGTGCAGGATCATGTCGGGCCAGGGGCGGCCGCGGCCGCCGGCGTCTTCGGGGCTGATGGCGAGGTCGACCTGGTCGTGCCAGCCGAGGACGCTGAGGACGCGGCTGAGGGTGGTGCGGCTGAAACCGGTGGTGAGGGCGAGTTTGACGTCTGAGCCGCGGAGCTTGTCGAGGACTTCGAGGACTCCGGGCATGGGGACGAGTCCTGCTCGTTCGAGGGCGCCTTCGTAGGCGCGTTCGAACGTCAGGTTGGCCGCCTGGGCCTGTGCCTCGTCTTCGGGAAAGATGCCGCGGAAGATTTCGATCTTGGGCAGGCCCCGGGACCGGTGCACGTGAACCATGGCTCGCGCGTACGCTCCGGTCCCGGGAACTATGCCCTGGGTGGCGATCGCCTCGGCGAACGCCCGCTCGACCATGGCGATGTCTCCGACCGTGGTGCCTGCCAGGTCCAGGCACGCCAGCTTGATGGGGACGACGTCACTCATCGCCTCGCCGGTCGGTTAGTTCTCGCTACCGGTCGCTTCGGTCCAGAGATCGAGCTCGGCGCGATCGGCCTGCACCTTACGCCAGACCAGCAACCCCCCAAGGGCGACCAGCGCCAGAACAAGCAGCTTCTTCACGGTGTGACCCCACTTCATTCGACGGTCTCACCTGCCGGGGTGAGACCCAACGGTTGACAAGCAGCCTAGCAAGGGATGGCAGCGGTCCCTGTGTTTGTCCGAACCAGATGTGCGGATTGTTCAAGGAACGGGCCATCGGTCCCGGGTGGGACTACCTGTGCCCGGCCCAACTTGGATCATGCCGCATGTCACGGGCAAGTGCGCACGTCCGGACTTGTGGATCGATGGTCAGACGGGTTCGGCCGGGGATTGATCCTCACTCCTCGTCTGGCCGTACAGAAAGGAGGGGGAGTGCGGTGGAAAGAGTGGGGGCGGCGGATTTGTGGGTTTTTTCACCCCCGAGGGCATACCCTAGGGGGGTACGGTGTTAGAGTCGGCAGAGTAGAGCGTACGACCATCTGAAGGAGCAAGCCATGAGCACCGCCACCTACACCGTCAAGGGCATGACCTGCGGCCACTGCGTGAGCTCGGTCAAGGAGGAGGTCGGCGAGGTCGCGGGGGTCACCTCCGTGGAGGTGGACCTGGCGAGCGGCGTGCTGACCGTGGTCAGCGAGAGCCCTGTGGACCAGGCGCGGATCAGCGCCGCGGTCGAGGAGGCCGGTTACGAGCTGGCGGGTACGGCGTGAACGCGGCAGCGCGGCTCGGGCTGTACGGCGCGGGGCTGGCAGTGCTCTTCGCCGGGGCGCTCGGGGTCGGGAGCGCGGTAGGGCAGGTCGGGCCCGCTGAGGGCCCGGCCGGGCCGGCCGGGCGCACCGCGGTGGCCGGCCACGCCGACATGACCGCGACACCGGAGAAGGACACCGGCCACGGCACGGACGAGACCGGCGACGGTCACAGCGAAGAGGCAGCAGCACACAACGAGAGTGATACCCCCGGGGGGCTTCAAGTGTCGCAGAACGGCTACACCCTCACCCCACTCACAGCGGCGAAGGCCGGCAAGGCCACCGACTTCCGCTTCACCGTCACCGGCCCGGACGGCGAGCCGGTCACCGAATACGACGTCGAGCACGACAAGAAGCTCCACTTCATCGTCGTCTCCCACGACCTGACCAGCTTCCAGCACCTGCACCCGGCGCTGGGCTCCGACGGCGTCTGGTCGGTCGAGCTGAAGCTGCCCGAGCCCGGCGCCTACCGGGCCTTCGCCGACTTCGCGCCGACGGGGGCGGACAAGCTGACGCTCGGCGTGGACCTGCAGGCCGCCGGCGACTACCAGCCCAAGGCCCTGCCGCAGGTCAGCCGTACATCCAAGGTGGGCGACTACACTGTCAGCCTCGACGGAGACCTGGTGCCCGGCCACGCGAGCAAGCTCACGCTGAAGGTCACCAAGGGCGGCGAGCCGGTGAAGGACCTGGAGCCTTACCTGAGCGCCTACGGCCACCTGGTGGCCCTGCGCGCGGGCGACCTGGCCTACCTGCACGTGCATCCCGACGGCGAGCCGGGCGACGGGAGGACCAAGGCGGGACCGGAGATCACCTTCTACGCCGAGGTGCCGAGCGTCGGCGACTACCGCCTGTTCCTGGACTTCCAGCACCGCGGCGAGGTCCGCACGGCGAGCTTCACGGCGACCGCCGAGCAGGCGCCCCCGCACACCCACTGACACAGGACGCGACGCGAGAAAGGAGAGGTGATGTCTTCCCTCACCGAGGCCGAGGACAGGGCCGTCGAACTCACGATCGGCGGCATGACGTGCGCGTCCTGCGCCAATCGGATCGAGCGCAAGCTCAACAAGCTCGACGGTGTGACCGCGACGGTCAACTACGCGACGGAGAAGGCGAAGGTCACCTTCCCTGACGATCTCGACCCTCAGGAGCTGGTCTCCGAGGTGGAGAAAGCCGGCTACTCCGCCGAGCTGCCCGCTCCGCCGCGCGCGGACCGTCCACAGCCTGTGGAAAAGCCTGACAACGGGCTGCGCGACCGGCTGATCACCGCGGTGGTGCTGAGCGTTCCGGTGGTCGCGATGGCCATGATCCCGGCGTTGCAGTTCACCTACTGGCAGTGGTTGTCGCTGACGCTGGCCGCGCCGGTCGTGGTGTACGCGGGCTGGCCGTTCCACAGGGCCGCCTGGGCCAATCTGCGGCACGGCACGGCGACGATGGACACGCTCATCTCGATGGGCACGCTCGCGGCGCTCGGCTGGTCGCTGTGGGCGCTGTTCTTCGGTACGGCCGGCATGCCGGGGATGACGCACCCGTTCGAGCTGACGATCCAGCGCAGCGACGGCTCCGGCAACATCTATCTGGAGGCCGCGGCGGGGGTGACGGCGTTCATCCTGGCCGGGCGCTACTTCGAGTCTCGCTCGAAGCGGCGTGCGGGGGCGGCGCTGCGGGCGCTGATGGAGCTGGGCGCCAAGGACGTGGAGCTGGCCGACGGCCGGCGGGTGCCCGTCGACTCGCTGAAGGCGGGCGACAGGTTCGTGGTGCGGCCGGGCGAGAAGATCGCCACTGACGGCGTGGTCGAGGAGGGCGTCTCCGCGGTTGACGCCTCGATGCTGACCGGCGAGTCCGTGCCCGTGGAGGTGCGGCAGGGCGACCCGGTCACCGGCGCCACCGTGAACGCGGGCGGCAGGCTCGTCGTCCGCGCCACCCGCGTCGGCGCCGACACCCAGCTCGCCCGGATGGCCAAGCTGGTGGAGGAGGCGCAGACGGGCAAGGCGCAGGTCCAGCGGCTGGCCGACCGGATCTCCGGCATCTTCGTGCCGATCGTGATCGGGCTGTCCGTGGCCACGCTGGGCTTCTGGCTCGGCACCGGCAACGGCGCGGGCGCGGCCTTCACCGCGGCCGTGGCCGTGCTGATCATCGCCTGCCCGTGCGCGCTCGGCCTGGCGACGCCCACGGCGTTGCTGGTCGGCACCGGGAGGGGCGCCCAGCTCGGCATCCTGATCAAGGGGCCGGAGGTGCTGGAGTCCACCCGCGAGGTCGACACGATCGTGCTGGACAAGACCGGCACGGTCACCGAGGGACGGATGACGCTCGTGGGCGTGCACCTGGCCGAGGGCGAGGACCGCGACGAGGTGCTCAGGCTGGCCGGTGCGCTGGAGCACGCGTCCGAGCACCCGATCGCCCAGGCCATCGCCAGGGCGGCCGGGTCCGAGGCCACGGTCGAGGACTTCGCCAACATCGAGGGGCTCGGCGTGCAGGGTGTCGTCGAGGGGCACGCGGTGCTGGTCGGCCGGCCCGCGCTGCTCGCGGAGTGGTCGCAGCGGCTGCCCGCCGAGCTGGAGCGCGAGCTCCAGGCTGAGCAGGCCGCCGGGCGCACCGCCGTGGCCGTGGGGTGGGACGGCAGGGCGCGCGCGGTGCTGGTCGTGTCCGACGTGGTCAAGGCGACCAGCAAGGAGGCCATCGAGCGGCTGCGCGCACTCGGCCTGACCCCGGTGCTGCTGACCGGCGACAACGAGGCGGTCGCCAGGACCGTGGCGGCCGAGGTGGGCATCGAGGAGGTCATCGCCGAGGTGCTCCCCGCCGACAAGGTGGACGTGGTCAAGCGGCTGCAGGCCGAGGGCAAGGTGGTGGCGATGGTCGGCGACGGCGTCAACGACGCGGCCGCGCTGGCCCAGGCCGACCTGGGGCTGGCCATGGGCACCGGCACCGACGCCGCCATCGAGGCGTCCGATCTCACCCTGGTCCGCGGCGACCTGCGCGTAGCGGCCGACGCGATCAGGCTGTCGCGCCGGACGCTGACCACGATCAAGACCAACCTGTTCTGGGCGTTCGCCTACAACGTGGCCGCCCTGCCGCTGGCCGCCGCGGGGCTGCTCAACCCGATGATCGCGGGCGCCGCGATGGCGTTCTCCAGCGTCTTCGTGGTGAGCAACAGCCTGCGGCTGCGAGCCTTCAGATAGGGATCCGCGAGGGGAGGTCCGTGAGCGGCCGGCGCCTGCCGGCCGCTCACGCCTTGTAGGACTCCGGGGTCATCCTGGTGGCCACGCCCATCCGGTTCCAGGCGTTGATGGTGGCGAGGGCGACGACCAGCGCGGCGAGCTCATGCTCGGTGAAGTGCTCGGCGGCCCGCTGCCAGATCTCGTCGGTGATGTCATCGGTGGACAGCCTGGTGGCGGCCTCGGTGAAGGCGAGGGCGGCGCGCTCCTGGTCGGTGAAGAAGGGGGCCTCCCGCCACACCGCCACGGCGTGCAGCCTGGCGTCGCTCTCTCCCGCCTGTTTGGCGTCCGAGCTGTGCATGTCCACGCAGTACACGCAGCCGTTGATCTGGCTGGCCCGCAGCCGGACGAGCTCGAGCAGGGGCTTGGGCAGGGTGCTAGCGCTCACGAACCGGTCGAGCCCGGCCATGGCCTTGTACGCCTCGCCGGCGAGGTCGCCGAGATTCATTCGTTCCGTCATGACACCGACGCTAGGCCGGAACTTGTCCCGATATAAGCTCCAATTTCCGGCTAAATGATTGGGCCAAGATGGACGTTCACGTGACCCTGTCCGGGCGGGGCGACCTGGCGGCACAGATCTACCGCCAGCTCCTGGAGGCGGTGCTCGACGGCCGGCTCAGGTCCGGTGAACGGCTGCCGCCGACGCGCGAGCTGGCCGGGCGGCTGGACGTCTCCCGCAACACGGTCGCCGTCGCCTACGACCGGCTGGTCGCCGACGGCTTCCTGATCGGCCGGGCGGGCGCGGGCACGTTCGTGTCGGCCGAGCCGGTGCGCGGCAGGGCCGCGCCCACGGGCGTCGTACGGCCGCGCGCTGTGTGGCGGTCCATCACCGGCCCGGCCACCACCGGCTCGTACGCCTCCGGCCCGGACCGGCCGGACGCGCCGTACGGCTCCGGAGCCAGGCGTGCCGCGTACGACTTCCGCGTCGGCGTGCCCGACGCGGAGCTGTTCCCGATGGAGAGCTGGCGCCGGCTGGTGAGCCGGGAGCTGCGGCGGGGCGGCGGAGGGTACGGCGACCCGTCCGGGCACGAGGGACTGCGGGAGGCCATCGCCCGGCACATCGGGATCAGCCGTTCGGTGCGCGCCGGCGCCGGCGACGTGCTCATCACCAGTGGCGCGCAGCAGGCGCTCGACCTGGTGGGCCGGGTGCTGATCGAGCCCGGCGCGTTCGTGGCCGTCGAGGAGCCCGGTTACCCGCCGGCGCGGCTGCTGTTCCGCTCGCTCGGCGCGCGGGTCGTCGGGGTGCCCGTGGACGGCGAGGGCCTGGACGTCTCCGCCATCCCGAGCGCGGCACGGCTGGTGTACGTCACGCCGTCGCACCAGTTCCCGCTGGGCACGCCCATGTCGCTGGCTCGCCGGGCGGCGCTGCTGGCCTGGGCGGAGCGGCGCAACGCGGTGGTGATCGAGGACGACTACGACAGCGAGTTCCGCTTCGGCGATCGCCCGCTGGAGCCGCTGCAGAGCCTGGACCGGGCAGGCCGGGTGATCTACGTGGGCTCGTTCTCCAAGACCCTGCTGCCGATGCTCAGGCTGGGCTTCCTGGTCGCGCCCGCCTCGCTGGGGCCCGCGCTGCGGGCGGCCAAACGGCTCACCGACTGGCACGGCGAGCTGCCGACGCAGGCCGCGCTGGCGCGTTTCGTCGACGAGGGCCTGCTGGCCAGGCACATCAGGAAGGCCACCCGCGTGTACGCCGCCCGGCACGCCCTGATCAGCGCCACGCTGTCGGAGGACGACCGGCTGCGCCTGGTGCCGTCCGCGGCCGGCCTGCACCTGTGCGCCCGCCTGGCCCCGGGGGTGTCCGTACGGCAGCGGCCCGGTCTCGGCGTGGAGCGGCTCGACGCCTACTGCGGCGAGACCCCGGTCCAGCCCGGCCTGGTCATCGGCTACGGCGCCATCCAGCAGGGCGCCATCCCGGGCGGCCTCGAACTGCTGAGGAGATCACTGGTAGTGCCTGCGGCTCCAGAAGCGCCGCGCCCGCTCGCCTGAGAGCTGCGGGTCGTCCGGCGGCGCAGGCTGGCGCACGATGACGACCGTGGTCCTGGCGTGACGCGCGCAGTACATGGAGGTCGAGGGCAGGAGCAGGCGGCTGAGCAGCCCGCGCCGGCCGCGGCCGAGCACCAGCAGGTCGCCCTCGCGGGCCAGGTCGACGAGGTGATAGCCGGGATCGCCGACCCTGGCCACCACGGCAGTGGTGAGGTCCTCGGGCATCCCGCCCGCCACGTCGTCGAACACGTTCGCCACGACCTCTCCGCAGCGAGTCTCCTCCCCGTGCCTGATGGCGTGCTGCACGGGCAGCGCCTCAGGGAAGGGATGCACGGGCGCCCGGCTGACGTGCACCGCGACCAGAGCCATGCGGTGCAGGCGCGCCGCGCCGATGGCCCAGGCCAGCGCCCAGCGCGAGGCCGGAGACTCGTCCACTCCCACGATCAGCCGCGCACCGCCGGGCAGGTCCTGATCCACCACACCCCTCCTTGTAGAGGTACCCGACCATAGTGCGCCTTCCGGCTAGTTACCGGGAGGTGGCAGTTTGCGAACCATGGGATCGGAATCGACACCGCGCTCTGAGCGCGGTTCACATCAGGTGGAGCAGCCCGCCGTAGAAGTGGTCGCGCTCTGAATCGGTGAGGGTCCGGTACGGCTGGGCGGCGCGCCGGTTCGTCCCGGTCTCGATGCGTTCGCGGGCCGGGCCGGGCTTCAGGGCGACGATCTCGGCCACCGACAGCCCGGCCTCCCGCCAGGCCGCGGCGTGCGCGTCGGCGCGGTGGTAGCGGAGGGCGGCGAGCCGGTTGAACAGCAGCACGCCCGCGGGAGCGTCCTGCGGCTCGTACGGCGGGGCGACCAGCGCGAAGGCGCTGCCCGGCTCGTCCGCCGGGCGGGCCCGCCCGGGCTGGTCGGGTCCGGGCCGGTCGGGTCCGGGCCGGTCGGGCCCGGGCCGGTCACGCTGGGCGCGGTCGAGCACCCTGCCGGCCAGGGCGGCGAGCGCGGGGACGTCGTGGCCTGGCCAGATGCGCTGGACGGCGGCCGCGTGCACCCGGTACAGGCGGTGGATGACGGCCAGCCCGCGGTCTGTCACGCGCAGCAGACCCTCGCCGTCGTCGGCCAGGATGCCCTGCTCCAGGTGGTCCTGGATGGCGGCCTCGCGCTCGGCGGCACTGCCGTACCTGTAGACGGTGGCGAGCGCGTCGCGGGTGAGGGGGCGCAGCGGGAGCGTGAAGCGGAGGTCGTTCAGGAAGCCCGGGGACACGTCCGAGACGCCGTCGAGCTCTTCGCGGACCCTGCGGGCGGAGGCGTGCACGTTCACGTGGACCGCGTCGATGACCGGGGCGATCGCCGCCGCATAAGTCGGAAGGTCAGGAAATTTCGGCATTGCGGGTCATTATGCCGCCGGTCCATAGCGGAACGGCAGGAAACCATGACCGGCCGCTCCGAGGGTGAGCTCAACCGTTCCGGGCCTCGCGGTGTTCTCCCACCGCCCCCGCCCCTCACCACTCAGGAGACCCTCGTGCCCGTCCCGAACCGCTGGTGGGCGCTGCCCGTCGTGCTGGTCGCCGTCTTCATGACCACGCTCGACTTCTTCGTCGCCAACGTCGCCGTCCCGTCGATCCGCACCGGCCTGGGAGCCGACGCGGCGGCCGGGCAGCTGGTGATCGCCGGATACGGCCTGGCGTACGCCGCCGCGCTGATCATCGCGGGGCGGCTCGGCGACCTGTACGGGCCGCGCCGCGTCTTCGTGGCCGGCCTGGCCCTGTTCGCGCTGGCCTCGGCGGGCTGCGGCTCGGCGCCCACCACCGGGGTGCTGGTGCTCGCCAGGGTGGTGCAGGGCGTCGCCGCGGCGCTGCTCGCGCCGCAGGTGCTGACCCTCATCGGCGTCATGTACCGAGGCGCCGACCGGCCCAGGGCCTTCGGCTGGTACGGCACCGCGGTCGGCCTGGCGGGAGTGAGCGGTCAGGCGATCGGCGGGCTGCTGATCGCGGCCGACCCGCTGGGGCTGGGCTGGCGGGCCTGCTTCCTGGTGAACGTGCCCGTCGCCCTGCTGGCCCTGGCCCTGGTCCCGCGGCTCGTCCCCAGGACCGGGGCCGCGGTCCTGGTCCCCGGCGGCGATCGGCGGCTGGACCTCGCCGGGGCGGGGCTGGTGGCGGCGGGGCTGGTCGCCGTCGTGCTGCCGCTGACTCAGGGGCGCGAGCACGGCTGGCCGCTGTGGACCTGGGTGTCCCTCGGCGCCTCGGTCCCCCTCCTGGCCGCCTTCGTCAGGCGGCAGCGCAGGCTGGTGCGGGCGGGCGGGGAGCCGCTGGTGGATCCGGACGTGCTCAGGGAGCCGGGGTTCGCCTCGGGACTGCCGGCGATCGCGCTGCTCTTCGGCACCTCGGCGGGTCTCTCGTTCGTGCTGGCGCTCTACCTGCAGGACGGGGCCGGGCTGAGCGCACTGGCGGCCGGGGCGGTGGGCACGGCGCTCAACGCCGGGTTCTTCGTGGCCTGCCTGCGAACCGGGCGGCTGGTGGAGCGGTTCGGCAGGCGGGTGCCCGTGTCGGGGGCGCTCACCCTGCTGCTCGGGCTGGGCCTGCTGCACCGGGCGATCGGCGCCGGCGCGGCGCCGTACTGGCTGGCGGCGGGACTGGCGGTGGCGGGCGCCGGGATGGGGCTGCTCATGGCGCCGCTGATCTCCGGCGTGCTGGCCGGCGTGCGGCCGGAGCGGTCGGGGGCGGCGGCGGGCGTGCTCGGGACCGTACAGGAGGCCGGAGGCGTGCTCGGCGGCACGGTCACGGGGACGGTGCTCCTCGGCTCGCTCGGCGGCGGCTGGACGGCCGCCGCCCAGGCCGGGCTGGCGGTCCTGCTGGCCGGCGTGCTCGCGATCCTGGCCGTGCTCAGCCGGAAGCGGGCAGGCGGCCTGGGCGGAAAGGCGGCCGGAGAACCGGTGGAACGCCGGCTGCACAGTCGGATCATGGAGCGGGGGCGGGGCGTGTCATGATGGCTGGCATCATGTCCGCGAGCATGCCCTTCCGCCTCCTTCGCACCGCGGTGTTCGCCGTGGTGTGCCTCGGGCTGGGCATGGGCGCGCACTTCTTCGGCGGCGGCACGGTGTCCGGGGGCGCCATGGTGGCGGCTTTCGGGCTGGCCGCCTGCGCCGCGTTCCCGCTGGCGGGGCGCGAGCGGACGGTGCGCGCGATCCTGCCTCTGCTGGGCGGTCTCCAGCTCGCCGTGCACCTGCTGTGGTCGATGTCCCATGCCGCCTCCCCCGCCCAGGCGATCGCGCACGCCGTACATCCGTCCGGCGGGCTGGTGCCGGATCTCGGCATGCTCGTCGCGCACTCGTGGGCGACCGCGCTGACCGCGCTGTGGCTGGCGCGCGGCGAGGCCGTGCTCTGGGGGCTGCTGCGCCGGCTGCCCGTACGGCTGCTCGCGCGGCTGCCGGCCGTGCTGCCGCCGGTGCCCGAGACGCCCTTCTTCGCCGTGGCCGGGGGCGAGCCGCCTGTGCTGCGGTCGGCCGTGCTGCGGCACGTGGTCAGCCGGCGGGGCCCGCCGATGGTCGTCGGAACCAGCTGATCCTTTTCCGACGATCCACGCCCGCGGAGATGTTCCGCCGTGGGCGCAGAAAGGCATGTCCCATGTACTTCCGTTCTGCTCTCCTGCTCGCCGCCGTCGTCGCGCTGAGCGGGTGCGGTTCCACCACCGGCTCCACCGGCTCCACCGGCTCCACCGGCTCCACCGGCTCCACCGCCCGCGCCACCGCCGAGGCCGGCGCCCCGGCCGCCGCCGAGGGGCTCTCCATCACCGATCCCTGGGTGAAGACGGCCGAGAAGGGGATGACCGCCGCCTTCGGAACCCTGGTCAACGACACCGACGCCGCGGTGACGGTCGTCGCCGGGGCGTCCCCGCTGTCTCCGCAGATCGAGCTGCACGAGGTGGTGGACTCGGGAGGCAAGATGATCATGCGTCCCAAGGAGGGCGGCTTCGTCATTCCCCCTCGCGGCACCCACGAGCTGGCGCCCGGCGGCGACCACATCATGCTGATGGGGGTCGAGGAGGAGGTCAAACCGGGCGCGCGGATCCCGTTCACGCTGACGGTCAAGGGCGGGCAGCCGCTGGAGTTCACCGCTGTCGGCAAGGACTTCGCCGGAGGCAAGGAGGACTACCAGCCTGGCATGGGTCACCAGTGACGGCGGCCGGCCGGATCAGCCGGAGAGGGCTGTTCGCCGGAGGCGCCGCCACCGCGGCGAGTGCGCTGGGTTCCGCCGCGGTGGGCGCCGCACCGGCGTCGGCTGCCGCCGGTCCCTCTGTGGAGCCGTTCCACGGGACGCACCAGGCGGGGATCGCGACGCCCCCGCAGGCGCACGCCGTCTTCGTCGCCTTCGACCTGCTGCCCGGCACCCGGAAGGAGGCTCTCGGCCGGCTGCTGCGGCTGCTGACCGACGACGCGCGCCGCCTCACCCAGGGGCGGCCGGCCCTGGCCGACACCGAGCCCGAGCTCGCCGCTGATCCGGCCAGGCTGACGGTGACGTTCGGCTTCGGGCCGGGGCTGTTCGCCGTGGCGAAGGTGGAGTCTCCGATCCGGCCGCTGCCCGCCTTCGAGACGGACAGGCTGCGGAAGGAGTGGAGCGGTGGCGACCTGCTGGTGCAGATCTGCGCCGACGACGGGCTCACCGTGGCGCACGCGCTGCGAATGATCGTCAAGGACACCCGGTCCTTCGCCAGGGTGCGCTGGACCCAGCGGGGCTTTCGCCGCAGCGCGCACCTGCATCCGTCCGGCACCACCCAGCGCAACCTGATGGGGCAGCTCGACGGCACGGTCAACCCCACCGACCTGGACCGCGCCGTGTGGATCGCGCAGGGCCCGCAGTGGCTGCGCGGCGGCACCACCCTGGTGCTGCGCCGCATCCGCATGGACCTGGAGTCGTGGGACGCCGCCGACCGGGTGGCCAGGGAGTTCACCATCGGGCGGCGGCTGGCCGACGGCGCTCCGCTGACCGGCCGGGCCGAGCGCGACGAGCCGGACTTCGAGCAGGTCAACCGGCTCGGCTTCCCGGTCATCTCGGAGTACGCCCACATCAGGAGGGCGCGGACGGCCGATCCCGCCGCCCGCATCCTGCGGCGACCGTACAACTACGACGAAGGGCTGAGCAGGGACGGCGAATCAGATTCCGGCCTGCTGTTCGCCTCCTACCAGGCGGATGTGGACCGGCAGTTCGTCCCGGTCCAGCGCCGCATTGCCGAGGGGGACCTGCTCAACGAGTGGGTGACGGCCGTCGGCTCGGCCGTCTTCGCCATCCCGCCCGGCTGCGCCCCGGAGGGGTGGATCGGCGACGGCCTGCTGGGATAGGCGCGGGCTCATGGACTCGGGGTGGGGGCGCGACCAGAATCGAGGTCATGGCTGATCACGCGTACGTAGGTTCCAGGACTCCCCGCCTCGAGGACGCCCGGCTCCTGGCCGGACGCGGGCGCTACGTCGGCAACGTGCGGCTGCCCGGCATGGCGTACGCGGTCGTGGTGCGCAGCCCGATCGCGCACGGCCGGCTCACCGGGTGCGACACCAAGGCCGCGCGGGCCGCCGACGGCGTGCTCGACGTCATCACCGTGGCGGACGCGGCCGGGATGCGGCTGCCCTGCGCCGGGGTGACGCCCGGCGGCATGAAGGGCGCCGGGGAGGCGGGCACGATCAGTCCGCCGGCGGCCATCGGCAACGCCGTCGCCGCCGCGCTGCCGGAGATCGCCGACCGGGGTCACGAGCACGCCGCTGACGCCGGAGACGGTGTGGACGCTGCTGCGGGGATGATGTCGGCGGCTGCCATCCCGTGAAGATGTTCACCGAGGACCTGCTGAGCCTGTCATTCCTCGCCGCAGAGCTGCCCGAGGAATGACAGGCCGTTACGTGGCGGCGAGCGCCTCCGTCGGGGAGAGGCGCGAGGCCCGGATCGCCGGGTAGAGGCCCGCGACCGCGCCTATCAGCAGGGTCGCCACCAGGCCGGCCGCCGTCGCCTCGGCCGGGATCACGGCCTGCCAGCCCTTGAAGGCGGCGTAGCCGACCGTGACGCCGGCGCCGATGCACACACCGCCCAGCCCGCCCATTGCCGACAGCAGCAGCGACTCCGCGAGGAACTGCGTGCGGATCTGGCCCCGGGTGGCGCCCAGCGAGCGGCGCAGGCCGATCTCCGAGCGGCGTTCCAGCACCGAGATGACCATGGTGTTGGCCACCCCGACGCCGCCGACGATCAGCGCGACCGCGCCCACTCCCAGGAGGAGCCCGGTGAACGCCTGGTCGGTGGCCTGCTTGGCGGCCAGGGCGTCGGACGGACGGGACACGTCGACCTCGTTGGGCGCCTCCGGATTCGCGGTGCCGGGCAGCACGCCGCGGACGGCCTCCATCCGTCTCTCGTCGGCTCGGGTGAACAGAGTGGTCGGGTGGCCGTCGAAGTCCAGCAGCTCCTCCGCCACCGGCCAGCCGACCATCGCCCCGGTGTCGAGATCCGTAGCCAGCGCCACCGGTTCGAGAATCCCGATGACGGTGAACCGCTCGCCCCCGATGACCACCTGGGTGTCCGGCCCCGCCGCGCCCACGCCGAGCCGCTGGGCCGCGACCGAGCCGAGGACCACGGCCGGGTAGGCCTGGGTGGCCTCGTTGAGCCAGGTGCCACTGCGCACGGTCGCGCCCACCGAGGCGAGCAGGTCCAGGCGGGCGGCATAGGTGGAGATGCCGCCGGTCTGGGCCTCGGGGATCCGCTCGGACCTGTAGACCTTGGCGTCCTTGATGTACGCGGCCGCCGAGACCGACTCCACGGGGCCGATCCGCTCGATCATCGCCTCGGCGTCCACCGGCATCTTCGCCTCCTCGCCGGTGAGCGTCTGGCCGGACGTGACGGTGAGCAGGTTGGTGCCCAGCGCCGAGAGCTGCCTGTCCAGCTCGGCGCCCGACGAGGAGGAGATGCCCACCACGCCGATCATCGCCGCGATGCCGATGGCGATGCCGAGCGCCGACAGGAACGCCCGCATCGGGCGGGTGCGCAGGCCGACCGCGCCGACTCGCAGCACGTCGCGCGGCCCCAGCCTGGGCGGCGACAACCTGGGCCGGGCGGCGTGCTCGACGACCGCCATCACGCCGCCCCCGACCGGGCATGACGCCCGTCCGATATCGCCGAGTCCGCGATGATGCGCCCGTCGCGCATCCGTACCTGCCGGGGCAGGCTGGCGGCGATCTCGCGGTCGTGGGTGATGATCAGGACGGTGGTGCCGGCGGCGTGCAGGTCGTGCAGCAGATCCATCACCCCGGCGCCGGCCACCGAGTCCAGGGCGCCGGTCGGCTCGTCGGCCAGGAGCAGCGGAGGGTCGCCCGCCACCGCCCTGGCGATCGCGACCCGCTGCCGCTCGCCGCCCGACAGCTCGTGCGGCTCGTGGCCGACGCGGTGCGCGAGGCCGACCCGCTCCAGTGCGAGTTTCGCCCGGCGGCGCCGTTCGGCCAGGCCGAGACCGGTGTAGAGCAGCCCGTCGGCCACGTTGTCCAGTGCCCGGACGTTGGCCGCCAGATGGAACTGCTGGAAGACGAACCCGATCCGGGTGCCGCGCAGCGCTGAGAGCTGGTTGTCCGACAGCTTGGCGATGTCGTAACCGTCGATGCGCACGCTCCCCGACGTGGGGCGGTCCAGCGTGCCGATGGTGTTGAGCATCGTGGACTTGCCCGAGCCGGACGGGCCGACGATGGCCGCCATCTCGCCCCGCGCGATCTCCAGCGTGACCGACGCCAGCGCCGTGACGCCGCCGGGGTAGGTCTTGGTCACCTGTGACAGTGCGATCATCGGGTGGGTCATTTCGCGGTCCCCACGGTCATGCCCTCGGCCAGGCCGTCGCCGCTGATCTCGACCCTGCCGCCTGCGAACAGGCCCGTCTTCACTGCGACATAGCGGGTGGTGGCACCCTCGACGACCTCGACGCCGAAGCCGCCCTCCCGCAGCGCGACGAGCGAGGCGATCGGCACGGTCAGCACGTCCTCGTGCCTGGTCGCGGTGAAGGTCACGTCCACCGCGGCCTGGTCCAGCCCGGCGGTCGCCTTCCTCGCCTTGGCGCTGATGGCGACGAGCGCCTCCACCTTGGTCTGCGGGTCCTCCTGCCCCTCCCCCGGCTCGATGACCGTGGCCACCTCGGTGATCTTGCCGCTCACGTCCTTGCCGTCGGGCAGGGTGACGGAGACCTTCGCTCCCTCCTTGGCCAGCCGCTGGTCCTCCGCCTCCAGCCGCACGGTGACCACCTTGGTGGTGCCGGTGTGGGAGAGCACCTTCTGGCCGGGCGCGGTGGGCTGGCCGACCTGGCTGTCCAGGGTGTCCACGCGTACCTTGCCGTCGGCGAAGACGACCCGGCCGAGCTCGACCACGCCGGTCTCCTCCAGGCCCCGGTCCTCCTGCCACTCCATGACGGCCTCGGCCGTGGCCCAGGTGTACTCCTCGTCCACGGTGAAGCCGGTGTAGCCGAGCTTGCTGAGGTTGCGCTCCAGGTTCGCCACGTCCCGGCCCTCCGTGCCGGTCTTCAGGTCCCGGTACGCGGGCGTGCCCCCGTACATGAGCACCACCGGGTCGTTGTCGATCTTGAAGAGCGGTTTGCCGCGGGTGATCTGGGCGCCGCTGTCCGGCAGCCAGGTGATCGTGCCGGGCCTGCGGCTCACCGCCGTGGTCGTGGGGCCGAAGCCCAGATCGCCGTCGGCGTCCAGAGTGTCCTCCATGGTCTGCTTCGCTATCGACGTGGTGGCGGGAGGCAGCGCCGCCGCCGCGCTCGGCGCCGTGCCGCCGTCCAGCAGGCCCGCGCTGTTGGCCACCGCGATCGCGGCACCGGCCAGGGCCACCACGGCGAGCAGCGCGGCGATCTTCCCGCCGCGGCGCCGGCGCGGGCGGCCGGACAGCTCCTCCGCCCGCTCGTCCAGGGTGGCCGAGGCCATCAAGAGCCTCCCAGGCCGAGCTGGCACTTCTTCTCGGCGGCGGGGAAGTCGGGGTCGTCGGCGACGCTCTTGTTCAGGCGCATGGTGTTGCCATCAGGGTCGGGGAACTCCTCCACGCCGTTGTCGCGCATGCACTGGGCGACCTTGCGCATCCTCTCGCCGTTCTGGGCGTTGCCCGTGCCGTTGCCACCCGTCGGCTGCCACTCCTTGCAGGCCTCCCTGGCCTTGGTCATGGTCTCCTCGGAGCCTGGCCCGGCCGTCATCCTGATGCCCTGGCCGGCCTTGGGGTCGGGCACGTCGATGCCGTTCTCGCGCATGCACTGGGCCCACTTGACGTTCCGCTCGTCCGGGCTGAGGCTCGGCGCGGCGCTGCTGCCGGAGGTCTGCTTCCCGCCGTCGGCCGACGGGACGTCGGCGCTTCCACCGGCGCCCGAAGCGCATCCGGTGAGAGCCAGCGCGAGTACGGCGGTCATGCCGAGGATTCGTCCTCGCATCGGTGTTCTCCTCGTCCAGCGGCCGGTTCCATCCCGGCCGTCGCGACAGATGCAACCGAACGGTCCGTTTCCCCGCCGTTTCCATGAGCGTTAACGGCGAACAAACAGGACATGCGTCACCATCTCCCCAAGTCGAGGAAGGGCATGGGGGATGCGGGTTCTGGTGGTGGAGGACGAGCGGATACTCGCCGACGCGATAGCCGAGTGGCTGCGTGACGAGACGCACGCGGTCGACACCGCGAACGACGGCGAGGCGGCGCTGGAGCGGCTCGCGGTCAACGACTACGACGTGGTCGTCCTGGATCGCGACCTGCCGATCGTGCACGGCGACGACGTCTGCAGGGAGCTGGTCGCGTCGGAGTCCACCACGCGGGTGCTGATGCTCACCGCGGCCGGGGAGATCGGCGACCGGGTGACCGGGCTGTCGCTGGGCGCCGACGACTACCTGGCCAAGCCGTTCGCCTTCGTCGAGCTCTCCGCGCGCGTGCACGCGCTGGGCCGCCGGTCGCGGCCGGCCGTGCCGCCGGTGCTGCGGCGCGCCGGGATCACCCTCGATCCCGCCCGGCGGGAGGTCTTCCGGAACGACCGGTACGTGCCGCTGTCGAAGAAGGAGTTCGCCGTGCTGGCCGAGCTGCTGCGGGCGGACGGCGCCGCCGTCTCCACCGAGCAACTGCTGGAGAAGGCGTGGGACGAGAACGCAGACCCGTTCACCGGCGTGGTCCGCCTCACCGTGCTCAAGCTGCGCCGCAAGCTCGGCGATCCGCCGGTCGTGGTGACCGTGCAGGGGGCGGGGTACCGGATCCCGTGAACGTCAAGACGCTGCTCGCCCGGCGCCCGCTCACGCTGCGGGCCCGGCTCACCGTGGTCTACGGCGCCCTGTTCCTGCTGGCCGGACTGGTGCTCATCGCCGTCACCTACCTGCTGTTCAACCAGGAGCTCACCCGGATGCTGGACATGAAGTACGGGTCGAGCCCGACGGGCGACAGGGTGCGGATCATCTCCCTCATCAGGGACGGCCGGCTCCTCAGCCCGGAGGAGTCGCTGGCGTTCGTGAAAGAGCAGGAGCTGGACCTGCGCAGCGTCGCCGTCAGCTCGCTGCTCGTCCAGGGGGCGATCGCGCTGGCCTTGGTCGGCGGCGCGGCGGCCTGGCTGGGGTGGGTGGTCGCGGGACGGGTGCTCGCCCCGCTGCACAAGGTGACCGCGACGGCGCGGCGGATCGCCGCCGACCCGTCCGCCGACCGCCGCCTGCACGAGCGGATCGACCTGGTCGGGCCCAGAGACGAGGTCAAGGAACTGGCCGACACCTTCGACTCGATGGTGGAGCGGCTCGACCAGTCCTTCGACGGGCAGCGCCGGTTCGTCGCCAACGCCTCGCACGAGCTGCGCACGCCGCTCACGCTCAACCGGGCGCTCGTCGAGCTGGCCATGCACCGGCGTACGGCCTCGCCCGACGTCAAGCGGCTCGGCGAGAGCCTGCTGGAGATCAACGCCCGGCACGAGCGGCTCATCTCCGGGCTGCTGCTGCTCGCCCGCGCCGAGCACGAGGTCGCCGACCGGTCGCCGGTGGACCTCGCGGACGTGGTGTCCCACGTGGTCGCGCAGACCGCGCCGGAGGCCGAGCAGGAGAAGGTCACGGTGCACGAGGCGGCGTTCCCCGCCCCCACCACCGGAGACGCGCTCCTGCTCGAACGGCTGGTGATGAACCTGGTCGAGAACGGGATCCGGCACAACATCGGAGACGGCACCGGCTGGGTCCGCGTCGCGAGCAGGACCGCGCCGGGCGGGCAGGTCACGGTGACCGTCAGCAACACCGGCCCGGCCGTGCCGCCCTACGACGTTCCCGAGCTGTTCAAACCGTTTCGCCGGCTCAACGGCGACCGGCTGGTGACGGGCAGGAGCGCCGGTCTGGGGCTGTCCATCGTCCGATCCGTGGCCCGCGCGCACGGCGGGGACGTCGTCGCCCGCCCGCGCGGCGGCGGAGGTCTGGAGGTGACGGCCTACCTGCCCTACGCCCATCCATGACAAGTGTCACGGACAGGCCATGACAGGTGGTCGAGGCGTCGAGCCGCCGCAAAGCCGACAATGAGATCATGCTGACGGATGCGGAAGCCGGCGCGGCGGTCAGTCTGCGCGGATTGCACAAGACGTTCGGCCCGGTGCACGCGGCGGACGGCGTGGACCTGCTCATCGCACCGGGCGAGGTGGTGGCGCTGCTCGGGCCCAACGGCGCGGGCAAGACGACCACGATGGAGATGCTGCTGGGACTCACCACGCCTGACCAGGGCGAGGTCCGCCTGTTCGGCCGCACCCCGGCCAAGGCCACGGCCGAGGGCCTGGTGGGCGCGATGCTGCAGTCGGGCGGCTTTCTCAACGAGATGACCGGGCGGGAGATCGTCCAGGTCATGGCCGCGCAGTACCCCAAACCGCTGCGCGTGCAGGACGCGCTGGACCGTGCCGGGATCGCCGAGCACGCCCGGCTCAGGTACGGGGGCATGTCCGGCGGGCAGAAGCAGCGCGTCAGGTTCGCCGCCGCGCTGGTGTGCGACCCCGACCTGCTCGTCCTCGACGAGCCGACCGTCGCCATGGACGTGCAGGGCCGCCACGACTTCTGGGACGCCATGCGCGCCTACACGGCCGGCGGCAAGACCGTCCTGTTCGCCACCCACTATCTGGCCGAGGCGCAGGACTTCGCCGACCGGGTGGTGCTGATGCGCACCGGCAAGGTCATCGCCGACGGTTCCGTCGCCGAGGTCACCTCCCGCGTGGACGGCCGTACGATCAGCGCCGCCATCCCGGGCGCCGACGCCGTACAGCTGGGCGCACTGCCCGGCGTCGACCTGGTGGAGCAGCGCGACGAGCTGGTGACGCTGCACTGCATGGACTCCGACGCCGCGCTGCGCGCCCTGCTGACCGAATTCCCGCAGGCCAAGGACATCTCGGTGACCGCCATGTCGCTCGAGGACGCTTTCGTGGCCCTGACCAGCGAGAAGGTGTAGGCATGGGCGCGCTCATCGTCACCGAGCTCAAGCTGCTGAGCAGGTCGATCGAGTTCCTGGTGATCGCGATCCTGTTCCCCGCGGTGTTCTTCCTGATCATGTCCGAGGTGTTCGGCAACCTGAGTGCCGGCAGCCTCGACATGGTCACGTACATGATGATCAGCATGGTCGCGTTCGGCGCCATCTCGGGCGCCATCAGCGTGGGACAGCGGGTCGCGCCCGAGCGCCAGGCCGGCTGGAACCGCCAGCTCCGCCTCACCCCGCTGCCGGGCTGGTCCTACGTGGCCAGCAAGGTCGTGGTCTCGCTGGTCATCGTGCTGCCCGCGGTGGTGCTGATCCTGGCGGCCGGGTTCCTGATCAAGGGTGTGGAGCTGAGCCTCACGCAGTGGGGGCTGGTGCTGCTCGCCGCCTGGCTGGGCTCGCTGCCGTTCGGGGTGCTCGGCCTGCTCATCGGGCTGGCCGTCAAGCCGGACGCGGTCGGGGCCGTGTACGTGGCCGCGTTCCTGATGCTGGCGCTGTTCGGCGGGCTGTGGGTGCCGGTCGAGATCCTGCCCGGGTTCATGGGGGCGTTCGCGCACGCGCTGCCGAGCTTCTGGCTGGCCGAGCAGGCCAGGAACCTGGCGACGGGCGGCGGGCTCGATCTGCTCGGCGTGCTGGTGTCGGCGGCCTGGTTCTTCATCGCGGGCGCGCTGGTGGTCATGCTCTACAAGCGGGACGCTGCCCGGGTTTGAGGCCTTAACAGCGGGAATGCGGCCGGGTTATCTTGTGACCACGATGCCGTCAGCCAGGACCGCTGCCGACGAGTTGATCCAGCCGGTCGCGTCCGGCTGGATCCTCCGGCTTTTCGCCGTCCTCTTCACCGCCCCCCTGTGGTTCGCCGCCACCCGGGCCGGGTCCGCGGGCGAGCTGGCGACCATCCTCGCCTTCGTGGCCGGTTACGTGCTCACCAGCGGATGGGCCGTCTTCCGGCCGGTCGCGGTACGTGCCTGGGGCTGCGCGGCGGTGACGGTCACGGCCGCGGTGTTCGTCGTCGGCTACGGGCACGACCCTCTCTACTTCAGCTTTCCCGTGGCGCTGCTGGCGATCATGCTGCCGTGGCTGTGGGCGGTGCTCACCAGCGGGTCGCTGACCGTCGTGGTCGTCCTGGTGGACAGCCTCATGCACGGCGGCCTCGACCTCAAGCTCATCGTCATGCTCGCCGTGCTGCTGTCGGGGCTGGGCATCGGCGGCTTCTGGCGGCTGGCCCAGCAGTTGCGCAGGGCCAACGCCACCATCGCGCGGATGGCCGTGCACGAGGACCGCAAGCGCCTGGCCCGCGACCTGCACGACTCCGTGGGCTCCGCGCTGACCACGATCACGGTGAAGGCCGGGCTGGTGCGCAGGCTGCTCGAAGAGGGCGCGCACGACGCGGTGCTGGCCGAGGTGAAGGACGTGGAGTCGCTGGGCCGCCAGGCGCTCAAGGACGTGCGCGCCTCCATCGAGGGCAACCACGTGCTGTCGCTGGCCACCGCGCTCTCCTCGGCGCGCGCCGCGCTCGTCGCCGCCGGCATCAGGCCGGACCTGCCGCGGGCCACGGACGAGGTGCCGGTGGTGTGCGAGCAGATCTTCGCCTACATCCTCCAGGAGGGCGTGACGAACGTGATCAAGCACAGCCGGGCCGTGAGCTGCCGGGTCGTGCTGGGTCCCACGTTCATCGAGATCTGCGACGACGGACTGGGGCATGCCGGTGGCGAGCCCGGCACCGGGCACGGGCTGTCCGGGCTGGCGGGCCGGCTGTCGGCGATCGGCGGCTCGCTGGAGGCGGGGCCGCTGCCGCGCGGATACCGGCTGCGCGCCGAGTGCCCGCCGATGGGTGTCCCGTGATCCGGGTGCTGCTGGTCGACGACCAGACGCTGCTGCGCGGCGCCCTGGCCACGCTGCTGCGGCTGGAGCGCGACCTGGAGGTCGTCGGCGAGGTAGGCGACGGGAACGAGGCGCTGGCCGAGGCCGCGCGGCTGCGCCCCGACGTGGTGCTGCTCGACATCCAGATGCCGGGCAGGGACGGCCTGGCCACCGTGGCGGGGCTGTCCGCGCTGGGCTGCCGGGTGGTGATGCTGACGACCTTCGGCAAGCCCGGCTATCTGACCAGGGCCATGGCCTCGGGCGCGTGCGGCTTCGTGGTCAAGGACATCACCCCCGAGGCCCTCGTGGACACGGTGCGCAAGGTGCACTCCGGGCTGCGCGTGGTGGATCCCATGCTCGCCGCCGACTCCCTCGCCGGCGGGATCAGCCCGCTGACCGACCGCGAGCAGGAGATCCTGCTGGCGGCGGCGGGCGGCGGCACGGTCACCGACCTGGCCCGCAGGTTCAGCCTCACCGAGGGGACCGTGCGCAACCACCTGTCCGCCGCGATCGGCAAGACGGGAGCCCGCACCAGGGCCGAGGCGGTGCGCATCGCCGACGAGCGCGGCTGGCTGTGACCGTTGCACCGATCCCTGCAACGGTGCCTGGTTCCTCCTGAAGGCGTGGGTGGGATAACCACAGGGTGCTCAGCGAGTCCTACCGGTTACGCCCAGACGCCGGGCATCGGCTGCGCGAGGACGGCGTGCCCGTCATCGAGTTACCGGGGTGCCGGCTGGTCCTGTCGGGCCTGTCCGTCGGCGCCCGGGCCATCGTCAGCCGGCTGGCCGAGGGATGGAGCGACGACCGCGCGCTGGGGCGGATCATGGCGAGCCTCGAAGGCGAGCCCCGGCTGCTCAGCGCCAATCTGCTGATCCACAAGCTGCTCGGCCGCAGCCTGCTGGAACGCCGGCTCGGCCGGTCCGGCCGTGACCTGATCAGCGTGGTGCCGAGGGGCCTGGCGGCGGCGGGCGGCGCCCCTCCATGCGCCGCGCCGTACCGGATGTCCAGGTTCGCGGTGCTGCGCTGCGACGGCGAGCGGCTGGTCGCCGACACCCCGCTCGGCGAGACGTCGATCGCCGTGCTCGACCCGCGCGTGGCCGCCGCCCTGTGCGGGCCGCTGGACGAGGGGCTGCTCGCGCGGCACCTGGCGCTGGAGGAGCAGGAGGCGCGCCAGCTCGCCGGCGAGCTGCTCGACGCGCGGATCCTCGTCGGCGAGAAGGAGGCCGCGGCGGAACGGGAGGAGTTCCCGCTGATGGCGTGGGAGCCGCAGGACCTGTGGCTGCACCACCGGTCCAGGGCCGGCGCGCACGCCTTCCCGCTGGGCGGCACCTACCCGCTCGACGGCCGCCGGGCCCCCGAGCCGGTGGCCCGCACCTACCCGGAGGCCGACGCGGTGGCGCTGCCCCCGCCCGCCGGGCTGGGCGAGGTGAGCCTGACGCAGGTGCTCGGCGAACGGGCCAGCGTACGCGAGCACGACGACGCGCACCCGATCACCCTGGCGCAGCTCGGAGAGTTCCTCTATCAGGTCCAGCGGCTGACCGTGATGGACCGCGACCTGGGCAGGCGGCCGTACCCGACTCCCGGCTCGCTGTGCGACCTGGAGATCTACGCCGTCGTCAACCGGTGCGCCGGCCTCGACCCCGGCGTCTACCACCACGACTCGCTCGGCCACCGGCTGGAGCGGCTCGGCGAGCTGGGCCCGCAGGCGCTCGGCGTGCTGCGTTACGCCGAGGGCGCGACGGGCGCGGGCCGGCTGCCGCAGGTCGGGCTGGTCCTGACGTGCCGCGTCGGGCGGCTGATGTGGAAGTACGAGTCCATCGCCTACGCGCTCGCGCTCAAGCAGGCGGGAGTGGTCATGGAGCTGATGTACCTGGTGGCCACCGCGCTGGGGCTGGCTCCGTGCGCCGTCGGGACAGGTGACGGCAGGGCGTTCGCCGCCGCGGCCGGGCTCGACCCGCTGGCCGAGCCGGCCGTCGGCGACTTCGTGCTGGGCAGCAGGCCCGCCGGCCGCCCTTCGTGAACCGTTAGCCGCTGTCCACCGTGAGCAGCAGCTCCATCTCCAGGTCGGCGAGCTGGTCGGGACCGAGCAGGTTCTCGCTGGCCTGGTGCGCGGCCCTCTCCACGACCACGCGGAAGGCCTCGGTCAGCACCGTGCTGAGATCCTCGGCCGGCATCGCCTGCCCGTCGGTCGTTGGGGAGTTCTGCCGTAGCGACGCGGCCCTGGCATCGGTGCCGTGCACCAGGTCGTCCGCCACCCTCCCCACGATGTCGAGCACCTCGCCGAGCAGTTGCAAGGCTGCCGGAGCCGACAGCCCGTAACGGCGCAGAGCCAGCGCGGCCCGCAACGGCCGTGCCCGCAGCACCAGCACCTCCCCGTCCTGTCCGTGCGCCACGATGCTGTGACGCACCAGTGCGGCCAGCGCCCCCGAGCGCTCAGCCGCGAGCTCGGCCACCGTCCGGCCGAGCGAGCGCTGTCCCGCGTCGCTGTGCAGGCCGAGGAACGCCTCGATGGCCACCAGGTTGTAACCCTGTCGCTGCAACGACTTGATCGTTTCCAGGCGCTGTACGTGTCCCTGGTCGTAGAGCGCGATGCGCCCCTGCCGCAGGGGCGGCGGGAGCAGTCTCCGAGCCTGATGCGCCCGGATGTTCCTCGCCGACATCCCCGTCAGCCTGGCCAGATCCTCGATTCCATAGAGCGATTCCGCCGATTGTGTTACATCCACGTGAACAACGCCTTCAGCGCTGAAAACGTTTTCTCCGTCTTCGGAGGCCAATCGTTTCCACCGTTGCCCCCAAAACCGGTGCGCGTCATTTCAGCTCCCCTTTCAAGGGAAAGGATGAGTGATCCCCCTTACAACCTGTCCAATGCGCGCGCACAAAGGAAGCGATCGAAAGTGGCCATTAGCTGCCTGGCAGCAAATCCCCCTCGGCGGGCTCGTCCTGCAGGAGGCCGTGCGCCCGGGCCAGGACCCCCGCCTGGAAGCGGTTCTCCGCTCCCAGAGCTCGCATGATCGCCGCGATCTTCCGGCGGCAGGTGCGCAGCGACATGCCCAGCCGCCTGGCCACGACCTCGTCCTTCACCCCGGTGCACAGCTCGCGCAGGATGGCGATCTCCAGCGCGTGGTCGGCGCTCAGCCCGTCGCCGGCGAGCGACGGGTACGGCTCCCCGTGTGACCACATGCCCTCGTGCACCGCGACGAGGAAGTCGACCACGGCGGGTTCCTGCACCACGGCGGCCCCGTCGCACACCTGGGCGGTGCACGGCAGCACGGCCCGCTGACCGTCGTGGATGATCAGCCGGCGGGGCACGGTCGGCACCGTGCGGATCTCGGCCCCCTCCGCCCGCACCTTCTCCGCCCACAGCATGGTCGGCGGGTGGTGGCGGGTGGCGTGCTGGAGCAGGACTCGCATGCGGACACCGCGCATCAAGATGGCCAGGTCGTTCTTCAGACTGCTCGCAAGGTCCTCATCCGACCACCCGCCCCCGGGATGGGCGATGAGGACGTCCTCGCGCACCTGATAGGACCAGTCGCGCAGCAGGTGGCGGACCATCTGCTGGTCCAGGATCTCCACGGAGCCACCGCTCCGTGCCTGGTAGGCCTCGGTGTAGTAGGACGACAGACTCATCACGTGGCCGCGGATCGCGGCGATCTCGGCCTCGCGCCTGCGTAACTCCAACTCCTCGTCGGCCAGCAACGACTCCAGGGCCACCTCCGGCGCTACGGCGAGGTAGACGTCCTCGTCGTCGGAGGTCCTGCGCAAGAGCTTGAGCTGTTTCAACGTGGCGATGGCGGATTCAATGCGAGCCTGACTCAGCTCCAACTCCAGTGCCGCCCGGTGAGAATTCCACGTCAGATGACTTAAGGCATAGCGGTAAAGGCGGATTGCGTCTTGATCGAGCGGAAGCTGCACGGCTAACCCCGTATCCCCGGACGCGTCACTTGCACAATCTCGTGATAGGAACCCCAACGCAATGTATCATCTTATGCTAAATACGTGGACCCTCTTCTCATATCGCCCTCAAGCGTACGACCCTCACAGGGGACGATCAGGGGATCAGGATGCTCCACCGTAATGCGGAACTCGAGGTTATCGATCGTGTTATCACCCGCCTAGCCGAGGGGCAGCCATCTGTCCTGGCGATTCAGGGCTCGCGGGGAATCGGTAAGTCGACGCTGCTTTCGGCGGCTCTGGAGAAAGTGTCGGACCACGCCACCGTGCTCCAGGCGCGCTGCCATCCCAGCGAGCGGCCATTCGAGTTCGCCGTCGTTCGGCAGCTCTTCGATCCGATCATGAACGCGCAGCCCGACGCGCTCGGCGCACCCAGGGACGGCGGCCTCTACGAGCTCTACAGGACGGCCAGATCGCTGGCCTCGAACCGGCCGCTGGTCATCGCGATCGACGACGTCACCTGCGCCGACGCACCCTCCGCCCAGTGGTGCGCGTACATCGCCAGGCGGCTGGACCGGCTCCCCGCGGCGATGATCGTGACCTGCGACACCGGCGATCCCCTGGTCAACGACCTCGCCACGCTGCCGTACCACTACCTGCTGCGCCCCGAGACCCTCTGCGAGCGCTGCTGCGCGCACCTGCTCGAGGCCGTCCTGGGCGTCCAGCCCGGCCCCGCCTTCGCCGCCCGCTGCCACGCCCTGTCCGGCGGCAACCCCTACCTGCTGCGCGAGCTGGCGAGCCGGCTGCGTGCCGCGGGCGTCGAGCCGGACGAGGCCGGGCTGCACGCCGCCGCCGAGCTGGGCGCGGCGACGCTGGCCGAGACCTCGCTGGCCTGGCTGCGGCGGCGCTCGCCCGAGTCGGTGGCGCTGGCGGAGTGCCTGGCGATCCTGGCACCGGACGCCGGGCTGAGCATCGCCGCCGCCATCGCCGGCCAGGGCGAGACCGTCGCCAGCGTCGCGGCGCTGGCCCTGCGGGAGGCGGGCCTGCTGGACGGCGAGCGCTTCGTCAACGACCGGGTCCGCGCCGCCATCCGGACGGGCATGGACGCGGGCCGCCGCGACGACCTGCACACCCGCGCCGCCGGCCTGCTCCACAGGCTGGGCGCGCCGCCGGGGGTGTGCGCCGAGCACGTGATGTCAGCCGCCCCCGCCGGCGATCCGCGCGCCGTGGACATCCTGCGCGAGGCCGCCGCCGAGGAGACGCGGCAGGCCGCCTGGCCGACCGCCGCCCGCTACCTGCGCCGGGCGCTCGCCCAGTCCGCGGAGCCGCAGCCCGAGGTGGTCACGGCGCTCGGCGCGGTCGAGCTCCACCTGGACCTGCCCGCGGCCCGGCGGCACCTGAGCAGCGTCTGCTCGCCGCAGGAGCTGCTCCCCTTCGCCAGCCCACTGCTGACCCTGAACGCCCCCGAAGCCGGACCGCTGTTCGCCGCGGCCGCGGGGCGGAGCGACGACCGGGCGGCGCGGCTCGCCTTCGGCGCCCAGGCCCTGCTCGCCGGGCTGGGCACGACGCCGTCCATCCTGCGCCTGCTCGGCGGCGACCCGCCGGCCAGGAGCTATCTCTCCGCGCTGGCCCTGGCCACCGCGGCGACGGGCCGCCGGCAGGCCAGGACCGTGGAGCTGGCGACGCGGGCGCTGAACACGATCAGCACGCTCAGCGGAGCGGTGCCGTCCGCCCTGGTGGCCGCCCTGGCGCTGGCCTGGGCGGAGCGCTCCGACGAGGCCTGCTACTGGGCCGAGCGCGCGCTGGCCGAGGCGCGTGGCTCCGCCTCCCCGGCCGAGCACGCGTTCGCGCTGCTGGTCGTGTCGGAGATCGCCTACCGTCGAGGGCGGCTGGACCAGGCCCTCGCCACCGCCAAGGAGGCGATCGCGCGCGCCTCCGAGGTACGCGGCGGCGCCTTCTACGTGGCCGCCGTCTCGCAGGTGGGCCGGGTGCTCCTCGAACTGGGCGAGCCGGACGCGGCGCAGGCGCAGCTCGTCGAGGTGGAGTCGTACAGCACCGACAGCCCGCTGATCTGGGCCTCCCACCTGGAGGTGCGCGGGCGCATCCACCTGGCGCGCAACGAGTGCAGGGAGGCGCTGCGCCTGTTCAGGGAGAGCGGCAGGCACCTGCACGCGCGCGGCATCGCCAACCCGTCGTGCCTGCCCTGGCGCGGCCAGGCGGTGCTGGCCCACGTGAAGCTCGGCGAGGCGCAGAAGGCGCGGCGGCTGGCCGACGAGGACGTGCGGCTGGCGCGCAGGTGGGGCACGCCCGGCGCGCTGGGCAGGGCGCTCAGCGTGGCCGGCGTGGCCCGCGAGGACGAGGCCCGGCTCGGCCTGCTCCGCGAGGCCGCCGACCTGCTGGAACGCTCGAGCGCCCGGCTGGACGAGGCCCGCGCGCGGATCAGGCTGGGCGTGGCGCTGCGGCAGTGCGGCGAGAAGGCGCTCGCCCTGCCCGCCCTCCAGCAGGGCATGAACGTGGCGGACGAGTGCGGGGCCGTCCGGCTGGCCCGGCTGGCGCACGAGCACCTGGTCGCGATGGGGGCGCACCTGCCCGCCCGGCGCGCCGCCCCCGGCTCGGCTCCCACGTCCCCCGCACAAGGCCTCACCGTCGCCGAACAGCGAGTCGTGCAACTCGTCCTGCAGGAGATGAGCAACCTGGAGGTGGCCAACACCCTGTCCATCAGCAAGCGCACCGTCGATACCCACCTGGCCAGGATCTACCGCAAGCTCGGGATCCACACCAGGGCCGATCTGGCTCGAGCCCTGCGCCACCACGACGGCATCGGCTGAGGCCATTTCCCGAGCGCTCCTTTCGCATTTCCTCGTCATTGACTGAGCTTCTGACAATTTACGCACCTATTCAAGTTAGCCATACGCATCGGAATTGCAGAATACGCATGCGTACGACTGTCCTATGCATTGCGTGCGATCTAAACTTGATATTCAGGGATAATTACCGAAAGGAAACCCATGCAGCGCCCGCGTCTGAAGGCCCACCTATTACAGGAAGTCATCGGAACTTCGCAGGCATTCTTGCTGGCTGAGGACCGCAGCCACGTCATCCAGGGCGAGGACGCGGTGCGCGTGCTGTCCTACCTCGACGGCCGGCACACCGTGGACGAGATCGTCAGCGCGCTCGACGGCGAGATGCCGATGTCGCACGTGATGTTCACGATCCACAAATTCGACATGCTGGGCTACCTGGCCGACGGCCGTCCTGACATGCCACTTCACGACTTGGCGTATTGGGACATGATCGGCGCCGATCCACATCTCGTCGACGACAGGCTCGCCGCCTCCCCCATCGCCATGGTGCGCGTCGGCCAGGTCGACACCGGACCGCTGCTCGCCGCGCTGCGCGCCAACGGCCTGCACGTGCGCCAGTCCAGCCTGGCCGCCCAGGTGGAGCTGGGGGCGGACGCGGCGGGGCTCACGATGGTGGCCGTAGACGACTACCTCGACCCCGCGCTCGACCGGATCAACACCGCCTTCCTGGAGATCGGCAGGCCGTGGCTGGCGGTCAAGCCGTGCGGCCGGTGCCTGTGGCTGGGGCCCGTCTTCCGGCCGGGCGACACCGGATGCTGGCGCTGCCTGGCCCAGCGGGTCGAGGGCAACCGGCAGGTCGAGCACTACCTGCTGGCCAAGCGCGAGGACACCGCGCCGTTCCGCACCTCCGTCGCCATGCTCGCCTCCGGGGTGGCCGCCGCCTCCGCGCTGCTGGCCGACGCGCTCACCCGGGCGGTGGTCACGGGCTCCTCCGAGCTGCTCGACGGGCGCATGGTCACCTTCGACCTGCAGACGCTGGAGGCGCACCCGCACCAGCTCGTACGCCGCCCGCAGTGCTCGGCCTGCGGCGACCCGTCGCTCACCGCCGAACGGGACCCGCGCATCACGCTGCTCCCCAGGCAGGTGGCGTTCAAGGCCGACGGCGGTTACCGGGTGCAGTCGCCACGCGAGACCTTCGAACGGCTGGAGAAGCACGTCAGCCCGTTCCTCGGCGCGGTCACCAAGCTCGGCGCCGTCTCCCGCGACGACAGCGGCGTCGCCTACAGCTACACCGCCGGCCACAACTTCGCCGTGGTCAAGGACAACATGGCCATGCTGCGCCGTAACCTGCGCGGCCTGAGCGGCGGCAAGGGCCGCACCGACATGCAGGCCAAGACCAGCGCCATCTGCGAGGCCATCGAACGCTACAGCGGGGTGTGGCAGGACGAGGAGCCGATCGTCCACGGCAGCCTCGAAGAGCTGGGGCCGGAGCGCGCGATCGAGCCGAACGACCTGATGCTCTTCTCCGACCACCAGTTCTCCATCCGCAAGCAGTGGAACCACGACCCGGCCACCCGGCTGCACCGGGTCCCCGACCGGCTGGACCCGGCCGAGCGAGTGGACTGGTCACCCGCCTGGTCGCTCACGCACGACCGCGAGCGGCTGGTCCCCGCCGCCTACGTCTGGTACGGCCACCCCGACGTCGGCGACCGCTACTTCTGCTACAGCGACGCCAACGGCTGCGCCAGCGGCAACACCCTGGAGGAGGCGATCCTGCAGGGCTTCAGCGAGCTCGTCGAGCGCGACAGCGTGGCGATGTGGTGGTACAACCGGCTGCGCCGCCCCCAGCTGGACCTCGACGCGCTGCGGGATCCGTACATCGACACGCTGCGTGAGTTCTACGCGGGCATGAACCGCAGTCTGTGGGTCCTCGACATCACCTCCGACATCGGCATCCCCGCCTTCGTCGGCGTCTCGCACCGCGAGGACCACCCGGTGCAGGACATCCTGATCGGCTTCGGCGCCCACCTCGACCCCAAGCTGGCGTGCATGCGGGCGCTGACCGAGGTGAACCAGTTCCTGCCCGCCATCGAGCGCAGGAAGCCCGACGGCAGCACCCTCTACCTGGAGGACGACCCCGCCACGCTGCAGTGGTGGCGCGAGGCCACGCTGGAGGGCGAACCCTGGGTCACCCCCGACCCCGACGCCCCCAAGCGGACCTTCGCCGACTTCCCGCAGCTCGCCTCCGACGACATCAAGGCCGACGTGGAGGCGTGCGTGGAGCGGGCGCGCGACCGCGACCTCGAAGTGATCGTGCTCGACATGACCCGTCCCGACCTCGACCTGAGCGTGGTCAAGGTGATGGCGCCCGGCATGCGGCACTTCTGGCGGCGGCTCGGACCGGGCCGCCTCTACGACGTCCCGGTCAGCCAGGGCTGGCTGCCCGGGCCGCTCGGGGAGGACGAGCTCAATCCCCGGAGCGTGTTCTTCTAGGAGGTGTTCCCGTGTCCACCGAGACCGTGATCAGGCTGAGGCCGGATGCAGATCTCGCCCGCCTGCTCGAGGGCGGAGACGCCGCCCGGGTGCTGGGCGCCGTCCCCTCCGCCGCGTTGAAAGAGGCCGTCCAGTCGCTGGCCGACGGCGACGTGCCCGAGTCCGAGTTGACCGTCAGGCTGGCGGCGGAGGATCCCGCCGCGCTGATGCGGCTGCACCTGCTGCTGCGCCGGCTGGACGGAATCGGCTGGCTGGAGCACGCGGTGCGCGTGGACGGCCGCGAGATCGCCAGGTTGCGGCCGGTCGGCCGCAACCCCGTGTCGGTGCCCTCCCGGCTGGACCCCGGCCGGGAGGTGCGCTTGGCGCGGGACGCGCGGGTACGGGTCTCGGGCGGGCGGCTCGTCGCCGAGACGCCGCGCGGGCACTGCGTGGTGGAGCTGGCGGCGGACCCGCCGGGCCCGCTCCTGCTGGGGGCGCTGGCCGACTGGGTGCGCCCGGGTGATTCACCGCCCGGCGGAGCCGCCCTGCCGCTGCTGGCCGCCGCCGGGCTGCTGGAGACCAGGCAGCAGGCCGCCGAACCGTCCCTGTGGTCGCCGCACGACCTGTGGACGCACGCGCGGGCCAGGGGCACCCGGCTGTCGGCGAGCTACGGCGCCACGTTCCACGGCGCCGACCTCGGCGACCCCGCGCCTGCCGTGCCCGCCGCACGGACCGGGCTGCGGATCACGCTGGAGGTGCCCGACCTGGAGCGGATCGCCGCCCAGGATCCGCCGCTGACCGAGGTGATCGAGGGCAGGCGGTCGGTGCGGGTGCACGACGACGAGCACCCGATCACCCTCGCCCAGCTCTCCGAGCTGCTCTACCGAACCGCCCGGCAGCGCAGGCTCCTGGTCGGCGAGCACGGCCAGGAGCTGTCGGACCGGCCCTACCCCAACGGCGGGGCCATCTACGAGCAGGAGCTCTATCCGCTGGTCAACAACGTGGACGGGCTGGAACCCGGCCTGTGGCACTACCACGCCGGCGACCACGCGCTGGAGTTCGTCGCCGCACCGGGCAAGCCGACCGCGCGGCTGACCGAGGTCGCCAGGGAGGCGGCTCTGATGACGGCGGACCCGCAGGTGCTGCTCGTGGTGGCCGCCAGGTTCGGCAGGGTGAGCTGGAAGTACGAGACCATCGCCTACTCGCTCATGCTCAAGCACGTGGGTGTGCTCTACCAGACCATCTACCTGGTCGCCACAGCGATGGGCCTGGCCGTGTGCGGGCTCGGCGGCGGCGACGCCGACGACTTCGCCGACGCCACCGGGCTCGACTACCACACCGAGGGCAGCGTCGGGGAGCTCCTCCTCGGCAGCAGGTCTCCGGAGGCGACGTCATGAAATTCCGATTCAAGGCCATGCAGGCGATGCGGGCGCCGGACGAGCTCGATTCCGTAACCTCCCTCGCCCGGCCGCGCGGCTGGCTCACCGTCCTGGTGATCCTCGCCGTCATCGCCGGGGCCGGCGCCTGGGCGTTCACCGGAACGCTGCCGTACACCGTGCGCGGGGACGGCCTGCTCACCCGCCCGCTCGGGGTCGCGCCCCTGGAGAGCACCCACACCGGCCAGGTCAGGAACGTGCACGTACGGCCGGGCGACGAGGTGGCGGAGGGCCAGGCGGTCGCCGACGTGGTGACCCCTGGCGGGCGCGTCGAGCGGCTGCGCAGCCCGTTCCCCGGCATGGTCGTGGACGTCACGACCGGCCAGGGGCAGGCGCTCACGCCCGGCGAGACCGTGGCGACGATCGAGCGCAGCGACGCCCCCGACGACCGGCTGGTGGCGATGCTGTTCGTGCCCGACAGCCAGGCCGCGAGCATCGTGACCGGCCACGACGTCGACCTGGACGTCTCTACCGCGCCCGCGGTGCTGCACGGCCTGCTGGCCGGGCGGGTCACCTCGGTGAGCCCGTACCCGCTGTCCGCCTCGGCGATCGCCGGGCTGCTCGGCGACGCGGAGGCGGCCAAGTCCTACGTGGCCGGCGGCCCGGTCCGGCTGGTCCTGGTGGACCTGACGCAGCGGGACGGCACGCCCACCGGATACGCCTGGTCCTCGCGCGAAGGCCCGCCCGGAGTGCTGCGCACGCAGATCCAGGTGTCGGCGACCGTCAGGCTCGGGGGCAAGTCACCCATCAGCTTCGTACTGGGACGATGACGATGACACAGACGACCGACCCTGTGGCGGGCGAGCGGGAAGAGACCCAGGCGGCCCCGCCCACCCACCGGCGACGCTTACGCCGATGGCGCACCCGCACACCCACCGTGATCCAGATGGAGTCCGTCGAGTGCGGCGCCGCCGCGCTGTCGACGGTGCTGTCCCACTACGGCAGGCACGTCCCGCTGGAGGAGCTGCGCATCGCCTGCGGCGTCTCCCGCGACGGCGCCAACGCCAAGAACCTGCTCGAAGCCGCCCGCAGCTACGGCCTGGAGGCCAAGGGCTTCCAGGCCGACGTCGACGTGCTGCCCGGCATCCGAGCGCCGTTCATCATCTTCTGGGCCTTCCAGCACTTCATGGTCGTCGAAGGGGTCAAGAAGGGGCGCACGGTCGCGGTCAACGACCCCGCCACCGGGCCGCGGCGCATCTCCTGGGCGGAGTTCGACGACGGCTTCACCGGGATCGTGCTCACCTTCGAGCCGGGGCCCGATTTCCACAAGGGCGGCAAGCGCACCAGGCTGATCGACGCGCTGCTGCGGCGCCGCATGCCCACGGGCGGCGCGATGTCGCTGGTGCTCCTGGCCAGCCTGCTGCTCGTCGCGCTCGGGCTCGTCGGCCCCGCCTACTTCCGCATCTTCATCGACCGGGTGCTCGGCGCGGGCATCACCGACTATCTCGGGCCGCTGCTGGCCGCCATGGCCGCGACGGCGCTCGGCACGTTCGTGCTCACCTCGATCCAGCGGCACTACCTGCTGCGCATCGAGATCAGGATGGCGCTGGTCAGCTCCAGCCGCTTCTTCCGGCACCTGTTGCGGCTGCCGGTGGAGTTCTACCTGCAACGCCAGCCGGCCGAGGTGGCCAAACGGGTCTCCGTCAACGACATGGTCTCGGAGATCCTTTCCAGGGACCTCGCCGCGACCGGGATCAACCTGATCCTCGTCGTCTTCTACGGCGTGGTGCTGGTGCGCTACGACGTCCTGCTCGGCGTCATCGGCATGGGCATGGCGCTGCTGAACATCCTGGTGCTGCACTGGGTGGCCAGGGCGCGGATGGACGCCGTCGCCAAGCTCCGCGCCGACCAGGGCAAGCTCACCGCCACCACCTTCAACACCCTCCAGCTCATCGAGACGATCAAGGCGACGGGCGCCGAGCCGGAGGCCTTCAGCAGGTGGTCGGGCTTCCTGGCCAAGGTCGTCACGGCCAAGCAGCGGCTCGGCGGGCCCACCGCGCTCATCGCCACCGTCCCGCCGCTGCTGGCCACCGTGAACATCGGGCTGATCCTCATGGTGGGCGGGCTGCGGGCCGTGGAGGGGGCGATCAGCGTCGGCATGCTGGTGGCGTTCCAGACGCTGCTGGCCACGCTCAGCCGGCCTGTCACCCAGCTCACCGAGCTGGGTGAGCGCATGCAGGACATCACCGCCGACCTCAACCGGCTGCACGACGTCGAGCGTTACCCCGAGGCGCCCATCTTCACCAGAGACGCAGCCGCCGACGGGGCCAGGCTCGACGGCTACCTGGAATTCAGGGACGTGACGTTCTCGTACGGTCCGCTCACCCCGGCGGTCATCAAGAACCTGTCGTTCAGCGTGGTGCCCGGCCGCCGGGTGGCCATCGTCGGCGGGTCCGGCAGCGGGAAGACGACCGTGGGACGGTTGGCGGCCGGGCTCTTCGACCCGACCGCCGGCGAGATCCACATGGACGGCCGGCCGCGCTCGGAGATCCCCAGGAACGTGCTGGCCGCCTCGGTCACCTACGTCGACCAGGAGGCGTGCCTGTTCGAGGGCACGGTGCGGGACAACGTCACGCTCTGGGACGAGTCGATCAGCGACGACGCGGTCATCGCGGCACTGCGCGACGCGGCCGTCTTCGACCTGATCGCGGCCCGGCCGGGCGGCATCAACAGTCAGGTCAGCGAGGGCGGCAGGAACTTCAGCGGCGGCCAGCGGCAGCGCCTGGAGATCGCCCGAGCCATGGTGACCGAGCCCTCGCTGCTCATCCTCGACGAGGCCACCAGCGCCCTCGACCCGGAGACCGAGCGGATCGTCGCCGACAACCTGCGCCGCCGGGGCTGCGCCTGCCTGATCATCGCGCACCGGCTTTCCACCGTCAGGGACGCCGACGAGATCATCGTGCTGACCCACGGCGAGATCACCGAACGCGGCCGCCACGACGAGCTGGCCGCCGCGGACGGGACGTACGCCGCCCTGATCGCGGCCGGCGGGCAGGAGGTTCCCCAATGAGCACGGTGACAAGTGCCTTTTCCGCCTACTTCACCGACGTCGTCACGCCGATCGGCGCCCTTGAGGGGCGGATGATCGTGCTGGACGACCCGGAGCAGGCGCTGCTGGTGGAGCAGGGCTCGGTCGACCTGTTCGCCGTGCCGCTGGCGGGTCACGAACCGGCGGGGCGGTGGACGTTCCTGGCCCGGGTGGAAGCCGGCACGCTCCTGCTCGGCGCCCCGCGCGGGCCGAAGCACAGCATCGTCGGCCGGCTCGTCCCCGACTCGGCCGCCTCCTGGCTGCCGTCCGCCAGGCTGGAGGCGCTCTGCGCGGGCGCCGCGGACGCGGACGCCGTACGGCAGTTCCTCGACGGGCTGGACCGCGGCTTCGAGACGCTGGCGTCGGCGCTGCACCACCAGCTCCCGCCGCGCGACTTCGTGGCGCTGGAGTCCACCGGCGAGACCGAGGCGTCCGTCGGCAGGCCGGTCAGGTCGGTCGACGGCGTGCGCTGGGTGCGGGTCGAGGAGGGGACCTGGAAGATCCCCGACGGTGACGAGGACGGAGAGGGCGAGCTGAACTCCGGCGACATCTTCTGCCTCACCGAACGCGACTGGCTGATCGCCAGGACCACCGCCCGGCTGTCCGCCCGCTCCACCCGCGACCTGTTCGCGGCGGGGCTGCTGTGGACGCAGGTCTCGGCGCACGCCACCTGGCTGCTGAGCACCATCGACCGGCGGGTCGAGCGCCAGCACAACGCCGAGCGGTGGGCGCTCAAGCAGCGGACCTTCCGCGACAACGAGCGGATCAAGGGCACGGCCAGGGGCTTCGAAGCCGTGCTCTCCGGCTCGCGGGCCCGGTTGCGCATCTCCGAGCTGGCCGACTGCACGCCGGAGTACGCCGTCATGCGGCTGGTCGCCGACCGGCTGGGCTGCAACGTGCGCGAGCCGCTCACCGCGGCGCACGGGCGGGTGCAGGACCGGCTGCAGCACATCGCGCTGACCTCCGGCGTGCGCACCCGCGAGGTGCGGCTGGAGGGCCGGTGGTGGCGCCGTGACCTCGGGCCCATGGTCGGCTTCGTCAAGGCGGGCAGGAAGCCGGTGGCGCTGCTGCCCGAGCGCGGCGGCTATCAGCTCGTCCAGCCCTCGGGCGTGGACGCCGAGCCGGTCACGGAGAAGCTGGCCGCCAGGCTCGACAAGACCGCGCTGGTGCTCTACCCGCCGCTGCCGACCGGGGTGCGCACGCCCTGGCAGCTGCTGCGCTTCGCGCTGCACGGCAACCGAGGCGACCTGGTCAGGTTGCTGGTGACCGGCCTGATCGTGGCCCTGGTCGGACTCGCCGTGCCCCTCATGACCGGGCAGGTGCTGGGCACGTTCGTCGCCGCTGCGGAGCGGGACCTGATCATGCAGGGCGCCGCGCTGGTGATCGGCTGCGGCCTCGTCGCGGCGCTGCTGTCGATCGCGCAGAACATCGGCGTGCTGCGCATGCAGGGCAGGGCGACGAGCAGGCTGCAGGCGGCGATCTGGTCGAAGGTGATGTCGCTGCCGCCGCCGTTCTTCTCCCGCTACGCGGCAGGCGAGCTCGGCACGGCCGCGCTCGGCGTCAACGCGGTGCAGGAGCTGGTGTCGAGCGTCGCCACCAGCGCCACGCTCGCGGTCTTCTCCGGTCTGGTGAACCTGACCCTGCTGTTCTTCTACGACGTGACGCTGGCCCTCGTGGCCACCGGGCTGGTGGCGCTGGGCATCGGCGTGTGCGTGCTGGCCGGGCGGCACCAGGTGCACGCGCAGCGCAGGCTGTACGCGCGCGAGCAGCGCCTGTCGGCCAAGGTCTACCAGCTGCTGAACGGGCTGCAGAAGCTGCGCGTGGCCGCCGCCGAGGACCGCGCGTTCGCCGTGTGGGCACGCGGCTTCACCCGGGCACGCGGCCACGCGGCCGCGGCGCGTCGGATGCAGAACCTCATCACCACGTTCAACGCCGCGTTCCCGCTCGCCTGCGCGGTCGCGGTCTTCGCGCTGGCCGCCAGCCGGGGGCTGCCCATCACCTCGTTCCTCGTCTTCTTCACCGCCTTCAACCTGCTGCTCGCCGCCACTCTCCAGGTCACCGGCGCGGCCATCACGGTCGTCGGCGCGGTGCCGATGGTCGAGAAGCTCTCCCCCATCCTGGACGCGGAGCCGGAGCACAACGAGGAGGCAGCCGAGCCCGACGACCTGTCCGGGCGCATCGCGATGAGCCGGGTGAGCTTCAGGTACGGCGAGGAGGGGCCGCTGGCGCTCGACGACATCTCCTTCGAGGTGGCGCCGGGCGAGTTCCTCGCGGTGGTGGGGCCGACCGGCTGCGGCAAGTCGACCCTGCTGCGCATGCTGCTCGGCTTCGAACGGCCCATCTCGGGCAGCGTCCTGTACGACGGCACCGACCTGGGCGAGCTCGACCTGGGCGCGGTGCGCAGGCAGTGCGGCGTCGTCCTGCAGAACGGGTCGCTGCTGGCCGGCGACATCAAGTCCAACATCATCGGGTCGGCGAACTACACCGTGGACGACGCCTGGGAGGCCGCCAGGATGGCGGGCATCGAGGAGGACATCAGCGCGATGCCGATGGGCATGAACACGGTGATCTCCGAGGGCGCGGGCACGGTGTCGGGCGGGCAGCGCCAGCGCATCATGATCGCTCGCGCGCTCGTGTCGAAGCCGCGAATCGTCTTCTTCGACGAGGCCACCAGCGCGCTGGACAATCCCACGCAGAAGGTCGTCGCCGAGAGCACGCGCAGGCTGAACGCGACCCGGATCATCATCGCGCACCGCCTGTCCACGGTGATCGACGCGGACCGGATCATCGTCCTCGACAAGGGCCGGATCGTCCAGCAGGGCACCTACGAGGAGCTGCTCACCGAGCCGGACGGCCTGTTCGCCCAGCTCGCCAGCCGCCAGATGTGACCTCGCCCGGGTACCCCCGCCGCCGAGGCGGGGCACCCGGGCGCAAGTCAGCCCGCCAGGTGTCTCGCCAGCGCGCCGGCCACCGCCTCGGGGCGTTCGAGGAGCGGCAGGTGGCCCGCCGCGACCTCGATCACCTGTGCTCCGGGGACCGTGCCGGCGATGGTGGCCGCGTTGTCGGCGAAGGCGCGCATGTCCCGCGTGCCCGTCACCACCAGGGTGCGCGCGGTGATGCGGCGCAGGTCCGCCTCCGTCTGGCGGTGCGAGAGCAGGCCGCGCATGCCGCCCGTGGGCAGCTCGGCCCAGCCGTGCCGCAGGATCGTCTCGCGGATCCGCTCGCGCACCTCCGGATGGTCCAGGGTGCCCGCGAAGATGTCGGGCGGAGAGCTCATCCACAGGTCTGTGAGCTGCTCGCCGCTGCCCCCGATCGAGGCCAGCAGCCTGAGCTGCCTGTTACGCGTGTCGGTGCCCGGCTCGGCGGGCGTGCCCGCGATGCCGGGGGCGGCGACGGCCAGCGTACGGACGACGTCCGGGTGGTCGATGGCCAGTTGCAGGGCGGCTACGCAGCCGAAGGACAGGGCGACCACCCGGGAGGCCTCCCGCTCGCGGGCCAGCTCAGCCAGGGCCGTGGCGAGGGAGGGCAGGGTGAGCTCGGGCTCGATCGGACCGGAGCCTCCGTGACCCGGCAGGTCCACGCCGACGTGCCGGAAGCCCGGCAGCAGCGTCCACAGCGGCTCCCACAGCGTGGAGTCCATCGTGTAGCCGTGGATCCACAGCACCGCGGGGCCTTCGCCGTGCTCGTGGACCGCCAGCTTCAGTGCCGGGCCGGCGCCGTACCGGCCGACCTCCGTCTTCGCGGCGCGCCCGGCGCCCGCCGTCACCTGGCGGCCTTTCCGAAGCCCGCGCAGAACTCACGGAAGGCGATCACGCCCTTGTCGGCGGCGTCGTAGCGCTGGGGCGCGTCGAGGTCGAGGTGCTCCCAGATCGGGATGTCCTGCTCGAAGGCCATCTTGGCGCCGATGATCAGCCTCTCGGTGAGCGCCGGGTCGTCGTCCTGGACGGCCACGGCCACCCGGGCGACGCAGCCCGTGGCGGTCGGCACGGTGCCGGTGATCACCACCTGTTCCCAGCGGTCGGCGCCGATCTCGGTGAGGACGAGCGTGGGGCTGAAGGCCCTGGCGAAGAACCGGGTGTCGCCGCCGAGCCTGGTCCTGCCCTGCCAGGAGGGGCCGCCGAAGGTGCGGAAGCGCGCCTCGATCGACAGCTCGCCGGCCTCGCCCGGGCGGCTGGTGGCGCCGGTGATCTGGGGGACGCCGTGGACGGTGGGGAAGTGCTCGGTGTCGAAGGCGTTCTCCGTCACCCACTCGGGCTCCACGTGGATGGGCATGGTGAGCGCGGCCACGAGCTTCCTCGTGGTGGTCAGCTCGCGGACGGCGGGCTCGAAGCCGCGGCCGGAGCCCTCCCGTGTCAGGCGTACGAACACCGCCTCGCCCACGTGCAGGACCTCGTGCTCGGCCACCCACCAGCGGCGGCCCGAGTCGCCGAGGCTGATCTGCTTGCCGTGGAACGGGCACTGGACGGCGTCGGGCTCGCACAGCACGCCGCCGTGGCCGAGGTGGGCGCCGCGGTGCGGGCAGGCGCCGTCGAACACCCTGATGCGCCCCTCCCTGCGGACCGCGATGAGGCTCCTGCTTCCGACGCTGAGGGGGCTCACCTCTTCGGTCAGCTCGGATTCGAAGCAGAGCAGGTACCAGCCGTCGTGCGGGGTCATAGCTCCTCCATGATCCGGTTGGCGGCTTCCGCGCCGCTGGCCATCGCTCCCTGGACGCTCGCGGGACCGGGGGCCGCCGCCTCGCCCGCGAAGTAGAGGGTGCCGCCGACCGGCTCGGCCCAGGCGGCGGCGGCGCCGGCCGAGCCCACGGCCGGGTAGGTGAACGAGCCGCCGATCCACTCGTCGGCTCCCCAGTCGGCGAGCTCGATCCCGGTCACGGCGGCTCCCGCCGTCCAGGGGAGCGCATCGGCGAGCAGGCCGGAAACGCCTGCCGGTTCCGCGAGCGCGGCCCTGGCACGGACGGCCGCGGGGCCCTTGGCGACGACCACGACCTCCGGGCGGCCGCGCAGGCAGCGCACGAATCCGGCGCCGCCCGTGGCGTCGAACACCAGGCTGGAGTCGGGCGCGGGCGCGGAGAGCGTCACGACGGCACAGCAGCCGTCGCCGAGCGGAAGCCGCCCCGCGGCGGCCAGCTTGCGGTCGGGCAGCCCGGGGATGGCCAGGCGACCGCTCGTGATCACCGGCGGGGGGACGGTGATGACCGCCCGGCCGGCGGTGAAGGCGCCGCTGGAGGTGTGCGCGGTGACGCCGCCGGGGCCGAAGGTCAGTTCGCGCACGGGGGTGCCGGTGCGGATGTCGAGGCCGGCGGCCAGCTTGTCGACGATCGTGCGCAGGCCGCCTTCGACGTCGTACTCGCCGGTGCCGCTCCGGTCGGCGGCGCGGGCGGCGAGGAGACCGGCGGCGCTCAGGTCGCCGGGGTCGGCCGCCCAGTTCTGCCTGAACCACTCGGCGGCCACGCCCGGAGGTCCGGCCGAGGCGCCCCATTCCGACAGGCTCGCCTGGACCGGTTCGTCCACGGCCGGAAGCCGGGACTCCAGGGCCCACGGCGGGATGCCGAGGCGGGTGAGAACGCCGATGTGCAGCAGCTTGCCGGACAGGAGCACGCGCGGGGTGGCCTGGCGGTGGGCCGACACCGGGCCCAGCTCTCCGAGCAGTTTCCACAGGGGGTTGGCGTCTCCGTGCACCACCTGGGCGCCGAGCTCGGCCGGCGGGCCGCCGTCAGGAGGGAGGAAGGTCCGGATCCGCCCGCCGACGCGGTCACGCGCCTCGAGAACGACGACGGATAAGCCACGATTGCATAGTTTCATGGCAGCGAATAAGCCAGATGCACCAGATCCGACAATTATCACATCCGCTTGCACAAGCGCACTCCCGTCATGTCCGGGAAAACCCTTTCTCTTGTATTATTCATGAAATCAACCAGCTGGATAGAAGGAATGCGATGCCCAGTCACTGGCCGGCCAGCGTCCAGCACCCTTTCTCCCCATCAGGGCGGCAGAATCCCTATCCCGCCTACCAGTGGCTGCGCCGCAACAGCCCGGTGCGCTTCGACCCGTTCATGCGGTTCTGGCTCCTCACCACCCACGCCGACTGCGCCGCCGCGCTGCGCGACCCGCGCTTCTCCGCCGCGCTCGGGCAGCGGCAGCGGCTACGCGACGACGAGCTGCCGCCCTCGATGCTCAACACCGACTCCCCCGAGCACGAGCGGCTGCGCGGCCCGGCCTCGGCGCTCACCGGTCCGGCCCACATCCAGGAGCTCCTCGGCGGCCTGTCCGGCAGGATCGAACGGCAGCTCGCCGAGCTGCCCGCCCAGGTGGACGCCTACGCCGACCTGGGCGAGCCGTACGCCAGAGCCGTGCTGGCCACCCTGCTGGAGCTGCCCGAGAAGCAGTGGGGCGAGTTCGGCGAGCTGGCCCGCGACGCGTCGGTGAACCTCGATCCGCTGGCCGGGCCGGGAGCCGCCGCGGCCGGCAGGCAGGTCATGACGGAGCTGACCGCCCTGCTCGACGCCAACCTGGGCAAGGTGCTGGCGGCGGGCGACGACACGCCGCTGACCAGGCTCGGCTCCGACGAACGGCTGACCCGCGGGGAGGTGCTCGGCGTGCTCGGCCTGATCGTGGTCGGCGGCTACCTGCCCCTCGCCGACCTCATCGGCAACGCCATGTACTGCCTGGTCGGACGGCCGGATCTGATCGAGTGCGCGCTGCGTGACCCGGACCGCGCCATGGAGGAGGTCGCCCGCCTCTACGCGCCGATCCCGTTCACCGCCCGGGTCACCACGCAGGACGTCGAGCTGGCCGGCGGCACGATCCCGGCGGGGGGCAGGGTGCTGCTGCTGCTGGAGTCGGCCAACCGCGACGAGGTGGTCTTCGACCGGGCCGAGGAGCCGGTGCTCGACCGCTCGCCGAACCCGCACCTGGCCTACGCCGCCGGACCGCACTTCTGCCTCGGCGCCGTCCTGGTGCGGCGCGCGGCGGCACTGCTGCTGCCTGCCGTGTTCGCCGAGTTCTCCGGGATCCGGGCGCTCGAGGAGGATCCCCGATGGGCACGCGCCATCGTGCCCCGCCGGCTCGTCTCCTACCGCCTGCACCTGCGCTGACACGCGAGAACGGGCCCGAGCGCGAGGCTCGGGCCCGTTCGGCACGACGGTTTCAGGCGCAGCAGCAGCACGGGGTGGAGCAGCAGCAGAAGGCGCCGGCGGCGATCTGCTCCAGGTCACCCTCGCTCAGCTCGGAGACGTCGATCTGCGGTGTGTCGGTGAAGTGCAGCTCGTAGATCCCGGTGTCCTGACCCTGCTCCCACAGCGCCACCTGGTTGTCGACGCTGGCCTCAGCACCAGGCTGCGGCGTGACGTGGACGAGACGTACCTGGGCGTCCGCGGGCAGCTCGAGGCCGACCTCTGCCAGAGCGCTTCGCGTGTCGCTCTCCAGCCGTGCCTTGAACTCCTCGCTCGTCCAGGCGGTGATGAGGAGCCGGGTGTAGGCGTTGACGAACTCTGCACGCTCACGAGCGTCCATGAATTTCTCCTTCTGAAGTCCTTTTCCCAGCGGCCGATTGATTCGAAGTCTTGCATCCGGCCGGTGAATTGACGAGACGTAATTTCCACCTCCGCCGGGCGTGCGCAACACCTCGGATTTCGCATACGTATATACGCAACTATTCGGCCAGCGCGAGGCCGTCGGCGCGTGAGTATTCGTCCGTCACCAGCGCGCGGTACGCATATGCGACGCACACCAGCGTCATGTGGTGATGCCAGCCGCGAAACGACCTGCCTTCGAAGTCGAGCAGCCCGAAGCCCGCCAGCTCGTCCTGTCTGGCGGTGGTCCGCTCCAGCTCGCGGGCGAGCCTGACCAGGGTGTCCGGCTCGGCGTCGTCCAGGTTGGACAGCCAGTACTCACGTGCCCGGCCGCTGGAGGCGGCCTTCCTGACGACCGTCACCCGCGCCCCGGAGTGCAGGCGCACCTCGTTGGCCCAGTAGACGTCCCGGCGGCGCAGCGGCCGCGCCCCCGCCGCGCCCAGCGCCGCCGCGACCGTCCGGGCCTGGCCCGCGACCGGGAACAGCGGGCTGACCCGCACGACGTACGGCACGCCGAGGGCGTCCAGGTCGGACACCACCTGCGTACAGCCGGGCTCGCGGCCGTCCATGACCACCGGGCGGCGCGGCAGCCCCCACAGGCGCTCCATCTCGGTCACCGCCTCGACGGCGCACCGGCCCGCCGAGCGCCAGGGCAGGTCGTGCGGGATCCCGGCGCGCCCGCGCCGCTCCTGGTCCTCCGTCCAGGCGGTGGGCAGCACGAGCTGCCAGTCCACCGGGAAGGCGACGTCACCCGCAGAGAGCCACACCCCCAGAGCCTGCTGGCAGCGGGCCAGCCGGCCGAGGCTGGGCACGAACTGGCCGGCCACCCCGACCGTGGTGACGCCCGCCTTGGGGATCACCACCGGGCGCACCACCCAGGCGACCGGCTCGCACCAGCTCTCCAGCACCCCGGCCAGGTCGCGCCTGACGGCGACCCAGTCCCACGGCGAGTTGCTGATGAACTGGTGCAGGTTCTGCCACGGCGGCCGTCCGGGCACCGTCGCGGCGATCGCGCGCATCGATTTACGGCCCCGCGCGGTCAGCAGCCCGCGTACGTACAGCCGGCCCCATTGACGTTGGTCGCGGCGCTGCAGCGAGCCCAGAACGGCGTCGAAGAAACGATTCTCGAAGTATGGCATCGCACCCCCGGAAGCTCTCCCCGGACGATCACACTACGCCTGTGATTTGCCCTTCGACCAGCGGATACGCATGCCGCATACGCATCTGACAAAGTCGTGTGCCGCTTTCCGCCGGCGCTCTTGGGCCCGGCTTACCGTGGAGCTCGCCCAACGCATTGCCGAGCGAAATCGGAGCCTGTGGTGAGCAAGAGAATTCTGATTCTCCTTTCCGAGCACGGTTATTGGGGTGAGGAGCTCGTCGGGCCGCTGGGGGTCTTCGACGAGCGGGGTTACACCAGCGTCTTCGCCACGCCGCGCGGCCGCCGCGCGCACGCGCTGCCGCCGAGCATGGACCCCGCCTACGTCGACCCGCCGCTCGGCAGGAGCGTGACGACGCCGGAGATGGCCGAGCTGACGCGCAAGGTGGACGAGTCCAGCCGCCTGGACGACCCCGTGGACCTGTCGGCCCTGGTGCCCGAGCGGCCCTACCTCAGCTCGCCCGGCTTCCTGCGCGGGCTGGAGGACTACCACCGCGCCCTCGACCGGCTCTCCGCGGACCTGGCCGGCTACGACGCGCTGCTCATCGTGGGGGGCAGCGGACCGATCGTCGACCTGGCCAACAACGAGCGGGTGCACGCGGTCATCCTGGACTTCCTGCGGGCCGGCAAGCCGATCGCCGCCGAGTGCTACGGCGTCGCCTGCCTGGCCTTCGCCCGCGACTGGGACGACCGCGCCAGCATCATCCGCGGCAAGCACGTCACCGGCCACTGCAAGGAGTACGACTACAAGGACGGCACCGGCTTCCTCGGCACGGACTTCAACATGGGCCCGCCGCCGTACCCGCTGGAGTACATCCTGCGCGACGCCACCGCCCCTGACGGCCGCTTCCACGGCAACGTGGGCAGCCCCGTCTCGGTGGTCGTCGACTACCCGTTCGTGACCGGCCGGTCCACGCCGGACTCGGTCGAGACGGGCAGGAAGCTGGTGGCGACGCTGGAAGACGGCCTGCGCAGGCACGGATGGTGACGGGCAAGCGCGCGGTCCTCGAACAGCTCAGCGCCGACGGGGTCACGACGATGTTCGGCAACCCCGGCACGGTGGAGCAGGGGCTGCTGGACGAGCTCGGCTCCTTTCCGGACCTCAGATACGTGCTGGGCCTGGCCGAGGCCGCCGTGGTCGGCATCGCCGACGGTTACGCGCGGGCCACCGGCCGCCCGGCCGTGGTGCAGCTGCACAGCGGGGTCGGGCTCGGCAACGGCATCGGCATGCTCTATCAGGCGATGCGCGGCCACTCGCCGCTGGTGGTGATCGCCGGGGAGGCGGGGATCCGCTGGGACGCCTTCGAGGCGCAGATGTCCTGCGACCTGGTGGCGATGGCCAGGCCCGTGACCAAGTACGCGACCCGCGTCGTGCATCCGGGGTCGGTGCTGCGGGTGCTGCGCCGGGCCATGAAGATCGCGGCGACGCCGCCGCGGGGCCCGGTGTTCGTCAGCCTGCCGATGGACGTGCTCGACGCCGCCAACGACGAGCCCGTGCTGCCCACGGTGGTGCCCGACACGCGCTCGGCGCCGCATGCGGATGCGGTCCGCCGGGCGGTCGAGCTGCTCGCGGACGCCCGGCGGCCGGTGATCGTGGCCGGCGACGGAGTCGCGGACTCCGGGGCGCAGGCCTCGCTGGCGAAGGTGGCCGAGCTGCTCGGCGCACCGGTCTGGCTGGCCGACACCTCCCACGTGAACCTGGACGCGACGCATCCACTGCACCGGGGGCCGGTCGGCCACATGTTCGGCGAGGTGAGCGCGGCCAGCGTACGTGACGCCGACGCGGTGCTCGTCGTGGGCACCTACCTGTTCCCCGACGTCTTCCCGCTGCTGGAGTCGCCCTTCGCGACCGGGGCCAGGGTCGTGCACATCGACCTCAACCCGCACGAGATCGCCAAGAACTATCCGGTGGACCTCGGCATCGTCGCCGACCCGGCAGCCGCGCTGGAGGCACTCGCCGACGCGCTGCCCGCCGAGCGCCCCGCACCGGCGCCCCCTGAGCCGGTGCGGGAGCCGGAAGCCGGCGTCTTCGAGCTGTTCCTGTCGGAGCTGGCCGCGGCCGTGCCCGACGCGGTCGTCTTCGACGAGGCGCTCACCGCCGGGCCGGCGGTGGTCAGGCACTTCCCGCCGCGGGTGCCCGGCGACTACTTCCTGACCAGGGGCGGCTCGCTGGGCGTCGGCATCCCGGGCGCGATCGGCGCCAAGCTCGCCATGCCGGACCGTACCGTGATCGGCTTCACCGGCGACGGCGGCAGCATGTACACCGTCCAGGCGCTGTGGACGGCCGTCCGCGAGCGGGCCGGCGCCAAGTTCGTCATCTGCAACAACGGGCGCTACCGGCTGCTCGACGACAACCTGTCGGCCTACTGGCGCGAGCGCGGCACCGCCCCGCACGCCCTGCCGGGCTGCTTCGACCTGTCCACGCCGCCCATCGGCTTCACCCGGATCGCCGAGGGCTACGGGGTGCCCGCCATGCGCGTCACCGAGCGGGAGCACGTGGGTCCGGCCGTGGAGCGGCTTCTCGCCGACGACGAGCCGTTCCTCATCGACATCGTCACGGACAGAAAGGACGGAACATGAGCACCCACGACCTGGAGCAGTGGGTCAAGGACTGGTACCGCGCGCTGGACGAGCACGCGGACATCGAACAGTTGTGGCCCTACCTCGCCGAGGACGACCTGACCTTCACCTTCCCCGAAGGCGTCTACCGGGGCCGCGAGGAGTTCAGGCGCTGGTACGACGGCGTCGTCCGGATCTTCTTCGACGAGCAGCACACGGTGACCTCGGTCGAGGGAGACGACCGGACGCTCAAGGTCGTCGTGAACTGGCAGGCCCGCATCTGGAACCCGCCCGCGCCGCGCAGCTCCTGGCTCGGCTTCGACGCCAGGCAGACCTGGCAGGTCGTCACCGATGACGCGGGCCGCCCGCGCATCGCCACCTATGTCGTCGACGGACTCGACCCGATGCCGGGATCGGCATCCCTCTAGAAGGAGCGCATGACCATGTCCAACACCGACCTCGTGCTGAAGATGTACTCCTATTTCAACAGCGGTGAGCTGCAGAAGATCCGCGAGGAGCTGTTCCACCCGGAGATCGAGTGGCGGATGCCCGGCCACCACCCGCTGAGCGGCGCCCACAGCGGCGTCGACCAGGTCATGGCCTTCTTCGAGGCGCTGTTCAAGGCCGGCATCTGGGTCGACGGCACGCACTTCGGCGAGCTCGACGACGGCGTGGTGGTGGAGCGGCACATGGGCCACGCCAAGGTGGGTGAGACCGAGGTGCTGTTCCCGACCGTCACCACGTACGGGTTCAGGGACGGCCGGATCGCCCAGGTCCAGGTCCACACCGCCGACCAGCACGGCGTGGACACCTACATGTGGGGGCAGTTCACGCTGCGCCCCATCGGCGAGCGGATGGCCTGATGGTCACCCCCGACCTGGTGCAGGCCGCCTACGACGCGCTCGCCTCGGGCGAGGAGGAGCGCATCGCCCGCTACTGGGCGCAGGACATGCGCTGGATGGTGCCCGGCCACCACCAGCTCGCGGGCTGGTACGAGGGCCGCGCCGGCTTCCTCGGCTTCATGGCGGAGGTGGGCCGGCTGTCGGGCGGCTCCTTCGCGATGAAGCCGATCGCGGTGCTGACCGGCGAGGGCTACTCGGCCGACGTCACCCACAACGAGGGCAGGAGAGCGGGCTCCCCCGAGGGCTCGACCTCGCCGTACGACTTCCTGAACATCGACGTCGTGCACGTGCTCAAGTGGCGCGACGGCCAGGTCGTGGAGGGGCGCGGCGCGATCTTCGGCGACGGTACGGCGCGGTTCGACCAGTTCTGGTCCCAGCTCGACGCGGACGGGATCCGCCATGACGCCTAGAGAGATCGTCGACACCTACTACACGCTGGCCAACGGCGGCGAGTGGGACCGGTGGTCTGACCTGTTCGCCGCGGGCGCCGTGGTGGACGAGCAGCTCGCGGGGCGGATCGAGGGCCGGGAGACGCTGCGCGCCGCCGTGAAGGGCTTCCCCGAGCTCTACCGGCGGTTCACGAACACGCCCAGGCACGTCCTCGTGGACGGTGAGCAGGCGGCCGTGATCTCGCACATCAGCGCCGTCACCCCGGACGGGCGGCGGATCGAGGCGGACGTGGCCAACTACTTCCGGTTCGAGGGCGGGCTGATCGCCTACATGGCCAACTTCCACGACAGCGTGCCGTTCACCGGGGGCGCCACATGATGCCGGAGGAGTTCGACTACATCGTCGTCGGCACGGGGGCGGCGGGGTCCGTGGTGGCCCGGCGGCTCGCCGAGGGCGGGGACGCGCGCGTGCTGGTCCTGGAGGCGGGTGACGCGTGGATCCCGGAGGCGGTGGACATCGCGCCGCTGTGGTTCACGCTGCTGGGGTCGGAGATCGACTGGGGTTACCGGAGCGTCCCGCAGTCCGGGCTCGGGGGGCGGGTCACGGCCGAGCCGCGCGGCAAGGTCGTGGGCGGCACCAGCAACCTCTACATCATGATGCACGTGCGCGGGCATCCCGCGGACTTCGACGCCTGGGCCTACCAGGGCGCCGCAGGGTGGACCTACCAGGACTGCCTGCCGTACTTCCAGCGCCTGGAGGACCAGGAGGACAAGACCTGGGAGGGAACCGGCATCGGCGGCCCGCAGACGGTCACCAACGCCGGCAGGCACGACCCGAACCCGCACTCGCGGACCTTCATCGACGCGTGCACCCAACTCGGATATGCCGAGATTCCCGACTTCAACGGGCCGTCGATGTTCGGCGCAGGCTGGCACCACGTCAACGTGCTGAACGGCCAGCGCCGCTCGGCGCTGCGCTGCTATCTGGAGCCCGCGCTGCCCGACCTGGCCCTTCGCCCCAACGCGCGGGTGACCAGGCTGCTGTTCGACGGCGACCGGTGCACGGGCGTGGAGTATGTGCAGGGGCCGCGCGCCGCCAGGCCGGCGGGCGGCGGCCGGGAGGTGTCCACCCAGCTCGGTCAGCCGGGCACCTACCAGGTTCGCGCCCTGCGCGAGGTGATCGTGTGCGCGGGCGCGATCGAGTCGCCCAAGCTGCTCATGCTGTCCGGCATCGGCGACCCCGACCACCTGCGGGAGCTCGGCATCGAGGTACGGGCGCCGCTGCGCGGCGTCGGCCGCGACTTCCACAACCACGTGCTCACCGGGGTGATCAGGCAGACCCGCGAGCCGGTGCCCGAAGGCAGGAACAACCTGTCGGAGTCCGCGCTGTTCTGCGCGTCGGCCCCCGGCCTGCCCGCGCCCGACCTGCAGCTCGCGTTCGTGCACGTGCCCTTCGACGGGCGGCAGGCGCACGCGGTGAGCATCCTGCCGGGCGTCGTGCGGCCGGCCTCGCGCGGCTGGGTGCGGCTCGCCTCCGCCGACCCGGAGGCGGCGCCGCTGGTGAACCCCGCCTACCTGGCCGACAGCGCCGACCTGGACCGCCTGGTGCAGGGCGTGGAGCTGGCCAGGGAGATCTTCGCCGCCCCCGCGTTCGCCTCCGTGCTCGGCGAGGAGCTGTCACCGGGGCCGCAGGATCTGCGGGAGTTCGTCAGGAACAGCGCCGACAGCTATCACCACCAGGCCGGATCGTGCCGGATGGGGATCGACGACGGCGCCGTGGTGGATCCGCTGCTGCGCGTGCGCGGAATCCGCAACCTGCGGGTCGCCGACGCGAGCGTCATGCCCGCCGTCACCTCCGGCAACCCGCACGCCGCCATCCAGATGATCGGCGAGCGCTGCGCCGACTTCGTCAGGAGGGTGTGACATGCGGGTGGCCGTCCTGATGGAGAGCGACTTCTACGAGCCGGAGATCTACTACTACCAGCACCGGTTCGCTGAAGAGGGCATCGAGCTCGACCTGCTCACCCGGCTGTGGGGCGGCGACCGGCTCACCTTCACCGGCCACGAGCACCGCGCTCCCATCACCGTCACGACCAGCCTCGAACACGTCCGGCCCGGCGACTACGCGGCGGTCATCGTGCCCTCGGGCATGGTGGCCGACCGGCTGCGCTACAGCGAGAAGCCGCTCGACCTCTCACCGGCCACGGAGTTCATGCGGCAGGCGTTCGCGCTGCCCGGCGTGCTCAAGGGGGTCATCTGCCACGGCATGTGGCTGCTGGCCAAGATCCCCGAGACGGTCCGCGACCGCCCGGTGACCTGCCACAACAACCTCGTGGGCGACGTCGTCAACATGGGCGCCCGCTACCGGGACGAGGACGTGGTGGCCGACGGCGACCTGATCACCGGGCGCAGCGGCCAGCACTGTCACCAGTTCGCCCGCACGCTGATCGAAAGGTTGACCTCATGAAGTGGTCTCATGTGGCGCTGAACTGCCGCGACCTCGACGCCACCGAGGAGTTCTACCGCCGCTGGTTCGGCTTCGAACGCGCGCACAGCTTCCCCGCCGGCGGGTCGCGGATCGTGTTCCTGCGCCGCGGCGACGCCTACCTGGAGCTGTTCCAGGCGAGCGACGGGCCGCCGGGCGGCGACGGCCCGACGGCGGCCGGCACGCTGCGCCACCTGGCCCTGCAGACCGGCGACGTGGACCGGGTGCTGGCCGGCATGGGTTCGCACGCCCAGGTGACGCTCGGGCCGATGTCGTTCGACGAGTTCATCCCCGGCTGGCGCACCGTCTGGCTCACCGACCCGGACGGCACGGTCGTCGAGGTCAGCCAGGGCTTCAGGAGCACGCCATGAACGCCGGCTTCCGCTTCAGCGACCTGGTGGCGGGCCGGGTCAGCGCGCCGCTGGAGGCGGGCGGCTTCGAACTGACCACGTCCGAAGGCCAGCGGGTGCGCGTCCTGGTCGACGACAACACCTCGGCCGAGCTGCTGCGCAACCTCCAGCAGCCGTACATCGACGCGAGCGGGCACCGCGACCAGCTCCTCGTGCCCGGCGCGCTGCTGTTCGCCTACGGCGTCTACTACCCGGCGAGCGGCGGCCTGGAGTTCGAGGCCAAGCGGCTGCTGTTCACCGGCAACCGGCCGGACGACTACTCCTTCGAAGAGCCCGGCTGGTGGATCCACGAGCTCGACCGGCTGGCCGAGTTCTACCGGCGGGCCCAGTTCGGCACCGGCGAGATCGACTACCGCGACTACCGCACCCAGCTCCGGCTGGGCGGCGACAAGAACTCCAGCCACGTGCAGGAGACCGACACGATCTCCCGCCTGGTGTACGGCATGGCGACGGCGTACATGCTGACCGGCACCGACGACTACCTGGACGTGGCCGAGCGGGGCGTCGACTACCTGCGCTCGCACATGCGCTTCCTGGACGCCGACGAGGACATCGCGTACTGGTACCACGGCATCAGCGTCGAGGGATCGCTGGAGAAGAAGCTGTTCACCTCGGAGTTCGCCGACGACTACCGGGCGATCCCGATGTACGAGCAGATCTACGCCCTGGCCGGGCCCGTGCAGACCTACAGGATCAGCGGCGACCCGGAGATCCTGGCCGACGCCGAGCGGACGCTGCGCCTGTTCGACCGACACTTCCGCGACCACGGCAAGGGCGGCTACTTCACCCACCTGGACCCGATCTTCCTGGACCCGCGCCATCCGTCGGTGGCGCCCAACGACGCCAGGAAGAACTGGAACTCCGTCGGCGACCACGCCCCCGCCTACCTGATCAACCTCTATCTGGCGACGGGCCGGCCCGAATACGCCGACATGCTGGCCGACACCTTCGACACCATCGTCGAGCACTTCCCCGAGGACGACCGCAGCCCGTTCGTCCAGGAGCGCTTCATGGAGGACTGGTCACCCGACCGGGACCACGCCTGGCAGCGGGACCGCGCGGTCGTCGGCCACAACCTGAAGATCGCCTGGAACCTGATGCGCATGCACGCCCTGCGTCCCGATCCGGCCTACCGCGAACTGGCCGAGCGGATCGCCAGACGGATGCCCGAGGTGGGCGCCGACCGCAGGCGCGGCGGCTGGTACGACGTCGTCGAGCGGATCGCCGAACGCGGTTCGCACCGCTTCGTCTGGCACGACCGCAAGGCGTGGTGGCAGCAGGAGCAGGCGATCCTCGCCTACCTGATCCTGGCCGGCAGCACGGGGGAGGCGGACTTCCTGGAGGAGGCGCGCCTGGCCTCGGCCTTCTACAACGCCTTCTTCCTCGATCACGACGAGGGCGGCGTCTACTTCAACGTGCTCGCCAACGGCATGCCGTACCTCCTGGGCAACGAGCGGCTCAAGGGCAGCCACTCGATGAGCATGTACCACTCGGCCGAGCTGTGCTATCTGGCCGCCGTCTACGGCAACCTGCTGGGCCGGCGGTCGCCGATGACGCTGTGGTTCCGGCCGCTGCCCGGCGGCTTCCCCGACGGGCGGCTGCGCGTCGCCCCCGACCTGCTGCCGCCCGGCTCCGTCGTGCTGGAGAGCGTGGAGATCGACGGGCGGCCGTACGACCGGTTCGACCCGCGCGCGATGACGGTCGAGCTGCCCGATTCCAACGAGAGGCTGACGGTGCGGACGGTGGTCGCACCGGCTGGGAGGGCTTCATGAAGAGTTCCGTGATCGACGTGGACATCACGGTGGAGGGTCCCGTCACCGTCGTGTCGCTGCGCGGCGATCTCGACAGCCGTACGGCGGTGACCGTGCAGGACGAGGTGCTGAAGGTGATGAGCAGCCCCTGCATGCTGGCGATCGACCTCACGGGGCTGCGTTACATGTCCAGCGCGGGCCTGCGGGTGATGCTGCTGGTCTACCGGCAGGCGCAGCGGGTCGGCAGCAGCGTCGCGCTGGTCGGCCTGTCGGACGAACACCGGATGATCATGGACGCGGCGGGCTTCCTGCGCTTCTTCGCCGTCACGGACAGCGCCACCAACCTCCAGGGCTTCTTCCAGGTGAGCCGATGACGCTGGAGCGGATCGACTCCTATCCCACGCACCGCATCAGCGACCTGCCGGTACGGGCTGGCAACCCGCTGCTGCTCGGCGCGTCGTTCGTGCCCGGCGGGGTGAACTTCGCCGTCCACTCCGAGAGCGCCCGCCAGGTGGAGGTCCTGCTCTACCGGCGCGGCGCGCCCGAGCCGTACGCCGTGCTGCCCATCCCCGAGTCCTTCCGCACCGGCAGCGTGCACGCCATCGTGATCTACGGCCTGGAGGATCTCGACACCCTGGAGTACGGATTCCGCGTCGACGGCGGCGGGCCGCTGGCCGACCCGTACGCCAAGCTCGTGTCCGGCAGGGAGGTGTGGGGCGCGGAGCCGGACTGGGACGCGCCCTACCCGTACCGGTCGCGGCTGCTGTTCTGCGACTTCGACTGGGGCGACGACCTGCCGCCGAACATCCCCATGGAGGAGCTGGTCATCTACGAGCTGCACGTGCGCGGCTTCACCCGGCACGACAGCTCGGGAGTGTCGGCGCCCGGCACGTACGCGGGGCTGCGGGAGAAGATCCCCTACCTGCGCTCGCTGGGCGTCAACGCGATCGAGCTGATGCCGGTGTTCGAGTTCGACGAGTTCGAGAACTCGCGCCTGCACGACGGGGAGCGGCTCTACAACTTCTGGGGCTACTCGACCATCTCGTTCTTCTCGCCCAAGGCCGGGTACGCGGCCAGCGGCAGGTACGGGATGGCGGCCGACGAGTTCAAGGCCCTGGTGCGGGAGTGTCACGCCAACGGCATCGAGGTCATCCTCGACGTGGTCTTCAACCACACGGCCGAGGGCAACGAGCACGGCCCGGCGATCTCGTTCAAGGGCCTGGACAACGCGATCTGGTACATGCTCACGCCCGAGGGCTATTACTACAACTTCAGCGGCACCGGCAACACGCTCAACTGCAACCATCCGGTGGTCCGCGAGTTCGTGCTCGACTGCCTGCGTTACTGGGTGGCCGAGTACCGCATCGACGGCTTCCGCTTCGACCTGGCGGCGATCCTGTCGCGGGACGTCGACGGCACGCCGCTGCCCAACCCGCCGCTGCTGCAGACGCTGGCGTACGACCCGGTGCTACGCAGGTGCAAGCTGATCGCCGAGGCGTGGGACGCGGCCGGCCTGTACGAGGTCGGCTCCTTCCCCGACTACCAGCGCTGGTCGGAGTGGAACGGCCGCTACCGCGACGCGCTGCGCGCCTTCGTCAAGGGCGACCCGGGGGCGGCCCGCGAGATGGCGGGCCGCTACATCGGCTCACCAGACCTCTACCGGCTGCGGGGCACGCACGCCTCGGTCAACTTCGTCACCGCGCACGACGGCTTCACCCTGCGCGACCTGGTCTCCTACAACGGCAAGCACAACCAGGCCAACGGCGAGGACGGCCGCGACGGCGGCGACGACAACGTGAGCTGGAACTGCGGGCACGAGGGCGAGAGCGACGATCCCGAGGTGAACGCGCTGCGCCGACGGCAGATGAAGAACATGCTGACGTTGCTGCTCACCAGCCAGGGCGTGCCGATGATCCTGGCGGGCGACGAGCGGGCGCGCACCCAGCGCGGCAACAACAACGCCTACTGCCACGACAGCGAGCTCACCTGGATGGACTGGTCACCGGACGAGCTCGGCGAGGAGCTCATCGCCTTCACCGCCGACCTGATCGCCTTCCGCAAGGCGCATCCGGCCGTGCGGGTGGCCAAGCACCCCACCGACAAGGAGCTCGGAGCGGGGCTGCACGAGGTGAGCTGGCACGGCGAGCGGCCGTGGCAGCCCGACTGGTCGGACGAGTCCCGCCTGCTGGCCGTGGTCAGGTGCGCGCCCCTGTCCGCGGCGCCAGGCTCCGACCTCGACTGCGTGTTCGTCGTGGCGAACACGCACTGGGAGACAAGACAGATCGAGCCGCCGGCGCTTCCGCCCGGCGTCGAGTGGCGGCTCGCGATCGACACCTGGGCGGACGGCCCGGCAGGAAACCTGCCCGACCAGCGAAGGATCACGGTGAGAGAGCGGTCGACCGTGGTGCTGCACGCCCGCGTGCCGGCCGCACTGCTGGACGAGTTGCAGAGGTGAAGACGATGGGATTCAACGCAGACATTCTCACGGCAGGCCGGAACGTGGTGATCGCGCTCAGCGGCGACCTGGACGCCACGGCCGCCCCCGGCTTCTATGAGATCCTCCAACGCGCTGCCAAGGACCGGCCGCGCACGCTGGCCCTGACCATGCACGAGCTCAACTACATCTCCTCGGCCGGCCTGCGCGGGCTGGTCTTCGCCCGGCAGAACATGGGCGACGGCGTGGAGATCGTCGTCGAGGGCGCCAACGAGACCGTCACCGAGACGATCCGGATGACCGGCCTGGACCACGCCGTGGTCCTGCGCCCGGTGACCTAGCCGTGGAGACGCTGCGCGTGTCGGCATCCATCGACTCGCTCGAGCAGATCATCGCCTTCGTGATGGACCTGAGCGAGCAGGCCAGGCTGTCGCCGAAGGACGCGCACCGGCTGCGGCTGGCGACCGACGAGCTGTTCGTCAACATCGTCACGCACGGGTATCCGGCCAACGGCGGCGACCCGCACCAGATCGAGCTGCACGGCACGCCCGGCAGCGGGCACGTGCTGCTGCAGATGCACGACTGGTCGCAGCCCTTCGACCCCACCACGGCCGAGGTGGAGCAGCGCCCGGCACCGGACCGGATCGGCGGATTCGGCCTGCGGCTGGCCAAGCTCTGCGCCGACCGGCTGGCCTATGAACGGGTGGGCAACATGAACAGGACCATCATCGTCGTACGCCGGCAGGGACGCGCGAATGCATGAGCTCACCGTCCTGGTGGCGTGCCGCCAGCCACACACCGACGACATCCTGGAGTTGCGCGCGGCGCTGATCTCCGGCGGCGCCGCCATCGTCGTCGCCTCCCACAACGACATCATGGGCGGCCTGCACGACGAGCTGATCCCCCAGCTCGTCCTCATGGAGGCGCGCTTCAGCCCCGAAGAGGTGGCCGAGCTGCGCGCCAGGCTCAACCGCGCGGGCCACGGCCCCACCCCCGTGGTCTTCTGCGGCTCCGACCACTCACCGCTCGACCGCCACCTGGCACTCGGCATGGACTACCTGGTGCCGCCCTTCTCCCCCGATCTCGTGCTCAACCGGCTGCTCACCTGCAGGGAGCGGCACCAGCTCACGACCGCGGCGGGCGAGGAGGAGGTGCTCAGGCTGCTGCGCACCGAGCGCGACCTGCAGATCGGCAGGGAGATCCAGCAGGGCTTCCTGCCCGCCGAGCTGCCCAGTCCCGCCGGGTGGGACGTGGCGGTCAGGTTCGAGCCCGCCAGGGAGGTCGCGGGCGACTTCTACGACGGCTTCGACATGGTCAACGGCCGCAGGCTCGCCTACCTGGTGGCCGACGTGTGCGACAAGGGCGTGGGCGCGGCCCTGTTCATGGCGCTCATCCGCAGCCTGCTGCGGCACACCGCCAGGCAGCGCTGGGCCGGCGCCCTCACCCCCGCCATGCTGCACGGCCCCGACCTGCGGCTCTACCCGGAGCTCGGCGCCGCCCCGCTGCTCGCCGCGGTGCACGGCACCAACGACTACATGGTCGAGAACCACATGCGGCAGGCGTACTTCGCCACGCTGTTCTTCTGCGTGCTCGACCCCGCCTCCGGCGCGGTCACCTACATCAACGGCGGCCACAACCCGCCCGTGGTGACCCGCGCGGGCGGCGGGCACGAGCTGCTCCAGCCGACCGGTCCGGCGGTCGGCCTGTGGCCGGACGCGCTGTTCGAGATCGGCGGCACCGTGCTCCGGCCGGACGACACCCTGTTCGCCTACACCGACGGCGTGACCGAGGCGATGGACGAGTCCGGCACCATGTTCACCCTCGGGCGGCTGGTCGACCTGCTGGCCACGGGCGTCGACGACGGCGCCGAGGAGATCATCGAGCGGGTGCACGCCCGGGTGCTCGCGCACATGGGCAGCGCCGACCAGCATGACGACATCACCATGCTCGCGATCAGGAGGAACGGCTCATGACACTTGTCCTGACCCCCTACTCGCCCAGGGGCGGCACGGGCAAGTCGCACCTGGTCGCCAACATCGCCGTGGTGGCCGCGATGTCGGGCAAGCGGGTCGCGATCCTCGACACCGCGCTGCAGTCTCCCTGCCTCGACGTGATGTTCAACCTCGCGGGCGGGGAGGGGCCCACGCTCACGGACTACCTGCTCGGCTCGTGCGAGATCCTCGAGACCGCGCACGACAAGGCGGCGAGCGTCACCTGCGACCTCGACGAGATCGGCGGGGCGCTGTTCGTGGTCCCCTCCTGCCGGGACGAGCGCGACGCCGCCCAGGTGCTGTCCACCGGCTACGACCCCGGCCTGCTGGTCGACGGCTGCCGCCGCCTGATCGAGGCGCTCCAGCTCGACCTGCTGCTGCTGGACACCCCGCCGGGGCTGAGCAGCGAGGCGGTCATCTGCGTGCGTCTGGCCCACACGATCATCGTGGTCGAGCGGCCCGACGCCCTGCACGCGCCGCGCAAGCCGTACAGCCCGTCCTCGATGGCGCAGGGGGCCGACGTACGGGTGGTGGTGAACATGGTGCCCGAGCTGATGTCGGAGGAGGAGGTGCTGCGCAGGACCCGCTCGGCGTACGACTTCGCGCCGGACGCGATCCTGCGTTACACGCCCGAGCTGGCCGCCCTCGACGCGGGCGGGGTGTTCGTCTGCGAGCATCCGGACAGCCCGCTGTCGGCGCGGCTGCGCGAGCTCACCGACCGGCTGGTGCCGACGCCTTTACCCGTCCGCGACGCGCGAGTACCGTGATCGACGCCTCGTCCTTGGGAGGGCCGTGACCCCCACGAGATCAGATTCCCCCGACCGGCGCCCCGTCATCCTCGCCGTCGACGACGATCCACAGGTGCTCCGGGCGATCCGGCGTGACCTGCGGCGCGCCTACTCGGCCCGCTACCGCATCCTCGCCGCGGGCTCGCCCGGCGACGCCGAGAAGGTGCTGTCCGAGCTGGCCGGCCGGGGAGAGGAGCCGGCGCTGCTCGTCTCCGACCAGCGCATGCCCGGCGGCAGTGGAGTCGACTTCCTGCGCGGCTCGATGACGCTGTTCCCGGACGCGCGCCGGGTGCTGCTGACCGCCTACGCCGACACCGAGGCGGCGATCGCGGCCATCAACGAGGCCCGGCTCGACCACTACCTGATGAAGCCGTGGGAGCCGCCCGAAGAGCGCTTCTACCCGGTGCTCGACGACCTGCTGAACGACTGGCAGGCCAGCAAGGCGGAGCACTGGCAGGGCATCAGGGTGTTCGGCCAGCGCTTCAGCCCCGACACGCACGCCGTGCGCGACTTCCTCACCCGGCACCTGGTGCCGTTCAGGTTCACCGACGTCGACAGGGAGCCGGACAGCGTGGCCGGGCTGCTGCCGCCGGTGGTGGAGTTCCCCGACGGGGAGCGGCTGGCCTCGCCGGAGCTCCCGGAGCTGGCCGCGCGGCTCGGGCTGACGACCGTGGCGGAGCGGCGGGCGTACGACCTGGTGATCGTGGGGGCGGGGCCGGCCGGGCTGGCCGCCGCCGTGTACGGGGCCTCCGAGGGGCTGAGCACGATCGCGATCGACAGGGAGGCGCCCGGCGGGCAGGCGGGCACCAGCTCCAGGATCGAGAACTACCTCGGCTTCCCCGCCGGCCTGTCGGGCGGCGACCTGGCACGCAGGGCCGCCGCCCAGGCGCGCAGGCTCGGCGCGGAGATCCTGGCCCCGCAGGAGGTGGCCGCGCTGCGGGTGGAGGGCGCGGTCAAGGTCCTCACGCTCACCGACGGCACGGAGATCACCGCGCAGGCGCTGATCCTGGCGACCGGCGTCAGCTACAACCGGCTCGACGTGCCGGGCGCGGCCGCGCTGGAGGGCGCGGGCCTGTATTACGGCGCCGCCTCCACCGAGGCGATGTCGTGCGCAGGCCAGACCGTGTGCGTCATCGGCGGCGCCAACTCGGCGGGGCAGGCGGCGATGTACTTCGCCAAGTACGCCGACAGGGTGATCATGCTGGTCCGCGGCGCCTCGCTGGAGGCGAGGATGTCCACCTACCTGATCGAGCAGATCCGCGCCGTCCCCACCATCGAGGTCCGCCCCGGCACCCGGGTGCTGGGCATGAACGGCGGCGGGCGGCTGGAGAGCGTGACCGTGAGCGGCCCGGACGGCGAGGAGACGCTGCCGGCCGAGGCCGCCGTCACCTTCATCGGCGCCTCGCCGTGCACCGGCTGGCTGCCCGGCGACATCGAGCTCGACGAGCACGGCTTCGTGGTCACCGGCGGCGAGGGCAGAGCCCTGCTCGAATCCACCGTGCCCGGGGTCTTCGCGGCGGGCGACACCCGCAGCGGCGCGATGCGCCGGGTCGCCTCCGCCGTCGGCGAGGGCGCCATGGCCGTCGCCTTCGTCCACGAGTATCTGGCGGCGCCATGATGGAGTTACGCGACATCCCCCTGTTCGAGAGCCTGTCGCAGGACACGCTCGCCTGGGTGGACCAGGCCATGGACGTGCGGGAGGCCGAGCCGGGCGACGTGCTGTTCGCCGAGGGTGACCCGCCGAGCGGGCTGTTCATCCTGCTGGCGGGGGAGCTCACACTGACCAAGACCGTCGGCGGGCGCGAGGAGGTGCTGACCCGGCACCGCATCTCCGGCGACCCGCCCGAGACGGACAAGCCGTCCGCCGCGAACTTCTTCACCGGCGAGGTCCAGCTCCTGACCGGCGAGCCGCACATCGCGACCGCCACCGTCACCGCGCCGGGCCGGGTGGGCGTGCTCTGCCCCGCCGACTTCGAGGACATGCTCGGACGCTGCCCGGAGATCGCCAGGGTGATGCTGCCCGTGCTGGCCTGGCGGATCAGGGCCGAGGAGACCAAGGCCCGCGAGCGCGGCATGCTCACGGCCCTCGGCACCGTCGCCGCCGGGCTCGCGCACGAGCTGAACAACCCCGCCGCCGCCGCCAAGCGCGCCACCGCCCAGCTCCCCAGGGCCATCGTCGAGCTGGAGGCCGCCGCGGCCGCCTGGAGCGCGCACGGCCACCGCGACGACGTCAGGCAGGGCCTGACCGCCAGGACCGGGATCGGCGCGCTCGCCGCCGCCGACCTCGAAGACGAAATCAGCGACTGGCTGGACGACCACGGCCAGGAAGCCGCGGCCGCCGAGTCCGGCCTGCTCGCCGACGGCGGCGCGGACCCGGCCTGGCTGGACGCGCTGGCCGGACGGGTGGGCGAGGCGCTGGAGCCCGCGCTGCGCTATCTGTGCGCGATCCTGACCGTGGAGTCGCTGGCCACGGACCTGACCGACAGCGTGTCCCGGCTCAGCGCGCTCGTGGACGACGTGCGCACCTACACCCAGCTCGACCGGGCCCCCGAACAGGAGGTGGACATCCACCAGGGGCTGGAGTCCACGCTGCGCCTGCTGTCGGCGAAGTCCTCGGGGATCACCGTCCACCGCGACTACGACCCCGCCCTGCCACTGCTGACCGCGCGGGGTGCCGAGCTCAACCAGGTGTGGACCAACCTGATCGACAACGCGCTCGACGCCCTCGGCGGCAAGGGCGAGTTGCATCTGCGCACCCGCCGGGACGGCACCTGCGTGGCCGTGGAGATCGCCGACACCGGCCCCGGCATCCCCCAGGAGATCCGCGGCCGCCTGTTCGAGCCGTTCTTCACCACCAAGGACATCGGCAAGGGCACCGGCCTCGGCCTGCACATCGTCTACCGTGTCGTCACCGAGCAGCACGGCGGTTCGATCGAGGTGGACTCGGCGCCCGGCAGGACCTCCATGGTGGTCCGCCTTCCCGGCCGGTCCTAGCGCCGGAACTCGCCCGGCCGCGAGACGCACGCCCCGAGCTCGTGGCCGGCGGCCGTATGCTGTTATTTCCGAGGAAATCAATCGGGAATATATGAAATAGTCAAGGGATCTCGATCCTGGCACCATGAAGGGCGGAACCTCCATGAATCTCCTTGGCTCGCGGCCTAACCTCGTGTCCATGTCGATCAATGATCGGATCGCCCCCGACGCCGGGGCCTTCCTCCCTGTCCCTGACCAGTCGGTGGCCGCCATCGTGCCGGAGGCCCCCGGGCAGGGCCACTGGGCCGGCGCGCCCAGTGCCGTGGCCTGGGACGGGTCGATCTACCTGGCCTACCGGTTGCGCAGGCCCATCGGGGAGGGGCGCGGTCACGCCGTGGTCGTGGCGCGCTCCACCGACGGCGAGCGCTTCGAGACCCTGTTGACGATCACGCGGACGGAGATGGACGCCGAGTCCCTTGAGCGCCCGTCGCTGGTCCGCACCGAGGAGGGGCGCTGGCGGCTCTACCTCAGCTGCGCCACCTACGGCACCAAGCACTGGCGGGTGGAGGTGCTCGAAGCCGACGACCCCGCCGCGTTCGACCCCGCCGGCCGGATCACGGTGCTGCCCGGCGACCCCAAGACCGGGGTCAAGGACACGGTGATCGTACGGCGCGGCGGGACCTGGCACCTGTGGGCCTCCTGCCACCCGCTGGCCGACCCCGACGAGGCCGACCAGATGGTGACCGACTACGCGACCAGCGACGACGGCCTCCAGTGGACCTGGCACGGCACCGCACTGAGCGGCCGCCCCGGCACCTGGGACGCGCGTGGCACCCGGGTCGCCGCCGTGCGCTTCACCGATGACGGCGTGCTCGCCTACTACGACGGCCGGGCCAGCGCGGCGGAGAACTACGAGGAGCGGACGGGGATCGCCGCGGGATCGGACCCGGCGGCGCTGACGCCCGTGGGCACCGAGCCCGCCGCGTCCTCCCCGCACGCCGGCGGTGGGCTGCGCTACCTGGACATCGTCGACCTGCCCGGCGGCGGCGTGCGGCTCTACTACGAGTACACGCGCGCCGACGGCGGCCACGAGCTGCGCACCGAACTGCGCGCCTAGCCGGACTTCGGCCGTGGCCGGCCGTTGCGTGACTGGCGCTGGCCTGGCGGGCGGGCCCCGACGAGCCCGCCCGAGCGCTCTCTCGGCTGCAACCAGTCGCCGAAGTCCTCGCCGGTGACGTCCTGCAGCAGCGCGATGTCGTCGGCGAAGTGGGGGATGAGCTGCTGGCGCTGTTCCCAGGTGAGCGGCTGCCGCGAGTTGCCGCGCCGCTGGAGCAGGTGCTCGATGCGCTCCGTCAGCGTCTCCCCCAGGCCGAGCGGCAGGAACCGGCCGATGCGCGCGCCTGTCCTGAGGGTCGCGGACAGCAGGGCGTGCCGGCCTCCGGCCTCCGGGTGCGCGGTCACGTTCTCCCTGGGCATCCCGGTGAGGACGCCCTGTTCGACGCCCAGGAAGGCGCAGATCCGGTCCAGCGTCTCGGTGGGCCTGTCGACCAGGTCCCGATAGCGGAAGACCAGCACCTGCTCGCGGGGGAACAGCGTGAACAGGTGCGCGAGCTGCTCGCCGTACCTGCCCAGCCCCACGTAGTGCCAGAAGTGCGCCCATCCCGCCGTGATCCGGCGTGGCTCCGCGGCGCACGCGCGCACCACGTCGCCGATCGGTTCCAGCCCGGCGGACCACAGATGGGTCCAGTTGGAGTGGGCCCGCTCGACGGGGTCGCGGACGATCACGATGAGCCGCGCCTGCGGGATGGTCTCCCGGATGCGCCGCTGCGCGTCCAGGTCGTACAGGTAGAAGGGAGTGGCCTCGCCGAGCAGTGCGCCTTGCGGCGCCGCGGAGAAGAGTGCCTCGTAGTCCTGCCTGCGCCAGACGTGCTCCCGGTAGGTCTGGGCGTCGCCGGGGCCGCCGCGGGCGGGCGGCGGTCCGTCGTCGGTGAGGAAGAACTTGGGCTCTTTGACATGGGACAGGTAGAGCGCGGGGTGCTCGTTGAGTGCGGCATGCAGGGCTGTCGTCCCGGTCTTCGGGGCGCCGATCACCAGGAAGTGGGGCAGCGGCATCGTCCTCGTCCTTCCCTAATCCACACGTGTGAATCCTTATTTTCCTACCAAGTGTGTGGGATAATCTAGTCGTGAATCCGAAAAGGACCCGCTCGTCGAGCGAGCGCGCCGAGTCGCCGCTGACCGCCGCGATCCTGGCCGGGCGCTGGATCAGATCCGCGGCGGTCGACGACGAGCATGGACGCCACTGGCGTGCCAATCCCGATCCGCGTGGCAGATCGGCCGTCACCGCCGAGCCCTGGTCGCTCTACTCCGGAGCCGCGGGCATCGTGCTGTTCTTCCTGGAGCTGGCAGCCGCCACCGGCCACGAGGCCTACCTGGACGACGCGCGGGCCGGGGCCCGCCGGCTCGCGGCCACCTGGCGGGAGCAGAGCGACCTGACTCTTTACCACGGGCTGACCGGCACGATGGTCGCCCTCATGGAGGCGGGCTGGGCGCTGGGCGATGACCGCTTCGAGACCGAGGCCGCCGCCATCGCCGACGTGATCGTCAGCCGCAGGCGGCTGATCAACGGCGAGGTCGGCTGGTCCCCGGATCCCGCGCAGCGCGGCGACGGCGGCATCGTGCTCGGCCTGCTGCGGGCTGCGGCCCGGCTCGGCGTCCCCGCGTACGAGGAGGCCGCCGTCGAGGCCGGAGCGCGCATCGCGCGGCTGCCCGTGCCCGGCCACCGCTTCGGCGACTGCGCCGACCTGCCGGTGGACGCGGTCACGCCCGGCTTCCTGGCCGGCACGGCGGGCACGGCGTTCCTGCTGGCCCGGCTGTACGGGGTCAGCGGCGACAACCGCTTCCTGCTGGCCGCGCGCAGCGGCGCCGAGTTCGTCCGCGAGATCAGCGTGCTGACCGGCGAGTGCGCCGCAGTCCCGCACCACGTGCCCGAGGCGCGCGGGCTGCACTACCTCGGCTTCTGCTCCGGCTCGGCAGGCGTCGCCAGGATGTTCTACGAGCTCCACCGGGTGGCCGGCGACCCCGGTGACATGGACTGGGTGGAGCGGCTGGCCCGCGGCATCGTGCGCAGCGGCGTCCCGCACCGGCAGACCGAGGGCTACTGGAACGTGGCGTGCCAGTGTTGCGGCGCGGCCGGGCTGATCGAGCTGTTCGTCGGCCTGTGGGCCGCCACCGGACGCGAGTCCCACCTGGACTTCGCGCGCACGCTGGCCGCCAACCTCATCGGCCGGGCCAGCGGCCACGACGACCGGGGATACCGGTGGTACCAGGCGTACCGGAGGTTGCGGCCGGAGGAGGTCAGCGCCGACACCGGCTACATGGTCGGGGCGGCCGGGATCGGCACGGCGCTGCTCCACCTCGACGCCGCGGGCCAGGCCGACCAGGCCCGCCGGGTCATCCTGCTTCCCGACAACCCCTTCTCGGCCATCCCCCTCCCGGCGACCGCGCTGCGCCGCTCGGACGGGCGCGAGCACGGCGACCACTGACACCCCCTCCGGTTCCACGGGGAGCCGGAGGCGGTCGGCACGTTGACAGAAATACCTGGTTTTCCTACTGTTTATATAGGTATTTTGGCCGACCTTGACGAGGTGCCTTTGATGACCGCTTCCACCAGCCTGCCCGGCCACCCGCACGACTCATCGACCCGGACCACGCCACACCACCGCGAGCGCCCGACCGGGCAGCCCGCATGACGGCGCCGCGCAAGCAGGTTCACCTGGCGGCGCACTTCCCCGGCGTGAACAACACCACCGTCTGGGCCGACCCTCGTTCGGAAAGCCAGATCGACTTCGCCTCCTTCGAGCATCTCGCCCGCACGGCCGAGCGCGGCCGCTTCGACTTCTTCTTCCTCGCCGAGGGGTTGCGGCTGCGGGAGCTGAAGGGCCGCATCCACGACCTGGACGTGGTCGGCCGGCCCGAGTCGCTCACCGTGCTGTCGGCACTGTCCGCCGTCACGACCCGGCTCGGACTCGCCGCGACGGTCAACGCCACCTTCAACGAGCCGTACGAGCTGGCCAGGCGGCTGGCCACGCTCGACCACCTCAGCGAGGGCCGCGCCGCGTGGAACGTGGTCACCACCTCCGACGCCTTCACCGGGGAGAACTTCCGCCGCGGCGGCTACCTCGACCGCGCCGACCGCTACACGCGGGCCGAGGAGTTCGTCCGGCTGTCGCGGACGCTCTGGGACTCCTGGCAGCCCAGCGCGATCGTCGCCGACCAGGACAGGGGCGCGTTCCTGCGGCCGGACTCCATCGCGACCGTCCGCCACCAGGGGCGGCACTTCGACATCGAGGGGCGCTTCAACGTCCCGCGCAGCCCCCAGGGGCACCCGGTGATCATCCAGGCGGGCGACTCCGACGAGGGCAGGGAGTTCGCCGCGGCGACGGCCGACGTCATCTTCAGCCGCCACGGCACGCTGGAGGAGGGCCGGGCCTTCTACATCGACGTCAAGCGACGGCTGGCGAGGCACGGGCGCGAGCCGCACCAGCTGAAGATCATGCCCGCGGCGACGTTCGCGCTCGGCGACACCGATGCCGAGGCGACCGAGCGCGCCGCCGAGATCCGCCGCCTCCAGGTGAGCCCGCAGACCGCGATCGCCTTCCTGGAGCAGATCTGGGGGCGCGACATGTCCGCCTACGACCCCGAAGGCCCGCTGCCCGACGTCGAGCCCGCCGCGGACCAGAGCCTGTCCCAGGGGCGGGTGCAACTCGCCGACCGGGTGGCGGTCGCCGCGAAATGGCGGGCGGTGGCCGAGGAGAAGAGCCTGACCATCCGCGAGCTGGTGATCGAGATGACCGGCCGCCAGTCGTTCGTCGGCTCCCCCGCGACCGTGGCGGGGCAGATCGACGAGTTCGTCCAGACCGACGCGGCGGACGGCTTCGTCCTCGTCCCCCACCTCACCCCGGGCGGGCTCGACGACTTCGTCGACCGGGTCGTGCCGCTCCTGCAAGAGCGCGGCGTCTTCCGCACCGAGTATTCGGGCACGACGCTGCGCGACCATCTCGGCCTCACCGCACCCGTCCCTGGAGGGGCATCGTGACGACCGTTCCCCTGCACCTGGCCGTCGCCCTCGACGGCGCCGGCTGGCACCCCGCGGCCTGGCGCGACCCGGCCGCCCGGCCGCGTGAGCTGTTCACCGCGCGCCACTGGGCCGCTCTCGTCACCGAGGCCGAGCGCGGTCTGCTCGACTTCGTCACCATCGAGGACGCCCTGGGCCTGCAGTCCACGCTCTTCGACGGGCCGGACGAGCGCGTCGACCAGGTCCGCGGCCGGTTCGACGCGGTGCTGCTCGCCTCCGCGCTCGCGCCGCTCACCACACGGATCGGCCTGGTCCCGACGGCCACGACGACGCACACCGAGCCCTTCCACGTGGCGATCGGCATCGCCACCCTCGACCACGTCAGCAACGGCCGGGCGGGCTGGCGCGTCCAGCTCTCGCCCCGCAGGACGGAGGCCGCGCACTTCGGCCACAGGGACATCCCGCTCCTGGACCCCGACCGGGTGGACCTCGACCATCTCGCGAACCTCTTCGACGAGGCGGCCGACGCGGTGGAGGTGGCCAGGCGGCTCTGGGACAGCTGGGAGGACGACGCGGAGATCCGCGACGTGCCCACAGGCAGGTTCGTCGACAGGGACAGGCTCCACTACATCGACTTCACCGGCCCGCGCTTCTCCGTCAAGGGGCCGTCGATCACGCCGAGGCCGCCGCAGGGTCAGCCGATCGTCACGGTTCTCGATCACGGCGGCTCCCGCGTGCCGTACGAGCTGCCGGCGCGCGCGGCCGACATCGTCTACGTCACCCCGCACAGCCGCGCCCAGGCCGCGGCCATCGTCGAGCAGGTCAGGAGCGTCCCGAGGGACGGGCAGCCGGTCAAGGTCTTCGCCGATCTGCTGGTCTTCGTGGGCGACGACGCCGCCGGCCGTAAGGCCAGGCTCGACGAGCTGGCCGGCGCGGAGCTCACCTCGGACGCCGCGGTGTTCGCCGGCACCGCCGACGAGCTGGCCGAGCTGCTCCTGGACTGGCAGCAGGCCGGGATCGAGGGCTACCGGCTGCGGCCGGGAGTCGTCCCCGTCGACCTCAAGGCGATCACCCGACACCTGACTTCGGCACTGCGCAGGCACGGCGCCTTCAGGAGCGCCTACGAGGCCGGCACCCTGCGCGGGCTGCTCGGCCTCGGCCGGCCGGTCAGCCGCTACACGGCACCAGTGGCCTGATCACGCGAGGAGAAGCATGACGACCAGCCAGGCCACGACCACCGTGCTGGCCCTGCCCTACCACGACCCGGCGGCCGAGGCGTTGCGCGCGGCGATGGAGGAGGAGATGCGGTGGCGCTACACCGACAGGCTCACCGATCCCGGTCACCTGCCGTCCGGCATGGCCGTCCAGGCCGGGACCGTGCTGTACACCGGCGTCGCCTTCGACGGCGAGCTGCCCGTCGGCCATCTGATCCTGCGCCGGCTCGGCCAGGAAGTGGAACTCAAACGGATGTACGTCACTCCGTCCCACCGCGGGACCGGCGTGGCGCGGGCCCTGCTGACAGCGGCCGAGGACGCCGCGCGCGGGCTCGGCGCGCAGCGGATCATCCTGCAGACCGGTGACCGCCAGCCCGACGCGGTGCGGCTGTACGAGCGGGAGGGCTACACGCGGATCCCGATCTTCCCTCCCTACGAGTCGCTGCAGTACTCCACCTGCTTCGAAAAGGTGATCACTCCGTGAAGTTCCTGGCCATCACCCTCATCGCCTACGACCACAGCAAGTCCACCACCCAGCGGTTCCGTGAGGTCGTCGAGAACGCGGTCCTCGCCGAGGAGCTCGGCTTCGACGGGTTCGGCGTCGGAGAGCGGCACGAGCGGCCGTTCATCTCCTCCTCACCGCCCGTCGTGCTCAGCCACATCGCCGCCCGCACCTCCCGCATCCGGCTGTTCACCGCCGTGACCACGCTCAGCCTGCTCGACCCGGTGCGCGCCTACGAGGACTACGCCACCCTCGACCACCTGTCGGAAGGACGCCTGGAGCTGATCATCGGCAAGGGCAACGGGGCGGCGCAGGCGCAGCTGTTCCACGTCACGGCCGAGGACCAGTGGGACCGTAACCGGGAGGGCTACGAGCTGTTCCGCAGGCTCTGGCGCGAGGACAAGGTCACCTGGGAGGGGCGGTTCAGGCCGTCGCTGACCGAGGCGGAGACCTGGCCGCGGCCGTTGCAGCAGCCGATCCGCGTCTGGCACGGCAGCGCGACCAGCAAGGAGTCGGTGGACCTGGCGGCGCGTTACGGCGACCCGCTCTTCTCCGCGAACGTCACCAACCCCATCGAGCCGTACGCCGAGCTGATCGACTACTACCGAGAGCGGTGGGCGCACCACGGCCACGACCCGGCCGACGCCCTGATCGGCGCGGGAAGCGCGGGCTACTACGCCGCCAGGACCTCGCAGGAGGCCGTGGAGACCTACCGGCCGATCTACGAGGCCCGCCTGGAGACGTTCAGGAGGTACGGCCTGCCTCCGGTCTTCCCCACGCTGGAGGACGCCATCGAGCGCAGTTCGATCCTGGTCGGCAGCCCGCAGCAGATCATCGACAAGATCCACCGATACCACGAGCGGTTCGGCCACGAGGTGATGCACCTGCACGCCGACGCCGACGGGCTGACCGACAAGCAGCACCGGGCCGCGCTCGAGCTGTTCCAGGGCGAGATCGCTCCCGCCCTGCGCAAGGAGATCCCCAGCAGGCCGTTTCCGGAAGGGCTGTCATGACCGTTCCCCCATCTCGCCCGTCTCCCCTGTCCATCCTCGACCTGGCGCCGATCCCCTCGGGCGGCACCGCGGCCGACGCCCTGCGCAACACGCTCGACCTGGCCAGGCAGGCCGAGGAGTACGGCTACCGGCGCTACTGGCTGGCCGAGCACCACTTCGCCGCCGGCGTGGCGAGCTCGGCCCCGGCCGTCCTGATCGCCCTGGTGGCCGCGGCGACGAGGCGGATCCGGGTCGGCTCAGGGGCCGTCCAGCTCGGCCACCAGACACCGCTGGCGGTGGTCGAGCAGTTCGGCCTCATCGACGCGCTGCATCCCGGCCGGATCGACCTCGGGCTCGGCCGCTCGGGGCAGCGCCGGGCCGAGCTGGCGAGCAAGGCTCCGCCGGCGGACGAGCCCGTGACGCCCAGGATCGTCGACGGCCTGCTCATCCCGCCCCCGTTCGACTTCTCCGCGCTCGTCAGGTCCCCCCGGCTGGCCTTCCAGGCGTCACTGCTGCAGCAGCCGGGAGCGCGGACCCCCGACTTCGCCGACCAGGTCGACGAGGTCATCGCCTTCCTGCAGGGCACCTTCACCTCTCCCGACGGGCTGCCGGCGAACGCCGTGCCCGGCGAGGGCGCCGACGTGGAGCTGTGGATCCTGGGCAGCAGCGGCGGCCAGAGCGCCCAGGTGGCGGGCGAGCGGGGGTTGCCGTTCGCGGCGAACTACCACGTCAGCCCGTCCCACGTGCTGGAGGCCGTGGAGGCGTACAGGAAGGCGTTCAAACCGTCGGCGGCTCTGGCCGAGCCGTACGTGGTCGTCTCGGCCGACGTGGTCGTGGCCGAGGACGACGCCACCGCGGCCGAGCTGGCCAGGCCGTACCCGCTGTGGGTGCGGAGCATCCGCACCGGGCAGGGCGCCATGCCGTACCCCAGCCCGCGGGAGGCCGACGCCCACGTGTGGAGCGAGTCGGATCTGGCGCTGGTCGCCGATCGCGTGGACACGCAGTTCGTCGGATCGCCGGAGAAGGTGGCCGATGGGCTGCGCTCGCTCCAGCGCGTCACCGGAGCCGACGAGCTGCTCATCACCACCATCACCCACGGCCACGCGGACCGGGTGCGCTCCTACGAGCTGCTGGCGGGGGCCTGGGCGTGAGAATTTCATGTATATCCAGTAGGAAATATTGACTTTGTCCGGACGGGCTCGTAGGTTCGGGATATGAGCCAGGGCCTTTACCTGACCCGGCGCCCGCACGTGGACTTCGGTCACGTCGCCAGCGCCCAGTGTCGTTGATCACGGACAGTCGACCGCTCACCTCCACCTTCCCGGCGTGGCCGATGGCGCCCATGCCCGCTGCGATCCGTTTTCGCGCGCGCCCGGCGCACCGGCGCGCCTCCTTAGAGGGAACATCCGTGATCAAGAACAGACACCTCGCCCCCGCCATACAGCCAGAACTGGGCGACATCCACTGGTACGACCTGCCCGACGACGAAGCCGACCTCGAAGAGGTGGCCTCATGACGGACACCCTGCCGGACCGGGCCGTCGACTCCGAGCACTTCCGCCGGGCTCTCGCGGTGCACGCAGCGGGCGTCGTGGTGATCACCGCGCAGACCGACGGCATCCCCGTGGGGCTGACCGCGACCTCCTTCTCCTCGGTCAGCCTCGATCCACCCCTGGTCTCCTTCTACGTCGACCAGAGCTCCACCACCTGGCCCTGGCTGCGGTCCGCCGACCACTTCGCGGTCAACGTCCTGGCCAGCGATCAGGTCGAGGTGGCTGCCAGGTTCGCGCGCAAGGGCGTCGACAGGTTCGCCGAGCCCACCAGGTGGCGGCCGGGGCCGCTCGGAGCGCCCCTGCTGCAGGACGTCTCGGCCCACCTGATCTGCCTGCCCCACGAGACCGTCGACGTCGGCGACCACACCCTCGTGGTGGGTCTGGTCGCCGAGGCGAACGTGCACAGCACGGGCCGTCCGCTGCTGTATCACCAGGGCCGCTTCGGCCGCTTCATCGCAAACACCTGACACCCGTGAACGTGACCGGCCGGGCCAGCGTCCCCCGGCCGGTCATCCAGCGCGCCCACTTTCTGCACTTTCCCCGGAGGTCCGTTGCCCGTGAAGCTCACCAGAGGGCCCCTCTCCCTGATGATCGCGGCCTCGCTCGTCGTCACAGCGTGCGGCGCGCAGAGCGAAGCACCCGTCCCCGAGTCCGCCGCCGGCGGATCACTGACCTGGGCCGTCGAGACCCAGCCCGTCACCTTCAACCCCCACCACTGGGCCCAGAACAAGGCCAGGCTGCTGGTGTTCAACCAGTTCGACGCGCTGGTGGCACGCGGCGAGGACGGCGAGTTCGTCCCCTGGCTGGCCAAGTCCTGGAAGGTCTCCGACGACCAGCTGACCTACACCTTCGAGCTCCGCGACGACGTCACCTTCCACGACGGCGAGAAGTTCGACGCGACCGCCGTGAAGGCGAACCTCGACCAGTTTCTGGTGCCCGACTACAACCCGGTCGTGGCCGCCATCCAGCTGCGCGCCTTCGACAAGGCGGAGGTGGTCTCGCCCACCACCCTGAAGATCACGCTCAAGGAGCCGGACGGGCTGTTCCTCGACTTCCTGTCCTCGCCTTACGGGGGACAGATCTCCCCCAAGTCACTGAAAGCAGCCAAGAACCTCAAGGCGGGCGGCACCGACGTGGTCGGGACCGGACCGTTCATCCTCGACAGGTACGTGCAGGGCCAGGAGGCGCACTACAAGCGGAACCCGGCCTACGCGTGGGCGCCGTCCAGCGCCGCGCACCAGGGCCCCGCGCACCTGCAGGAGGTCACCTACCGCTTCCTGCCCGAGGCCGCCGTCCGCGTCGGGGCGCTCACCTCCGGCCAGGTGCAGGTGATCGAGGGCGTGCCGGCGACCGAGGTGGCTCTCATCAAGAGCGATCCCGGCCTCTCCTTCCAGACCGCGCTCAACTCCGGCACCGCGTTCTCCTACTACTTCAACACCTCCCGCGAGCCGTTCGACGACGAGCGCGTGCGGCAGGCGTTCAGGGAGGCCGCGGACGTGGACACGGTGCTCGCCTCGGTCTACCAGGGCACGGCCACCCGGGCCTGGAGCATCGTCGGCCAGAGCAGCCCGTTCTACGACGCGAGCCTGGAGAAGACCTACGGCGGCGACGCGGCCAAGGCCAACGCCCTGCTCGACGAGGCCGGCTGGACCAGCCGGGACGCCCAGGGTTACCGCACCAAGGACGGCAAGCGCCTGACCGTGCGCACCGTGGCCTCCGCCCCCTTCGTGCGAGACCGTCGCGACATCCTCGCCCAGGCCATCCAGGCCCAGGTCAAGCAGCGGGCCGGCATCGACTTCCAGGTGCAGATCGTGGACCAGGGCACCGCGCAGAAGGCGTTGACCGCCAACGAGTACGAGCTCTTCGAGAACTCGCGGGGCGACTCCGACGTGGGCGCCGCGCTCAACCTCATCCTGCCGGAGAAGGGGGCCATCAACCGCTCCCACTTCAAGGACGCCGAGGTCGAGAAGTGGCTGCGGAAGGCCGCGGCCAGTTCGGACGCGGCCGAGCGCAAGGGACTGTATGCCAAGATCCAGCAGAAGGTCGTGACGGAGCACGCGATCGTCTTCCCGATCTACGTCCCGGCCGACCAGATCGCCGCCAGGAAGGACGTGCAGGGGCTCGGTTTCGACCCGGGGTCCGGGACCCCGAAGAGCGCCTACGACGTGCGGATCGGCACATGAGCGAGCAGGCGCTCCGCCGCGGGAGGCTCGCTCCCGTGGCCAGGCGGCTCGGCTCCGGGCTGGCCGTGCTGTGGGCGGCGGCCACCACCTCCTACGTGGCGCTCCTGCTCGCTCCCGGCGACACCGTCGACATCCTGATCGGCGACGGCGCCGACACACCCGAGATCCGGGCGCAGATCATCGCCGAATGGGGCCTCGACCGCCCCGAGGTCGTGCAGTACCTGGACTATCTGAGCCGCCTGGTCCAGGGTGACCTGGGCCGGTCGTACCAGCTCCAGCGAGGCGTGGGCGAGATCCTGGCCACGCAGATCTGGCCCACCGCGCAGTTGGGGCTGGCCGCCGCCGTCATCGGCGTGCTGCTCGCCATGGCGGTCGCGCTGGCGACGGCGGGCCGGGGCCCCTGGGCCAGGCGCGCGGCCTCCGGGACCGAGCTGGTGGCCGTCTCCGTGCCGCCCTTCGTGATCGGGCTGCTGCTGCTGGCCGTCTTCTCCTTCACGCTCGGCTGGTTCCCGGTCTCGGGCGCCCAGAGCTGGACCGCGCTCATCCTGCCCGCGCTGACGCTCGGGCTGCCCATCGCGGGCGTGCTCGGCCAGGTGCTCAGGGAGGGTCTGGAACGGGCCATGGAGCAGCCGTTCGCACTCACCGCACGGTCGCGCGGCCTGACCGAACGCGCCCTGGTGGCGCGGCACGCCCTGCGTCACGCGCTGCTCCCCACCGTCACGCTCGTCGGCTGGTTCGTCGGCGGGCTGTTCGCCGGGGCCATCATCATCGAGTCGGTCTTCGGCCGTCCCGGGCTCGGCCAGGTGACGCTGCTTGCCGTCACCGGCAGGGACATGCCGGTCGTGATGGCGGTGGTGATCATTTCCGCGGTGGTCTACGTGACCGTCAGCACCCTGCTCGACCTCGCCTACCGCCTCATCGACCCGCGGCTGAGGGAGGCCTGATGGCCGCCATCACGCTCACCGCGCGGCGCTCGCCCCCGGTCATCGTTCTGCTCCTGCTGGTCGTGGCGGTGGCCGTGCCGGGTCTGCTGTCCGGAACGGACCCGCTGGCCGCCGACCCCCTGCACGCTCTGGAAGCGCCGAGCGCGGCGCACTGGTTCGGCACCGACCACCTCGGCAGGGACGTGCTCGCCAGGGTCGTGCACGGCGCCCGTCACTCGGCCAGCATCGGGCTGGCGGCCGTCGCGCTCGCCGTGGGCGCCGGGGTGCTGCTCGGCCTGGTGGCCGGGCTGTCGCACCGGTGGGTGGACGAGGCTCTCACCCGCTGCTTCGACGTGCTCTCGACCTTCCCCGAGCTGCTGCTCGCCCTGCTGGTCATCGCGATCACCGGTCCCGGGACCGGGAACGTGATCTTCGCCATCGGCATCGCCCAGATCCCCACCTACGCCCGCGTGATCCGGGCGCAGGCCTTCGTCGTGCGGCGGGCCGGATACGTCGAGCAGGCGGTGACGTTCGGCCTGTCCCGTACGGCTCTGACCCTGCGGCATGTGCTGCCCAACGTGCTGGGCCCGATCCCGGTGATGGCGACGCTCGGGCTCGGCCAGGCCGTCATCGCCGCCTCGGGTCTCAGCTTCCTCGGGATGGGCCCGCAACCGCCCGCCGCCGAATGGGGGGCGATGCTCTCCGAGGCTCGCAACTATCTGAGGGTCGCCTGGTGGCAGACCCTGTTCCCGGCTGCCGCGATCAGCCTGACCGTGGTGAGCCTGACCGTGGCCGGGCGGCGCCTGCAGCGCCGCTTCGAAGGGAGGAACGCGTGACCGAAACCGATGCCGCCCCGCGCACGATCGCGGGCCCGGCCGGCGCGCCCCTCGTCTCCGTGGCGAACCTGCGCGTCGGCTTCCCCGCCGCCGGGGTGGAAGCCGTACGCGGCGTCTCGTTCACGATCTCCCCGGGCGAGTGCGTCGCCATCGTGGGCGAGTCGGGATCCGGCAAGAGCGTGACGGCCCGCTCGCTGCTCGGCCTCGCCGGGCCGGGCGCCCAGGTGAGCGCGTCGCGGCTGGAGATCGGCGGCGGGGACGCCCTGGCCTTCGGCCCCGAGGACTGGCGGCGCCTGCGCGGCCGGTTCGCGGGGCTCGTCCTGCAGGACGCCCTCGTCTCGCTCGACCCGCTCCGCACCGTGGGCAGCGAGATCGCCGAGGTGCTGTCGGTCCATGACGTCGTGCCCCGGGCCCGCCGCGCGGCACGCGTACTCGAACTGCTGGAAGCGGTGGGCGTCCCCGAACCCGCGGTGCGCGCCCGCCAGCATCCGCACCAGCTCTCCGGCGGGCTGCGGCAGCGGGCGCTGATCGCCTCCGCGATCGCCGCCGAACCGGCTCTGATCATCGCCGACGAGCCGACCACCGCACTCGACGTCACCGTCCAGGCGCAGATCCTGCGCCTGCTCGCCGCCCGCCGGGCCGACGGCACCGCGCTGCTCGTGATCAGCCACGATCTCGCCGTCGTCGCGTCGATCGCGGACCGGGTGCTGGTCATGAAGGACGGCGTCGTGGTCGAGGAGGGGCCGGTCGACCGGGTGCTCGCCGCTCCGGCGCACGCCTACACGCGGGAGCTCCTGGCCGCCGTGCCGTCCGCCGCCTCCAGAGGGTCCCGCCTGTCGCGCACCCCTGACGGCCGGCTGCCTCCCGAGCGGGTCGTCGATCACTCCAAGCCCGTGCTTTCCGCCTCGGGGCTGTCCGTCTCCTACGGCGACCGGCGCAAGGCGGTCGACGAGGTGTCCTTCTCTCTGCACCGGGGCGAGACGCTGGGGCTGGTCGGCGAGTCGGGATCCGGCAAGACGACGCTCGCCCGGCTCGTCCTCGGGCTGCTCGCGCCGTCGGCGGGCGAGATCCTGCTGCACGGCCGGCGGTGGACCGGCATCCCGGAACGGGCCCGCCGCCCGCATCGGCAGCTGATCCAGCTGATCTCGCAGAACCCGCTGGACTCCTTCGATCCCCGCCACACGGTCGGCCGCCTGGTCGCCGAGCCGCTGCGAGACCTGTCCGGCCAGGCACGCGCCGCGCGGGTGATCGAGCTGCTGGACCGGGTTGGCCTGGCGCCGGAGGTCCGCGGGCGGCACCCGCGCGAGCTCTCCGGCGGCCAGCGCCAGCGGGTCGCGATCGCCCGTGCCCTGGGCCCGCGGCCCGACGTGCTCGTCTGCGACGAGCCGGTCTCCGCGCTGGACGTCTCGATCCAGGCGCAGGTGCTCGACCTGCTGGCCGAGATCCAGGCCGAGGACGGAACGGCGCTGCTGTTCATCTCCCACGATCTCGGGGTCGTCCATCACCTCAGCGACCGGGTGCTGGTCATGAAGGACGGCGTCGTGGTGGAGGAGGGGGACGTGGACGAGGTGTTCTTCATGCCTTCGCACCCGTACACGAAGGAGCTGGTCGCGGCGGTCCCGCGGTTGCCGGCGGGAGATGGTGCCCGCTGACCGAAGCGTCAGGACTCCGTGGGTCGACTTGACCTGATCGCGTCAGGGGGTTATAAACTCCTATAAGTCTACTAAATAAGTGGGAAATAGGGGAGAACGGATGCGCGCTTGCGGGGTGGTGGCCGCTCTGGCCGTACAGGCGCTCACGATCTCGGTGACAGGCCACCGGGGCCCGCACCGGATCACCGCCTGAGAAGCATGCGGACCTCCGCCAGAACCCAGTACGCCCTGCGAGCGGCTGCCGAGCTGGCCGCCGCGCCGCCGGGTCCGGTCTCCGCCGAGCGCATCGCGGCGGCGCAGGGCATCCCACGCAAGTTCCTCGACAACATCCTGCTCCAGCTCCGCCGTGCCGGGCTGCTGAACAGCCAGCGCGGCCCTGACGGCGGCTACTGGCTGGCCCGCCCCGCCGACCAGATCACCCTGGCCGACGTCATCACCGTGGTCGAGGGCGTCCCCCAGGGCGACGACCACGGCGGCTATCCCGGCGTGGCCAGGCCCCTGGCGGAGGTATGGAGCGCCCTGCGCGACCACGAGGAGACCCTGCTCTCCGAGATCACCCTCGCGCACGTCGCCAGGGGCAGCCTGCCCATGCCGTCGGATGGCTGATCCGCTACGAGGCGCGGGACTTCCGGTTGGCCACGATCGTGTCGAAGTCCGGCACGCGCTGGGCGATCGAGTCGCCGGTGAAGTCACCGACCCAGCCGTCGTCGTCATGGAAGAAGCGGATGGCGGTGAAGCTCGGCTCGGTGCCCATGTCGAACCAGTGCGTGGTGTTCTCCGGCACGCTCAGCAGGTCGCCCGGCTCGCACAGGACCGCGTGGATCCTGCCGTCGACGTGCAGGTAGAAGATGCCGGAGCCGGAGACGAAGTAGCGGACCTCGTCGTCGTCGTGGGTGTGCTCGTTGAGGAACTTCTGCCGCGCCGCGGCGGCCCGCTCCGGCCAGTCGGGACTGCCGTCGGGGTGCAGCTGTGCCACGTCGACGAAGGTGTAGCCCTCTTCGGCGATGACGCGATCCACTTCGGTCCGGTAGGCGTCCAGGATCTCGTCCTGCCCCGCGCCCGGGGCCAGGCCCTCGACGACCTGCCAGTGGCGCAGGACGACGTCGATCTCCTTCAGCGCGGCCGCGATCTCCGCGGCGTCCTCGGTCTCCAGCAGCGTCTCGGGCGCGTCGCCGTCGGTGTACACGGTCAGGTAGGTCATGGGGTAAAGCCTACAATACATGCATGAAAGGTGGGATATAGTCCGCCGTGTGAACCATGCACGACTCGTGGGCGCTGTGCTCCTTCTCGCCCTCGCCGGCTGCTCTCAGGGCACGCCCGCCACCGCGCCCAGCACCGCTCCGTCCGCCTCCGACTCATCCGACACCTCGCCCGCCGCCGCGCCGGCGGAGTCCGCACCCGCCAGGTTCGCCTCGGGCGACGTCACGATCTCCCTCGTCCGGCAGCTCTCCTCAGGCGACTACTTCGAGCAGTGGCTCGCCGGCGCGCAGGCCCAGGCGACGGCGCTGAACGTCAAGCTGCAGGTCTCCAGCGGCGACGGCAACAACGACAAGCAGGCGCTCAACCTGGAGCAGGCGGTCAACGCCAAACCGGACGCGATCATCGTCGACCACGGATTCGCCCAGACCGTGCAGCCGGCGATCAAGAAGGCGGTGGCCGCCGAGATCCCCCTCGTCGCCTTCGACGTGGACCCGGGCACCTCAGAGGCCGTGTCACTCACCCAGGACGACCACCAGATCGCCGAGCAGGCGCTCGGCGCGCTCAAGGCCGGCACCGGCGGGTCGGGCGACGTCGTTTACGTGTACGTCGCCGGATTCGCGCCGCTGGACCGGCGCAACGAGACCTGGACCCAGTTCAAGAAGGACAACCCCGGCATCAAGCAGGTGGCCCAGATCGGCGTGGTCAACAGCTCGACCACCTCGGCCGTGGCCGACCAGGCCAAGGCGGCGCTCCAGGCCAACCCCGGCGTCAAGGCGATCTTCGCGCCCTACGACGAGTTCGCCAAGGGCGCGGCGCTGGCCGTCAAGGAGCTCGGCCTGGGCGACAAGGTGAAGATCTACGGCGCGGACGTGTCGACCGCCGACATCGGCGTCATCACCGCACCCGGCAGCCCCTGGGTCGCCACCTCGGCCACCGACCCGGCGAACGTCGGCCGCGTCGCCGTCCGGGCGGCCGCGCTGCTCGCGGCGGGCAAGGACCTGGATGCCGCGCTCACCGTGCCACCGGCCCTGATCACGCAGAAGGGCCTGCGGGACGCGAACATCACCAACGTCGAGCAGCTCACGAAGGCCTTCCCCGGCCTGGTGACGCCCGACGTCGCGCGGGTTCCCTGGGTGGCGCCGTGACCTTCGCGGTCACCTCGGTCTCCAAGGTGTACGGCGGGACCACGGCACTGTCCTCGGTCAGTCTCGAGCTGCCGCCGGGCGAGGTCGTGGGCCTGATCGGCACCAACGGCGCCGGCAAGTCCACCCTCATCAAGATCCTCTCCGGCGCGACCCGGCCGACCTCGGGCACGCTGACGCTCTCGGGACGACCGCTGTCGTTCGCCGGACCGCTGGACGCGCAGGAGGCCGGCATCCAGACGGTGCACCAGAACATCGACGACGGCGTCGTCTTCGGCGCCACCGTCGCCGAGAACCTCACGCTGGACTCCCTGGCCCGGCGCGGCATGAGCGCGTGGTTCGAGACCCGGGCGAAGCTCCGCGCCGCCGCGTCGGCCGTCGCCCCCGGACTCGACCTGCCCCTGGACGCGCCGGTGGAGAGCCTGCCCGCGAGCGCCCGGCAGCAGATCGTCATCGCCCGCGCGCTGTTCCGCCGGGCCCGCTTGCTGATCCTCGACGAGCCGACCTCCACGCTGTCGGCGACCGAGGCGGACGCGCTGGTCGCGCGGGTGCGGGAGGTCGCGGCCTCCGGAGTGGCGGTGCTGTACGTGTCGCACCGGCTGTCGGAGATCGAGGCGCTGTGCGGGCGCGCGGTGGTCCTGCGGGACGGCGAGGTGGTCGACACGTTCACCGCCCCGCTGGACAGGGCCGCGATCGTGGCCGCCATGCTCGGCCCCTCCGCCGGCCTCGCCGGCGAACCCTCCGCCGCGCCCGCCGACGTGGAGGCACGACGGGATGTGCTGGTCGCCGGCGGGCTGCGGGCCGTGCCGGGCGGGCGGGCGTTCGGCCTGCGAGTGCGCGCCGGTGAGGTCGTCGGCGTGACCGGGCTGGTCGGGGCGGGCAAGACCGAACTGCTCGAACAGCTCGGCGGCGCCCGGCCGCTGGTCTCGGGTGAGCTGCTGCTGGACGGCGCGCCGTACCGGCCGAAGAGCCCGCACGACGCGATCGCGGCGGGAGTCGCGTTCGCCACCGAGGAGCGGGCGGCACAGGCGGTCGTGCCCGGCTGGTCCGTGCGCGCGCACGTGACCCTGCCGCGGATGCGCGCGCACAGCCGGGGCGGCCTGTTGAACCGGCGGTCGGAGGCCACCGCCGCGCGGAAGGTCATCGACCTGTTCGGCGTGCGCGGCCCCGGACCCGAGGCGCCCATCGAGGCGCTGTCCGGCGGCAACCAGCAGAAGGTCATGGTCGGCCGATGGCTGGAGCTCCAGCCACGGCTGCTGGTGCTCGACGAGCCCTTCCGCGGCGTGGACGTGGGCGCCAGGGCCGACATCGGCCGCGTCGTCAGGGAGCGCGCGGCGGAGATGGGCGTCATCGTCGCCTCCTCCGACCCGCAGGAGCTGGTCGAGCTGGCCGACCGCGTGCTGGTGATGCACGAGGGCAGCCTCGCCGGGGAGCTCCCGATCGAGGAGGCCACCCCGGACCGCCTGGTCGCGCTCATGTCCGGCACGCACACGGCCGACCAGCCGGGGACCGCGACCGGCGACCAGGGGGCGTCCACATGACCGCCACCGTCCGAAGCCGGGGCCGCGCCGACGCGCCGAGCCGCGTCAGCACCCTGGCCGCGGCCGTCACCTACCGCTACGGCCTGCTCGCCGTGCTCGCCGTCATGCTCGTCCTGTTCTCCGTCGCCCGGCCCGCGTTCATGACGTACGCCAACGCGCTGGTCGTCCTGCAGTCCGTCTCCGTCGTCGGCATCGTCGCGCTGGGCGTCACGGTCTCCATGACCACCGGCGGCTTCGACCTGTCGGCCGGCGCCTGCGTCGGCGCGGTCGTCATGGTTACCGCGCTGACCATGGTCAGGTTCAACCTCACCGGCGCCACCGCCATCGTCGCCGGCCTGCTCACGGGGCTGCTGGTCGCCGGGGTGAACGTGCTGCTCACCGTCGTGGCCAAGGTGCCCGATCTGGTCGCCACCCTGGGGACGCTCTTCCTCTTCCAGGGGCTGGCCCTGATCGTCACGAGCGGCCAGTCCGTCGCGGCGGGCATGACGGCCGACGGCGCGCCCGCTCCGGGCCGCTACACCGAGGGCTTCGCGTGGCTGGGCAGCGGCACGATAGCCTCCGTCCCCGTCCCCGTCGTGGTCTTCGCCCTGCTCGCGGCCGCTGTCTACGTGCTGCTCAACCACACCCGATGGGGCCGGGCCCTGTACGCGATCGGCGGCAACGCCGAGGCGGCCAGGCTCGCGGGGATCCGTGTCGCCCGTTACCGCGCCCTCGCCTACGCGCTGTCGGGGACGCTGGCCGCCGTCGCCGGGATCCTGCTGTCGGCCAGGCTCGGCAGGGGCGACGTGGGCGCCGGGGACCCGTACCTGCTGCAGTCGGTGGCCGCGGCCCTCATCGGCTTCGCCGTGCTGGGCGCCAACCGCCCCAACGCGCTCGGCACGGTGGTCGGCGCCCTGTTCATCGGTGTGATGATCAACGGCTTGACCATGCTGAACGCCCCTTACTACGCGCAGACCTTCGTCCAGGGCGCGCTGCTCGTCGGCGCCCTGGTGACCAGCTACACGCTCAGGAGGCTCCGTTGAGCTACGAATTGCTCACGGTCGGAACCGTTCCCGGCTACGTCGCCGCACGGCCGTCCCTCGCCGGGTTCGGCGAGGTCACGCGGGTGCGGGAGGTGGGCGACGGCAATCTCAACCTGGTGTTCGTGGTCGAGACCACCGGCGGGGGCCTGGTCCTCAAACAGGCGCTGCCGTACGTCCGGGTGGACCCGACCTGGCCCATGACGCCCGAGCGCAACGGGATCGAGGGTCGCGCGCTGCGCGTGCACAACACGGTCGCCGCCGGGCTGGTCCCCGCGCTCCACGACACCGACGCCGAGCGGCACGTGATCGCGATCGAGGACCTGTCGGACCACCAGGTGTGGCGCGGGGCGCTCAACGAGGGCCTGCGCCACGACGGGGTGGCCCACGATCTCGGGCGTTACGTGGCGAAGGTGGGGTTCGGCACCTCGGTCTTCGGGCTCGGCGCCAAGGCGCACAAGGCGGCGGTCGCGGCCTCCGCCAACCCCGAGCTGTGCGAGATCACCGAGGATCTGGTCTTCACCGAGCCGTACATCACCCACGAGCACAACCGGATCCTGCCCGGCAACGTGGCGGACGTGGCGGCCTACGCCGGCGATCCAGCGGTGCGCGCGGCCATCGGCGCGGCCAAGCTCGCGTTCATGACGCACGCCGAGGCGCTCATCCACGGCGACCTGCACACCGGTTCGGTCCTGGTCCGCGACGAGCCGCACTCCACCCGCGCCTTCGACGTCGAGTTCGCCTGCTACGGCCCGGTCGGGTTCGACCTGGGCGCGCTGTGGGGCAACTACGTGCTGGCCGCCGCCCGCGCCGTCGCCCTGGGCGACTCCGGCCACGCCGCCTGGGTGCTGGCTCAGGCGGGCGAGACCTGGCAGGGCTTCGCCGACGAGTTCGCCGCGCTGTGGCCGGAGCGGGCCGACCCGCGGGTCATCGACCTCGACCGCTACCTGGCCAAGGTGTACGGCGACGCCGTGGCGTTCGGCGCCGCGAAGGCGGCCCGCCGGGTGATCGGATTCTCCTCGGTCAGCGACATCGCCTCCCTGCCGGAGGACCTGCGGGTGCGCGCCATCCGCGCCGTGCTGGCGGCGGCGAGGTCGCTGCTCGTCGAGGAGGTACGGCTGGGCGAGCCGAAACCGCTGTTCGACCGGGTCGGAGAGGTGCTCGCCGAGGTGGGCGGCCGGTGACCGGAGACCTGGGAGCCGCCGACTTCGACAGCTTGATCGAGGCCACCAGGCGGGCGGTCGAGTCGGTCCGGACCGGCCCGGTGGACCTGCCCGACGTGCGGCACGAGGCCGGCGGGCCGGACGAGCTGGTACGGGTGACGGCCGTGCTGACGGAGAGCGGCGCCGCACTGGACTCGCTGCACCTGGACCCGCGGGCGATGCGGCTGAACTCCCACGACCTGGCGGAGCGGATCGTCCGCACCGCGAACGAGGCGCTGCGCGGCCTGGCCGGCGCGGCAGAGCGACTGGCCGTGCCCGAGCTCGACCGGCTGGTCGCGGACCTGCACGACCTTCAGGACCTATCGGTCCGGCGGCTCGGCGCCTTCACCGACACGATCACCGACGTGCTCGGGCAGCTGGAAAGGCGGAGCGAGTGATGAATCCGCTCCCGACGCTGGAAGTCCGGCGATCCACCCTGAAAGGCGCGGGCCGGCAGGCCGGTGAGACGGCCACCCATCTGCGCGGCGCGCTGGACGAGCTGCTCGCCGCCATCTCCGCGGCCGGCCCGATCCCCCGGAACGACGACATCAGCGCCATGATCGCCGCGGCCTACGCGGCCATCCACGAGATCGGGATCGGCTCCATCGAGTCGGCGGTCGCCGGCCTGGGCGGTCACGGCGAGCGGCTCTCGCTCATGGCGACCGAGTACGCCGCCGCCGAGGAGGACACCGAGCAGGTGCTCGAGAACGTGGACCGGGCGTGGGCGTGAGGTTACCCGCCGAGCTGGCGGGACTGCTCACCGAGCTCGGCTTCCTGTGGCCGGAGGTCGACGAGGAGTCGCTGTTCCGGCAGGCGACCGCCTGGCTCGGTTTCGGCGGGCGTCTGGACGAGGCCGCCGAGCACGTCGACGCCATCGCGAGAGCCGTACGCGACGGCAACGGAGGGGCGGCGATCAGCTCCTTCCTGACGGTCTGGACCGGCGAGGACGCGCCGCGCACGGTGGTCTCGGAGGGGACGACGGGGGCCCGGGTCGTCGGCGTCTGCCTGGTCGTATGCGCCGCGCTCGTGCTCGCGCTGAAGATAGCGATCATCGTGCAGCTCTCGGCGCTGCTGGTGAGGATCTATCTCGCCGCCGCCGCGTCACCGGCGAGCTCCGGGGCCTCGCTGCTGTGGATCCCGGTGTACAAGCGGCTCACCGGCCTGCTGGTGAACATGTCCATGTACCAGGCGTCGCGGGTGCTGGTTGCCTAGGGTCCCGGCCGCCGCGGCGGGCTTCATCGCCCGCCGGGCCGGCAGGTTCTTCCGCAGGGCCGAGCCCGTGCCGCTGGCCAGTCAGATCACGCGCGCGCGGCGGGAAGGCGGATTCTCCTGGTCCCCGACGACCGGACGCGTGCCCGCCAGGGGCTACATGGTCGCCCAGACCGGGCGAACAGCGCATTTCCCGCAGAGTATCCTCGATGATTCGCGTGCGACCGCGCGGGCAATCGACAAGTATCTCCACGACAACCGGGACATCTTCGAAAACCGCAAGAACATCTACCTGGGCTGCTGGATCCAGGACGGCAAGCTGTGGCTGGAGCCGTCCAGGAACCTCCTCGGGAAGACCAGGGCGGTCAAGCTCGCCCGGGAGACCGACCAGATCGCCATCTACGAGGTCAAGACCGGCGACTACATCGACACGGGAGGTGCCGGTGGCTTTCTTTAACAGGCGCAAGGTCCACGCCGCGCTGCCGGAGGGCTACTTCGACCTGCCCGAGGAAGAGCGCCTCGCCTGGGCCGAACAGCTGGCCGAGGAGCTCAAGAAGGAACGCGACGGCCAGGAGGACGACGAGTGAGCTCGTCCTCCTGTGGCCGGGACGGCACCGCTCAGGCGGTGGCCAGAGCGTAGGCGAGGAGCCATTCCACGCACTCGGTGACGTGCCGGGCGTGCTTCAGGTCGGTGCCCCAGGTATAGAGGCCGTGCGAGGCGACGATGACCGCCGGGGTGCGCGGATCGTAGGACTTCTCGAACCGGTCGCCCAGCTCGGCCATGTCCTGGCTGTTGCGGATCACCGGGATGACCACCTCGTCGTCGTGCGCGAGGCGGCCGATGCCCTTCAGCGTCTCGACGTCGCGCAGCCGCACGCCGCCGGGCCAGCGATGGCCCGCCACCACGGCGTTGAGCGCGTGCACGTGCACCACGGCGTCGGCGCCCGTCAGGCCGGCCACGCGGGCGTGCAGCCCCGCCTCGGCCGACGGCTTGAGCGGCACGACCCCGGCGACGCCGACCGGCTCCCCTACGGCTCCCACGACGGCGATGTCGGTCGCCTGCAGCTCGCCCTTGTCCAGGCCGCTGGCGGTGACGGCCAGGCGCAACGGGTCGCGGGCGACCACCTCGGAGATGTTGCCCGAGGTGCCGCGCATCCAGCCGATCTCGGTGAAGCGCGCCGCCTCGACGGCCAGTCTGGCTCCCGCCTCGTGGACTCGCTCGGCGGTGGGACCGGTGTGCGGGGTCATGCGATCTCCTCGAAGGACGTGATGACGGGATGCGGGCCGAAGGGGACCCGGCTGTTCGGCTCGCCGGGCCTGCGCACGCCGGTGGTGCGCCAGCCGGCCGCGGCGGCGGCGTCCAGCTCAGCGGGGACGTCCGACAGGAAGAGCAGCCCGGCGGGGTCGCCGAGCGTCTCGGCGATCCGCGCGTAGGAGGCCGGCTCGCGCTTGGGCCCGGCGTTGACCGTGTCGAACCAGTGGCCGACGAGCACGGACAGGTCGCCGTACCCGGTGTGCCTGAACCAGGGCCGCTGGCTCGCCACCGAGCCGGAGGAGAACACGGCGAGCCCGCGCCCGGCGGCGTGCCAGGCGCGCAGCGCCGGCGGCACGTCGGCGAAGAAGTGGGCGGTGAGCTCGCCCGCGGCGAATCCCGCCGCCCAGATCTGGCCCTGGAGCGTCTTGAGCGGCGTCGCCTTGACGTCGCCGTCCATCCACTCGTGCAGGATCCTGACGGCCTCCTCGGTCGTCGCGGCGCCGATCTCCGCGACGGCGGCGCGCACGGCGGGGTCGTCGCCGTGGGCGTCGATCCACGCGCCGAGTCTGGGCCGCGCGTAGGCGTACAGCCCCACGTGCACGGACTCGGTCGAGCTGGTAGTCCCCTCGATGTCGAGCACGATGGTCATCGGGTCAGCACCTCCACGAAGTCGGCCACGAACCTGCGCGAGTCCACGGCGGTGATCACCCGGGTGTCCGGCGCGGCCTCGTAGGGGAAGGCCGGGGGCAGGCCGTCGGCCGTGCGCATCAGCCTGGCGCGCGACAGGAAGCCGTCGCTGCGCACGTTGACCGGGCCGTCGGTGTGGGCGGTCGCGAACGTCGGATCCAGCAGGATGCCCGCCGCGAGCGGGTCGTGCAGCGGGATGATCCGCCTGCCCCACTCGTTCTGGTAGAAGTCCAGGTACGCCTCGAGGATCTCGGTCGCGAACCTGGCCCTGGGCGTTCCGGCGGCGCGCAGGGCGGCGATGGCCCGCTCGTCCAGGATCGTGCTCGCCGTCACGTTCACGCCGACCATGACGAGCTCCTCGCGTGGCGCGGCGAAGACCGCCCGCGCCGCCTCGGGGTCGTTGTTGATGTTGGCGTCGATCATCAGCAGCGTGCCCGGCTCCGCGTACGGTCCCGAGCCGCCCATGAGCACCACGGAACGGTACTTGGTGAACAGTTCGGGATCCAGGCGCAGCGCCAGGCCAAGGTTGGTGAGCGGGCCGAGCGCGAGCAGGTCGAGCTCGCCCGGCTGCTCGTGGGCCAGCCGCACCAGCAGCTCCGGGCCGGACTCGGCGGTCACCCGCGGCAGCGGGCGGTCGTGGCCGAGGTCGCCGAGGCCGTCCTTGCCGTGCACGTAGCCGGCGATGTGCGCGGCGCCGCGCAGCGGCTCGGCGGCGCCGCGGGCCACGGGGACGTCGAGGCCGAGCAGGCTGCCGACGTAGCCGATGTTGCGGGCGGCGTCCTCCTCGGTGCAGTTGCCGAACACCGAGGTGATCGCGACGATCTCGGCGTCGGGCCGGCCTGCCAGGTACAGCAGGGTATGGGCGTCGTCGATGCCCGTGTCCGTGTCGACCACGACGCGTCTCACAAGGCCTCCTTCACATGGTCGGGCGGATAGACGCCGCGCTCGGTGACGATGCGCGTCACCAGGCGGGGCGGGGTCACGTCGAAGGCGGGGTAGTAGCCGGTCACGCCGTGGGCCGCGGTGCGGTGGCCGAGCACCCGGAGCACCTCGTCACCGTCGCGCCGCTCGATCACCACGTCCTCGATGGCCGGCGCCAGCGGGTCGGGGGCGTCGACCATCGCGTAGAAGGGCACGTCGAAGGCCCGTGCGGCCAGCGCGACGCCGAGCGTGCCGACCTTGTTGACCACGTGCCCGTCGAGCGTGACCCGGTCGGCGGCGGTCAGCGCCACGTCGGCCAGCCCGTCGGCCAGCGCTGCCGCGACCATGCCGTCGGTGATGAGCGTCGGCCGGTAGCCCATCTCGACCAGCGTCGCCGCGGTGAGCCGGGCGCCCTGCAGGTAGGGCCGGGTCTCGGTGCAGACGAACTCCAGCCGCTTGCCCGCCGCCTGGGCCGCCCGCACCGTGCCGATCAGGTACGCGTCCGCCCAGCAGTGGGTGAGCACCCGCGCGCCGTCGTCGAGGAGCGAGGCGGCGTGCTCGCCGAGCGCCGCGCTGCGTGCCCAGTAGGCGGCGTCGTGCGCGCGGGCCGCCTCGGTGACCGCGGCCACCAGGTCCTGCCCGGCGAGCGAACCCGGGATCGCCGACAGGACGCCGTGCACGGCGTCGCGGATGTGGTTGTTCGTCGGCCGGGTGGAGACCAGCCGCTCCCCCACCGCCCGCAGCCGCTCGGCGGCCACCCCGGGCGGCTCGTCGCGAGCCTCGCGCGCGCCGAGCACCAGCCCGGCCGTGGCCGCGAACAGCGGTCCCGAGCTCTGGGTGACCATCCGCTCGATGGCCACCGCGACCTCCTCGCTGGTGACGCAGCGAACCCAGCGCACCTCCAGCGGATAGACGCGGCGGTCGAGGATCTCCACAGCGTCCTCGGTCAGGCGTACCGAGTCGGCCAGTACCGGAACGTTCACACCGTCTCCTTCCGACGGGTCGCCGCCACCACGACGAGGGCGAGCAGGGTGATCAGATACGGCGCGGCGTCCGCGGCCTGCTGCGGCAGCCCGAGCCCCTGCAGCCGGAAGCCCAGCGCCTCAGCCGCGCCGAACAGCAGGCAGACGCCCAGCACCCGGAACGGGCGGGAGCCGGCGAGCATCACCGCCACCACCGCCACCCAGCCGCGTCCCGCGCTCATGCCCTCGCTGAACAGCGTCACGTTGCCCAGTGCGAGCTGCGCGCCGCCGAGCCCGCACAGCGCTCCCGCGCCGAGCAGCACGCCGTGCCGGTAGGCGGTCACCCGCAGCCCGATGGACTCGGCCGCCTCGGGATGCTCGCCGATGCCGCGCAGCCGCAGCCCGGACCGGGTCCGGGCGAGCCACCACGCCGCCCAGCCGACCAGCAGGAACGCGACGGGCACCAGCGGCGACTGCGACCCGAGCACGGGCAGGTCCAGGCCGAGCCCGGCCAGCGTGGGCAGGCCGGCCAGATCGGGCGAACTGTAGGTGCCGCCGCTGCCGAAGACCTGCCGCAGGAGGAACGCCGTCAGCCCCAGCGCCAGCAGGTTGGTGCCGACCGCGACCACGACGGGGTCGGCGCGGAACGTCACGGCGGGCACCGACAGGATCGCCGCGTACAGCGCCGTGGCGAGCACCGCGCCCACCACGCCCCACCACGCGCTCCCGGTCAGGCTGCTGAAGACCACCGCGGTGAAGGCGCCCCACAGCAGCTGGCCTTCGAGCGCCATGTTGAAGACGCCGGACACCGAGCTGAGCAGCCCGCCGAGCGCCGCGAGCACGACGGGCGCGGTGGCGGTCAGCACGGCCGCGAGGAAGACGTTCACCCGCGCCTCCTCGCCAGGCGGCCACGCACGACCACGGTCACCGCGACGATCACGATGATCAACCCCTGCACGATCTGGGTGAGCTGGCTCGGCACGCCCGCCTCGCGTTCCATGCCCTGGCCGCCCGCCTGAAGGATCGTCAGCAGCGCCACGGTCAGCGGGATGGCCGGCGGCCTCCCCGTCGCCAGCAGCACGGCGGCGATCGCGGTGAAGGTGTAGCCGGGAGCGGTGAGCGCCCCGTCCACGAACCGGTACGGCGGGCCGAGCACGATCAACCCGCCGACCAGCCCGGCGAACGCGCCGCCGCCGGCCAGGGTCAGGGTCGCCAGGCGGTTCACCTGGACGCCGCCGTAGCGGGCGAACTCCCGGCCGGCGCCCAGCGCGCGGATCTCGTACCCGGGCACCGTCCGCGCGTCGCCGTACAGCCAGAGCGCGGTCAGGACGGCGACCAGCGGCAGCGCGATCGTGACGTAGGTGCTGGAGCCGAGCGCGGGCAGGTGCGCGGCGTCCGGTAGCAACGGCGTCTGGGCGAGGCCCGTGCCCTGCTCGGCGAGCGGGAACCTGGCGAGATAGGAGGCCAGCGACACCGCCGGGGCGCTGAGCAGGAGTGTGCTGACGATCGCGGGGATGCCGAGCCTGGTGCGCAGCGGCGCGGAGATGCCCGCGAGCAGCGCGCCCGCCACGGCGGCCCCCGCCAGGGGCAGCACGAACGAGCCGCCCGCGTGCAGGGCCAGCGCCGCCGCGGCGATCCCGCCGAGCGCGAGCTGACCGTCGCCGCCCAGGTTGAACTCCCCGGCGCGCAGCGGGATGGCGAACGCCACGGCCATCCCCAGGGTGGGGACGAAGGCGGCGAGGGTGTATTCGAGGTTGCCGTCCATGAGCGCGCCGCGCACCAGCGCCGGGTAGGCGATTGACGGATCGACGCCCACGGCCAGCATGACCAGGGTGGTGAGCACGAGCGCACCCGCGATGGAGAGCACGGCCGGCGAGAGGACGACCGCCCGCAGAGCCGGTTTCGCCTGGAGAGTGCCGATCATCCGGCGGCTCCCGTCATGGCCGCGCCCAGGCGCTCGTCGGTGGCCTCGCCCACAGGCAGCTCCGCGACCACGCGGCCCTCGAACATCACCAGCACCCGGTCGGCGAGCGCGCGCAGCTCGGTCAGCTCGCTCGACTGGAGCAGCACCGCCTGGCCCGCGTCCCTGGCCGCCCCGAGCAGCGCGTGGATCTGCTCCTGCGCCCCCACGTCAACGCCCTGGGTCGGCTCCTCCACGACGAGCACCGGCGCGTCCCTGGACAGCTCGCGGGCCAGCACGGCCTTCTGCGCGTTACCGCCCGAGAGCTGCGAGATCGGCGCCCGCACCGAGGGGGCGCGCACGCCGAACCGCTCGACCAGCGCCGCCGCCCGGTCCCGGACCCGGCCCGCGTTCAGGCCGAACCCACGCTGCTCGCCCATGAGCAGGTTGTCGGCCAGCGACATGTCCGGCGCGGTCGCCCGGCCGGCCCGGTCCTCCGGCACGTAGGCGACCCGCCGTTCCCGGCCGCCGCCCAGAGGGCGCCCGCCGAGCAGCACCTCGCCCGTGTCGGGCCGGCGCAGCCCGGCGACGGCGTCGACGAGCTCTCGCTGCCCGCTGCCCGCCACGCCGGCGATCCCCACGATCTCCCCGGACCGGACCCCGAACGACACCCCCGCCAGTCGTGGCACGCCGTCGCGGTCGCGCACGCCGAGGTCCCGCACCTCCAGCACGTACGGAGCGCGCTCCGAGACCTGGTGACCCTCGTCCATCGCGGCGCCGAGCGAGCGCCCGATCATGGCCACCACGAGCTCCTCCACCGACGCCCCGGCCGTGTCGAACCGGCCCGTCACCCGTCCCCTGCGCAGCACCGTGACCCGGTCGCTGGTGGCGAGGACCTCGCCCAGCTTGTGCGTCACCAGCACCACGGACACGCCCGTCGCGGTGAGCTCCCGCAGCACGGCGAACAGGCGGTCGGCCTCCCCCGGCGTCAGCACCGCGGTCGGCTCGTCCAGGATCAGCACCTCGGCCCGCCGGTAGAGAGCCTTGAGGATCTCCACCCGCTGCCGCACCCCCACCGGCAGGTCGCCGACGCGCGCCGACGGATCCACGTCCAGCCCGTACCTCCCGGCCAGCTCGGCCACCGAGCGCCGGGCCGCCGCGCGGTCCACCGTCCCGAACCGGGCCGGCTCGGCGCCGATCACCACGTTCTCCGTCACGGTCAGCCCGGGAAACAGCCGGAAACGCTGGTGCACCATGCCGAGGCCGTGGGCGATCGCGTCGGCCGGCGAGCGCAGCCGCAACCGGACGCCGTCGCGCAGCACCTGCCCGGTGTCCGGGCGGTGCAGGCCGTACAGGATGGACATCAGCGTCGACTTGCCCGCGCCGTTCTCGCCGACGACGGCGTGCACCTCACCGCGTTCCACGGTCAGGTCGATCCCGTCGTTGGCGAGCACGGTGCCGAAACGCTTGGTGATGCCGACCAGTTCGACAGCCGGCATCCCTAGCCCGCCAGCGGGTCGGCGACCGTGACCTTGCCGGCCACGATGTCGTCACGCACCTGCTTGACCTTGGCCACCACGTCGGGGCTGTCGGCGATCGTGCACTTGGAGGCGGCCACGTCGTCGTCGAGCGCGTTCACGCCGACGCCGCCCTCCTTGAGGCCGTACACCTTCACGCCGCCGCCCTTGCCCGCCGCGATGTCCTTGATGGCGGCGCTCTCGGCCACGTCGACGTGCTTGAGCACGTTGTCGATGATGGTGCCGGGGCTCTGGGCGCACTGGTTCACGTCGACGCCGAAGGACTTGGCGCCCTCCGCGGCGGCGGCCTCGAAGACGCCCTGGTTGCCGGCCGACGCGGCGGCGGCCACGATGTCGACCCCCTGGCCGGTGAGCGACTGGGCCTGCGACTTGGCCCGCGCCGGGTCGCTGAACGGGTTGTTGCCGCCGACGTACAGCGGCGTGCCGGCGGCCGACGGGTTGACGGACTTGGCGCCGGCGAAGAACGGGTCGATCCACCGGTGCACGAACGGGGAGTCGAGCGCGGCCACCACGCCGAGCTTGGCGCTCTTGGACAGCAGCCCCGCCTCGACCCCGGCCAGGTAGGCCGCCTCGTGCTCCTTGAACGACACGCAGGTGAGGTTGGCCTGCTGCCCCTTGGCGCACGAGTCCACCTGCAGGAACTGCTGGCCGGGATGCTGCTTGGGCACGGTGGCGAACAGGTCGTCGAAGGAGAAGCTGACTCCCACGATCACCGTCGGCTTGGCTCTGACGGCGGCGTCGAGGTTCTGCGCGATGCTCGTGGGGTCCTTGCTCTCGTAGAGCTTGAACGAGGCGCCGATCTCCTTCGCCGCGGCTTCCGCGCCCTTGACGCTGAGCTGGAGGAAGCTGTTCGTCCCCACGGGGTTGGGGGTGATCAGGATGACGGACTTGCCCGGGGCGGCGGCGGGCTGGCTTTCGCCGCACGCCGTGAGGGCGAGGACGGCGGTGGTCAGTACGGCCAGCGTGGAGACGGTGCGCATGCGGATGAGCATATTCACTTATTTCCGACCAGAACAACCTGGATCCCCCTTGGCCCGGTTTCGGGGGTTTCGTGGACCTCGTCGAGGCCCTCGCGACCAGGCCGCAGGTCGGAGCCGTGCCCTCGTTCCGGGTGCCGGCGCGACCTCAGCACCACGTGGGGACCGGATGCGCTCATAGCAGAGGCGGTTCGCCGACGACGGCGTCCGGTACGGCGAGCCGCCTATGACACGCCAAACAATTCGCCAAAAGAAAGCATCCCTCGACTTATTAGCCCAGAGACGCTTTCGACAAGGACCGAACCGACGATTTTTAACCAGCTCTTTCCCTGTGCGGGAAATTAAGTACCGGCGTGGCGTTGTGGTGCGACTCGCGGCACCTGTAACCATCGGACCGTCCCGTTGGCTCGCTCAGCGGGCAGGCACGGGCCGCATTCCGGCCTGCGGTCAGTCGCGACCAGGGGGTCGCATTCCGAAAGGAACGGTACATGTTCACGCCCATTGCCCGAACAAAAGCCACAGCCACGCCCGCCGGGCCGAAGGCGCATCACTCGACCAAGAGAATGACGATGTTGGCCATGGCCGGCTCCCTTTCGTTGGCAATGCTCGCCACCCTGTCCCCGCCGGCCGGCGCGGACAATTTCGACGACGACGGCCACAGGCAGTGCAAGCCGCGCACCTTCTACAAGATCGACCAGCTCTCGCCGAGGAACTTCTTCCTGCCCCGCACGCGGTACATCGACGGCCCCGGCGGCTCGATGACCGTGTCGGTCACGCGAGAGCACGAAGTGCTCGCATTCCTCGAGACCGAGAGCGAGAGGACGCGCGAGCGAACCGCCGGCGACCTGGTGCGCAGCCTGCGCAGGATGGGACTCCCCCACCTCGAAGAAAGGCACATGGTCTTCAGCGGGCACGAATACACGCGGGAGATCCGGCCGGGAATGTACGGCAACATGTGGTACCGGGTCTTCGGTTACCGCATCGGCTGGTCGGCCTGGTCGACGCTGGGCACGTGCCGCCACATCAAGGTCACCACCGGAATCGCCAACGTGCCCTCCAGGGTCGAAGGCTGGCGATACTGGGAGACCAAGCACCCGCAGTACAAGGGCCGCCGGCTGTCTGCCAAGTAACGAGACGAAGCTCGTGTGCTCCGGCCTTGTACGGCCCCGGAAATCATGGGCTTCGCTCAATCCATCGGAGTGCCGCAGGGCCTGCCACGCGGAGGACCTGCGGACCACCCGAGTCATCGAGGGCGCCTTTTCCCGTACGCGAATGCGTGGCGTTTCAATTTCGTATCTGTCAGCGAATTCTGGCGCCGTACACGTGGTCGACCCGCATCGTCATGAGCACCCTGCGGTCGGACACCATCACCGACCGGTACTCGTCCCAGTCCGGGTGCTCCCCCGCGGCGACGCGATAGTAGTCCACCAGCGCCTCGACCTCGGGACCGTGAGCGTCGGTGCCCGGTCCGGTGAGTGTCGCCATGCCTTCGGCGGTGGCCCACGCCCACCCGTCGGGACTGGTGACCTCCAGCGTGGCTCGCGGGTCCCGGCGCAGGTTCGCCGTCTTGGCTCGCCCCTCGGTCATCGAAACGTAGATGACGTCGGCCTCCTGGTCGTAGAAGGGCATGACGGGGGAAAGCTGGGGACGGCCGTCCGCCTTGATCGTCGCGAGAACACCGAGCCGGCTGCCGACGAGCAGCGTGCGCGGGTCGAACGGCGTGGCGGTCACGTCCGAGCCCCCGACGGCTCGCGGAACCGCCCGATCATCGCCGCGGCCAGGTGGGTGTCGACGGTGGAATCAGGCACTGGGTACGTGCCGTCGTCGATCCGCCGCGCGTGGTCCGCCTGCGGTATCGGCCCCAGGCCCATGACCGTCACGGCATCGCCGTTCTGCATCGTGTGCTCCCCTCCGGAGGTGCGTTGTTGGTCACGGCAGAATCATCAACGTTCACACCGATATGAAGGTCAAGGAGGAGTGAACGTACCAGGAGATCGGGGGTCATGCTCCCCTGCGCCACCGGCGCGGCCACCGAACGGCGCGTGTGGCGGCACTACCCGGAATGCGACTCCACCACGCCGTCGTCGACACCGGGCTGATCACGCTCTGGCGGGCACGCCGGCGTTGACTCCACGCCCGCAACGATCACCTGGTGCTCTGGACGATGCGGGCGGCCTCGGCGCGTTCCTTCTCGAGCGCCTGCCGGACCTCGCCGAACTCCGCGGGGTGCCGTTTCACGGCGGCGGCCTGGAGCTCTTCCTCCGCGCGACGCCAGACCTCGACGAGGTCCGTCTCCTTCTTGCATGCGACGTCGGCTACCGCGGCGGCGGTCTCGGCCTGCGCCGACTTCAGGTCCTGCCACCGGTCGTCGGCGGCGGCGGCCAACGGGTCGGCGTACTCTTCCTGGCCGCGGACGCGCATGCACGATCGCCACGCATCGAACGCTGACCGGACATGGACGTCCTTCGTCCGGGTCTCCTCGAAGATCTCGCGCTCCAGGCGCGCCAGAAGGGGCGAATCGGCGGCGTCGACGTAGACGCGGCCGGTGCTCCCCTGGAGGCAGTCGTGTGCCGCCGATCTCTCCGCCGCATCGCGGGGGCCACCGCGTGCCCTGTCCGCCCGTTCCCGTTCCTTCTCGGCGGACGTGAGCGGGGCGTGATAGCCCGCCTGCTCGGCGACGAGGGGCTCGATGACGCCGTAGCGGCGGCGGTTGGGTGCTTCCACCACGGTGACGGCGGGCAGGGCCGGTTGGCTGTACCCCTTCTGTCGCAGGCACTGACCGGCGAGGACGTCCACCGCCCGCTCCGCGAGCTCGATGTCCGCCTCGGTCCGCTTGTAGGCGTCGAACGGCAGACGAAGCGCCCGCCCTTCGGCGGACGGATCGATGACGGGCGGCTCGTTCGCGTTCGAGACGGCCGAGGGGGCGGGAGCCGCGCATGCGGCGCCGGACATCAGCGCCAGCATCAGGCAGCCCCGCGCCCACCGCCCGGCGATCACGCTCAGTCGCAGGGAACAGTCCTGAACCGGAGGGATTCCACGGTGTTGTCGAATCCGTTGTTGGTGAAGTCGCTGTCGTTGCTGCGCGGCGCCGCGTAATACCTGACGCCGGTCAGGTTGTCACCGCTGTAGAGGTCGACGCCCGAGTAGGACGCGTTCGCCATCGAGCTCGCCTTGTTCTCGAGAGCGCCCAGGTCTTCCCGCTGCTGGCTGACACAGGTGAAGTCCTTGCGTGTGCCCTGATAGTCGTCGTGCTCCCAGAACGTGATGAGGTTTCTGTCGGCCAACCGCGCTTCGGCCGGGCTGACGGTGAGCACGGAGAACGACGCGACCAGCGCGATTCCGGCAACCGCGAGTTTCTTCATCGACCCTCTTCTGTGGGTAGGCGGGCCCCAGCCCGCACGAGATGTCGATCTTGGCAAGAAGTCATCACAGTTGTCAATCGTTCACTGACTTCGTGGCTTTCGCCCCGACTTCCGGGCTGGCCGCCGAGGGGGCGACGCCCTCAGCCCGCCGTTGTTCTTTCCTCGCTCGCCGAGAGCGCACGCCACGGCCCCAATCATCATGCCGATAGAGACCGCGGATCGCACACACGGCAAGGCCGAACATGGTCAGGCCACTGGCCAGGAACGCTCTTCTATAGATCGCCGCCGCCTGCGACGGGAGTCGACGCGATGTCGATGCCGGCCGAGCGCATTCTTGCCTCGATCAACGCCCTCAATCGGATCCAGGCCGGCTTCTGCTCTTCTCCGTGGTGGATGAGCAGCCTGTGCCGGATCGCGCCGTCGGCGCGGGCCTGGAGTCCGGCCGGGATGGGCAGCAGTGCGGGATGGGCGAGATAGTGGTCGGCCATGGCTGTGGCGAGTTCGTCGACCCGGGGGTCGTCCGGCTCCCACTCGGCGGCACGCCACATGCGCCTGATCAAGGAGACGTACCGAGGGTCGTCGAGGCCGCGCTCGACCTGGGAGATGTAGTCGTCGAAGCCCTCCGGCACCAGGGCCCTGATCAGCACCAGGCCCTCCCTGGCCATCGTCACGTCGTCAGGGGTGAAGCCGAGATCGGCGGCCACCCTGTCCAGCTTCGCAAGAACGCGGTCGGGTAGCAGGGCCCGGTCGCCGGTGGCGAGCCGATGCAGCATGTCACGCCGCGCGATCAGATCGTCGATCCGATCATTGAGACGCCGTTCGACGTCGACGAGCGCGGCGGCGAACCGGTCGGGATCGGCGTCGAGTATCGCCCCGATCTCGGCCAGCGGTACGCCGGCGGCGGCCAGCGTCCGGATCTGGACCAGCCGCAGCAGGTCGGCTGATCCGTAGCGTCGGTAGCCGGATTTGTCGCGTCGTGGTTCGTCGATCAGCCCGTGCTTGTGGTAGTGCCGCACGGTCTTCACCGTGACACCGGCGAACGCCGCCGCCTGGCCGATCGTGACGCGGTCCGTCATCTGCTCTGCCGACCTCGTGATCGTGGGATGCCGGCGAGCTCGCGAACCGCGTCCGCGACGGCGCGGAAGTCCTTGCGCAGGATCGTGCCATGGTTGCTCGAAACCTTCGCGCTCACCTTGATGTTCGGGTTGCGGGCGAGCACCGGATCGAGGCTGGCGCGCATGCTCTCCATTTCATCACGACCGCCTCCGAGGTTGCCGCCCGTGGCGACCACGTACCCGACCGGGAAGGTCACACCGTCCAGGACCGGGCCGAGGGCGGCGCAGATCTCGATGAGCTCGATGTTGCTCTGGGCATGCTGCTCGGCGGACATCCTCGCGGCCATGCCCAGCGTGGAGAGCATCGGCAGCAGCCAGCCCGACCGGCGCCACAGCCGCCGGATCCGCTCCTCGGCGTAGGCGAAGTCGTACGGGTACGCGCCGTCCACGGACACCACCCCCAGGACGCGGTCCGGATTCCGGCCGGCCCAGTGCAGCGCGACCGGCGCGCCGTAGGACCAACCGACCAGAAGCGGCCGGTCCACGCCCCTCGCCGCGAGGACGGCGTCGACGTCCCGGACGTTCGCCTCGAACGAATAGTCCGCCGAACGCCTCGATCGGCCGCGAGCCCGCATGTCGTAGGTGATGTGCCGGTAGTCGCTGCCGAGTTCGGCGATGACGCGCCGCCAGTACGACTGGGTGGCGAACTGGCCATTGAGGTAGACCACGGAACGGCCGGGCCCACCGGTGTCGGTAACGGCCAGCGCGGTGTCGTCGACCGGCACCATCCCGGTCCAGGTGGAGTTCAGGTTGGTCACCCGTTCAGCGTGCGGCCTGACCCAAGGTCAAGGTCAACCCCCAGGGTGGCCCCCACGTTCACCGGCGAAGTTCGGTCAGTCGGGTCCCCCGAGGCATCGCAGCCTCGGGCTCCCACAGAAATCCCGGCATGACGGGACCCCGGGCGGGGCGCATCCTGGCTGCCGTCCTCGTGCGCGATCAGTCCCCGGCCGCAGCCCGCAGCATGATGCACTGGCCTGGTAGTCGCGCGGCACATGCCATATCGTCCCCGGATGGCGCGGACATTGCGGTTGGCGGTTGCGCAGAGCACGGTGCCTGAGGATCCGACCGATGCCGAAGCCCTCAGGGCGAGTGGCGCGGAAGTCCGCGGCCTGATGCGGGAGGCGGCTGCGGCCAGGGCGCGGCTGGTGCAGTTTCCCGAGGGCGCCATCACGTATCCGAGCAAGCATGTGATGTCTTCAGGGCCGCCTGGAACGCTGTCCGCCTCCGACTGGAGCCGGGTCCCCTGGGACGTTCTGCGGGAGGAGGCCGCGTCGATCGCCGACCTGGCCGGGGAACTGGGGCTCTGGGTGGCCTTCGGCTCCATTCACCCGTTGACATCGCCGAACCGGCCGCACAACAGCCTGTACGTGGTCAGCGATCGGGGCCGCTTGGTGACGCGGTACGACAAGAGGTACTTGTCGAACACCGAGGTCTCTTTCATGTACTCTCCTGGCTCGTCACCGGTCGTCTTCGAGATCGACGGCATCCGGTTCGGGTGCGCGTTGTGCATCGAGGCCGAGTTCCCTGAAGTGTTCGCCGAGTACGAGCGCCTGAACGTGGACTGCGTGCTGCTGTCGGTGATGGTCGACGACGCGGCTCGAGCGCTGGTCGCGCAGGCGTACGGGAGACTGTACGGCTACTGGCTCGGGTATTCCGTCCCGGCGCAGTTCAGCGCGACCGTGCCCTCAGGCATCGTCGCACCTGGCGGTCGCTGGCTCGCGTCCTGCGCAAGGGACGGCCGGCCGGCACTGGCTGTGGCAGATCTCGATCTAGCGGCGACGGACGCGGACATCGACGTATCCGTGCGTCTCGCCCGCCCGTGGCGCCGCCTGGCACGCGCCGGGCTCTATGACGATCGAAGGGTGCTAGGAGATCCCCGAAGCGAGACACGTACGGCATTCTGATGGGCGACAGCGACGCTCGGGGAAGCTGAAGTAGATCAGCGCTCCGACCTTGGGCTTGGTGCCCAGCGGCCGCGGTCCTTGAACCACGCCACAGCGTACGGCGCGTAGGCCAGGCGCAGGAGCCGACTCTCAGGGATGCCGGCCCGCTCAGCGCACCAGGCGGGGAACATCTGACACCACGGTGCCTTTCTGAACCCGGGCGCCGGCTTCACCGGCGGTGGCCGAACGCTTCAAGATCTACCCGTACTCGGCCATCCCGCTGTCGGACCACGAGCTCGCGAAATGGCGCGAGGGGAGAGCGGCCAAGGTCATCTCCCACATTTCTACCAGCGCACGAAAAGGGCCGCCTCCTGAATGGAGAACGACCCTGTTATTGCAGGTAATTCTGGGTGGGGCTACCAGGACTTGAACCTGGGACCTCTTCCTTATCAGGGAAGCGCTCTAACCGTCTGAGCTATAGCCCCGCGCACACCGGAACGGTATCGCATCCACAGAGCGGACGCGAACCGGTTGTTCGGACGAGAAAAGCTTACCGCCTCCGGCGAGCTACTCGCGCCGCACCCGGGCGACCGGGTGCGGCGCGACCCGCGTACTACTCGGCCTCGCTGAAGGTCACCTCGACGCCGCCCACAAGGTCGGAGGCGACGTTGTAGATGACAGCCCCGAGTGTGGCCAGGGCGGTGATCAGTACGACGTTCACGGCGCCGATGAGGGCCGTGTAGCCGAGGATGCGGACCGGCTCGAACCACGACGCGATGTCGATGGGGATCGAGCTCTGCCCCTGCTCACCCTGGCCGAGCTGGTTCACCAGGTCCACGAGGGAGTCGAACACGCCCAAGGCCGACAGCACGCCATACAGGACCGCGACAGCCACGAAGAGCACCACGAAGCAGACCAGGGAGACCACGAAGCTGAACTTCATGGCCGACCACGGCTCGATGCGACGCAGGACCAAATGGGCCTTACGCGGGAGCCGGGCCCCCGCGGAATTGGATGACTTCTTCTTGCGCAGCTCGATAGGGGGCGGAGGAGCCTCCGTGGTGAGCGACGAGGCACGGAGACGTACCGTGTCGTTGCCCTCCTGCTGCTGCTCCGGCGGCCTCGCCGGCTGCGGACGCACCGGCTGTCCGTCAGGCTGCTGGCGCATCGGCTGTCCGTCGGGCTGCTGACGTACGGGCTGTCCGTCAGGCGGTCCCGCCGGCTTCGGAGCCGCGGCTTCCTCCTCGTCCACTGGCTTGAAAACCTCGGTATCCGAGGGCTTCTTCGGCTGCTGTTGCTGGCCGTTCTCCCGAACCGCCTTGGTCCTGGCGGGGCCACCACCTTGGGCGCTCATGAACTACTCTCCTCCCCCGTCTTCCTCACTCTCCACCGAAGTCTCCATGGACTCGGCGTTCCGGGCGAGGGCCACCACGCTGTCGCCTTCGGCGAGGTTCATCAATCGCACTCCCATGGTCTGGCGGCCGGACTGCTTGATCTCACCCGCACTCGTCCGGATCACCCCGCCTGCGGATGTGATCGCGAAGACCTCATCCTCCGGGTTGACCATGACGGCTCCAACCAGCTTGCCACGGGCACTCACGATCTTTGCAGTCAGCACGCCCTTGCCGCCACGTCCTTGCACCGGATACTGCTCCACGGGTGTCCGTTTTGCGTACCCAGCCTTCGTGGCGATAAGCACGTCTTGACCGTCGGCCATGCGATTCATGGCGAGTAGTTCGTCCCCGTCGAGGAATCGCATGCCGATGACGCCGCTGGTCGCCCGGCCCATGGGGCGCAGCGCCTCGTCCGAGGCGGTGAACCGGATGGACTGCGCGCCTCTGGACACCAGCAGCAGGTCGTCCTCTTCGGACACGAGCCTGGCGCCGATGACCTCGTCGTCATCCCGCAGGTTGATCGCGATCAGACCACCGGTCCTGGGGGAGTCGTACTCCGACAGGCGGGTCTTCTTGACCAGACCGCTGCGGGTGGCCAGCACGAGATAGGGGGCGACGAGGTAGTCACGCAGGTCGAGGACCTCCATGACCGTCTCGTCGGGCTGCATGGCGAGCAGGTTGGCCAGGTGCATGCCCCGCGCGTCACGCCCGGCGTCCGGCAGCTCGTAGGCCTTGACCCGGTAGACGCGGCCCTTGTTGGTGAAGAACAGCAGCCAGTGGTGGGTCGTGGTGACGAAGAAGTGGTCGACGATGTCGTCCTGGCGCAGCTGCGCGCCCCGCACGCCCTTACCGCCGCGCTTCTGCGCCCGGTAGAGGTCGGTCTTGGTGCGCTTGGCGTAGCCACCGCGGGTGATGGTGACGACGACCTCTTCCTCGGCGATGAGGTCCTCGATCGACATGTCGCCGTCGTGCGCGATGATCTCGGTACGCCGCTCGTCGCCGAACTTGGCGACGATCTCGCCCAGCTCCTCGTTGACGATCTCGCGCTGGCGGGCCTCGCTGGCCAGGATCGCGTTGTACTCGGCGATCTGGGTCATCAGGTGCTCGAACTCGTCCTGGATCGCCTGGCGCTCCAGGGCTGCGAGCTTGCGCAGCTGCATGTCGAGGATGGCCTGCGCCTGGATCTCGTCGATGTCCAGCAGCGACATCAGGCCCTGCTGGGCTGCCGAGGCCGACTCGGAGGCCCGGATCAGCGCGATGACCTCGTCGAGCCGGTCGAGTGCCTTGAGCAGCGCGCGCAGGATGTGGGCGCGCTCCTCGGCCTTGCGCAGCAGGTAGCGCGTCCGGCGGACGATGACCTCGATCTGGTGGGCCACGTAGTGCCGGATGAACTGGTCGAGCCTGAGCGTCCGCGGCACGCCGTCGACCAGCGCCAGCATGTTGGCGCCGAAGGTGTCCTGGAGCTGGGTGTGCTTGTAGAGGTTGTTCAGCACGACCTTGGCGACCGCGTCGCGCTTGAGCACGATCACCAGGCGCTGGCCGACCCGGGAGGAGCTCTCGTCGCGCACGTCGGCGATGCCGGAGAGCTTGCCCTCGCGGACCAGCTCGGCGATCTTGAGGGCGAGGTTGTCCGGGTTGACCTGGTAGGGCAGCTCGGTGACGACCAGTGCCTGCCGGCCCTTGCCGTCCTCCTCGACCTCGACGACGGCACGCATGGTGATCGAGCCGCGGCCGGTGCGGTAGGCGTCCTCGATCCCCCGGCGCCCGACGATCAGCGCCTTGGTGGGGAAGTCGGGCCCCTTGACCAGCCGGATCGCCGCCTCGAGCAGGTCCTCGTCGTCGGCCTCCGGGTTTTCCAGGCACCATTTGACGGCGCCGGCCACTTCGCGCAGGTTGTGCGGCGGGATGTTGGTGGCCATGCCGACCGCGATGCCGCCGGACCCGTTGACCAGCAACTGCGGGAAGCGCGCGGGCAGCACGTCCGGCTCGTGCGACTTGCCGTCGTAGTTGGGCCGGAAGTCGACGGTGTCCTTGTCGATGTCGCGCAGCATCTCCATGGCGATGGGCGCGAGCTTGCACTCGGTGTAGCGCATCGCCGCCGCCGGGTCGTTGCCCGGCGAGCCGAAGTTGCCCTGCCCGTCGACCAGCGGGTAACGCAGCGACCAGTTCTGGGCCAGCCGTACCAGCGCGTCGTAGATCGAGGTGTCGCCATGCGGGTGGTAGGTGCCCATCACGTCACCGACGACGCGCGCGCACTTGAAGTAGCCGCGGTCGGGACGGTAGCCACCGTCGTACATCGCATACAGCACCCGGCGGTGCACCGGCTTGAGACCGTCGCGGACGTCGGGCAGCGCCCTGGACACGATGACGGACATCGCGTAGTCCATGTAGCTGCGCTGCATCTCGGACTGGATGTCCACCGGCTCGATGCGTTCAGCCGGGGGAGTGGTGTTCACTTCCGTCACAGGATGTGGTCCTTCTTCGTGATTCGGCTAGCCGCTAGACGTCGAGGAAGCGGACGTCGCGCGCGTTGCGGATGATGAAGTCGCGCCTGGCCTCCACGTCCTCTCCCATGAGCACGCTGAACAGGTCGTCGGCCTGCGCGGCGTCGTCGAGGGTGACCAGGCGCAGCAGCCGCGTCTCCGGGTTCATGGTGGTCTCCCAGAGCTGGCCCGCGTTCATCTCGCCCAGGCCCTTGAAGCGCTGGACGTTGTCGCGGGGCCTGGGGTCCGGCTTGCCCGACTCGATGCCTGCCTGGATGACGGCGTCGCGCTCGGAGTCGGAGTAGGCATAGGAGGCGTCTTCGCCCTTGCGGTCCCACTTGATCTTGTAGAGGGGCGGGCAGGACAGGTAGACGTGCCCGGCTTCGATCAGCGGCCGCATGAACCTGAACAGCAGCGTCAGCAGCAGCGTGTTGATGTGCTGGCCGTCGACGTCGGCGTCCGCCATCAGGATGACCTTGTGGTAGCGCAGCTTGGCGATGTCGAACTCGTCGTGCACACCGGTGCCCAGCGCGGTGATCAGCGCCTGGACCTCGTTGTTCTTGAGGACCTTGTCGATCCGCGCCTTCTCCACGTTGAGGATCTTGCCGCGGATCGGGAGGATCGCCTGGAAGCGGGAGTCGCGGCCGCCCTTGGCCGAGCCGCCCGCCGAGTCGCCCTCGACGATGAACAGCTCGCACTTCTCCGGGTCGTTCCACTGGCAGTCGGCCAGCTTGCCGGGCAGCCCGCTGCCTGACTCCAGCAGCGACTTGCGCCTGGTCAGGTCGCGGGCCTGGCGAGCCGCGAGCCGGGCGCGCGAGGCCTGCAGCGACTTGTTGATGATGTCCTTGGCCTCGCCGGGGTTGCGCTCGAACCAGTCGCGCAGATGGTCGTTGCAGGCCTTCTGCACGAACGACTTGGCCTCGGTGTTGCCCAGCTTGGTCTTGGTCTGGCCCTCGAACTGCGGGTCGGACAGCTTGATCGAGATGATCGCCGTCAGGCCCTCGCGGACGTCCTCGCCGGAGAGGTTGTCGTCCTTGCCCTCCTTGAGGAACTTCTGCTCGCGCGCGTAGCGGTTGACGATGGTCGTCAGCGCGGCGCGGAAGCCTTCCTCGTGGGTGCCGCCCTCGGCCGTGTTGATGGTGTTGGCGAAGGTGTAGACGGACTCGGAGTAGGAGTTGTTCCACTGCATCGCGATCTCGACCGCGGCGCCGTCGCCCTCTTCCTCGAAGGAGATGATCGACGCGTGCGCCGGCTCCTTCTTGGCGTTGAGGTGCTTGACGAAGTCGGCCAGACCGCCCTGGTAGCAGTACTCGACCCGGTGCGGCTCGCCGTTGATGTGGTCGGGCCGCTCGTCGGTGAGCGTGATCGTCAGGCCCTTGTTGAGGAAGGCCATCTCCTGGAAGCGCCGGGAGAGCGTCTCGAAGTTCCAGTTCGTGGTCTCGAAGATGTCGGGGTCGGGCCAGAACGTGATGGTCGTGCCGGTCTCGTCGGTCTCCTCGCCCTTGGCCAGCGGGGCCCTCGGCTTGGAGTGGTCGAAGAAGACGCGCCAGTAGTGGCCTTCCTGCTTGACCTCGACGTCCATGGCTGTGGACAGCGCGTTGACGACGGCCGAGCCGACGCCGTGCAGGCCGCCGGAGACCGCGTAGGACTGGCTGTCGAACTTGCCGCCCGCGTGCAGCGTGGTCAGCACGACCTCGACGGCCGAGCGCTTCTCGACCGGGTGAATGCCCGTCGGGATGCCACGGCCGTTGTCGATCACGCGCACGCCGTTGTCGGCGAGCAGCGTGACCTCGATGCGGTCGGCATGACCGGCGAGGGCCTCGTCGACCGCGTTGTCCACGATCTCGTAGACGAGGTGGTGCAGGCCGCGCTCACCGGTCGACCCGATATACATACCCGGGCGCTTGCGAACGGCTTCAAGCCCCTCGAGTACGGTGATTGAGCTAGCGTCGTAGGACAACTGCGAAATCCTCCTGCCGCGGACACGCGGCGGGGGAGGCGATTGCTTTCAAGGCTGCCCCTGCCGTGCCCGTCACCGTCGTGAATGCCCCGATGCGCGGTCACCCGGGGGAGTCGGCTTGCCTGCCGGGGTGACACGCAAACGGACGTGTCCGGAATCCGGTTTCATTCTACCGGCTCTGGAGCCCGAAGGTGGCAATGAACGCGCCTGTGATGCTCTCTAGCTCGTTTTGCCCCCTGTCAAGCATCCCCCCTCTGGGTTGGGGGGTCAGCGCGTCTGCGGCTGTCTGATCGCCTGGCGTGCCTAACCGTAGGTGTCACCGGGCCCACGACTTCCGGTCACCCGCAATCCTCCGGTAGGCCGTGGAGCGTTCTGCGGGCCCCTGACCTTGACCTTCGTGACAGTCCCGTCGCCGAGCTCCTCGTTGAGCCTGCGCACGAGGGTGCGGGCGAGCAGGCGCACCTGGGTCGCCCATGCCGTCGAATCGGCGACGACGAGCACCTCACCGTCGTCGAACGACTCCGGCTTGGTGTGTGCGGCCAGGTCAGGGCCGACGATGTCGATCCAGCGGCCGAACACGGCGCCGACGGCCGCAGACTGCTCCCAGCCGCGAGCGGCCAGCAGCTCCCTGATCGCCCGGCCGAAGAGCTGGGGGTCCCCGGCGTCCCTGCGCGGGCCTGCGGCCTTACGCCTGGGCTCGCGGCGGGGGAGCTGCCCTCGTTTGGCGGCGTCGGCCTTGGCCTGGGCCAGCTTCTCCCTGGCCATGGCGGCGCCTCTGGCCGTGGGATCGTCGTCAACGGACACGCGTCACGCTCCCCTCCGCTACGTCGAATCGGGCGCCGGCCAGCTCGGCCGGCACGTCGTCGGCCACGGCCGCGGTGATGAGCACCTGCTCGGCAGGGGCGACGATCTCGGCCAGCCGACGTCTGCGCTGCGTGTCGAGCTCGGCGAAGACGTCGTCGAGGATCAGCACGGGGTCGCCGCCGTCGGCGCGCAGCAGGTCGTAGGCGGCCAGCCGCAGCGCGAGCGCGAACGACCAGGACTCGCCGTGGCTGGCGTAACCGCGGGCGGGCAGGTCGCCGAGGCCGAGAACCAGGTCGTCGCGGTGCGGGCCGATGAGCGTCACGCCTCGCTCGATCTCCGCCGAGCGCACCTCCAGTAGCCGCTCTCGCAGCCGCTCTTCAAGGGTTTTCCCCAAGTCTGTGGATAACGTCTGCGCATCGGAAGATCCCCGCTCACCGGGGACTTCGTCGTCCGCGCCGTCCTCACCTGTGGACAACGTGCTGCGATAGGCCAGGGTCGCGGGGGCGCTCGTGGGGGCGAGCGAGGCATAGGCGCCGGCGACCAGCGGACGCAACTCGTCGATGAGATCGAGCCGGGCGCGCAACAGCTCGGAGCCGTGCCTGGCGAGATGGGCGTCCCAGACCTCCAGCGTGCTCAGGACGTCTCCGGCGCCGGCCGCCGCGAACGCGGTGTCACTCTCGGCCCGCCGGCCGCTCCTGGCGCCTCTGCGGGCCTGGGAGGCGGCTCGCAGCAGCGCGCCACGCTGCTTGAGCACCCGGTCGTAGTCGGCGCGCACGCCCGCGAACCGGGGCGCCCTGGCCACCAGCAGCTCGTCGAGGAAGCGCCGCCGCTCCGACGGATCGCCCTTGACCAGCGCCAGGTCCTCGGGGGCGAACAGCACCGTGCGCAGCAGGCCGATGACGTCACGCGGCCTGGACACGGGCGAGCGGTTGAGCCGCGCGCGGTTGGCGCGGCCCGGATTGATCTCCAGCTCCACCAGCGCGCGCCGGTCGTCCCTGTGGACGGCGCAGCGCACGATCGCCCGGGCCGCCCCCTGACGCACCAGCGGCGCGTCGTTGGCGACCCGGTGGCTGGAGTGCGTCGCCACGTAGCCGAGGGCCTCGACCAGGTTGGTCTTGCCCTGGCCGTTGGGCCCCACGAAGGCCGTGACGCCCGGCTCCAGGCCGAGCTCCACGGACGCGTAGGACCGGAAGTCGGTCAGCGAGAGGTGGGCGACATGCACCCCACGAAGGTTAGTGCGCCACGAGCGCCACTGGGGTCACCGGCTCACACCCTGTGGAAAACCGCCTCATTCGGCTTCGCGCGGCGGCGTGACATCGGCCCCCGGCGCGTCGGCGCCCTTGCCCACGGATCCCTCGGCCGACGTGGTCGCATGGCCGCCGAACTGGTTGCGCAGCGCGGCCACCACCTTCATCGCGGGCGAGTCGTCCTGCCTGGAGGCGAACCTGGCGTAGAGGGCGGCGGTGATCACTGGCAGAGGGACCGCGTGATCCACAGCCGCCTGGACCGTCCACCGGCCTTCGCCGGAGTCCTGTGCATAACCTCGCAGCTGCTCCAGCTTCTCGTCATCGTCCAGCGCCCGCACCAGCAGGTCGAGCAGCCACGAGCGGATCACGGTGCCGGTGCGCCAGCTGCTGAAGGATCCCTTGACGTCCTTGACGACGTCGGAGGCCTCGAGCAGCTCCCACCCTTCGGCGAAGGCCTGCATCATGCCGTACTCGATGCCGTTGTGGACCATCTTGGCGAAGTGGCCGGCACCGACGTCTCCGGCGTGGACGAAGCCGTCCTCGCCCTCGGGCTTGAGCGTCTCAAAGATCGGCATGAGGTGCTGGACGTCGGCCTGATCGCCGCCGCACATGAGCGCGTAACCGTTCTGGAGACCCCAGACGCCGCCGCTCACCCCGCAGTCGACGAACCTGATGCCCTTCGCGCTCAGCTCCGCCGCGTGCCGCTGGTCATCCACATAGTGGGAGTTGCCGCCGTCGACGACCACATCGCCCTCGGACAGCATCTCGCCCAGTTGGTCGACGGTCTGCTGGGTGGGCTTGCCCGCGGGCACCATGATCCAGATCGCCCGGGGCGCCTGGAGCCGCTCGACCAGCTCCTTCAGGCTGCCCACGTCGCTGACCTCGGAATGGTGGTCGTAGCCGACGACCTCATGACCGCCGCGGCGCAGCCGCTCGGCCATGTTGCCGCCCATCTTCCCAAGTCCGACCATGCCGATCTGCATGTTGTCCAACCCCCCTTGTCAGGCCTCCATCATCCCCGACGACGGTTTCAGCCAGACAGGCGGATGGGCATGATCAGGTAACGGTAGTCGGGAGCGCCGGTGTCGTCCACAGGCTTGCCGCCGGTGAGGATGGCGGGCTTGGTCGACGTGGTCATCTGCAGGCGGGCGACGTCGGAGTCGATGGCCCCGAGCCCTTCCAGCAGAAACTGGTGGTTGAAGGCGATGTTCATCTCCTCGCCCTCGTAGTCCACAGGCAGCGCCTCGACGGCCTGGGCCTCGTCGCCGCTGCCCGCCTCCAGCACGACCTCACCGCTCCTGAACGCCAGCCGCACCGGCGTGTTGCGTTCGGCGACCAGGGCCACGCGCTTGACCGCCTCCACGAAGGACGCTGTGGACAACTCGGCACGTGCGGAGAACTCGGTCGGCAGGAGTGAGCGGTACTTGGGGAACTCGGGGTCCAGCAGGCGGGTGGTGGTGCGGCGGCCGGCGCTGGAGAAGCCGATCATGCCCTCGCCGGTGCCGCCGGCGGAGCTGAGCGCTATCTCCACCTCCGCGCCGGTCGCGCCGAGCGCCTTGGCCGAGTCGGCGAGGGTCTTGCCCGGGATCATCGCGATGGCTGAGATGTCGGACTGGCCGGGCTGCCACTTGAGCTCGCGCACGGCCAGGCGGTAGCGGTCGGTGGCGGCCAGCGTGACGGTGTCGCCCTCGATCTCCATCCGCACGCCGGTGAGCATGGGCAGCGTGTCGTCCCGCCCGGCGGCGACGGCCACCTGGCCGACGGCGGAGGCGAAGGTGTCGCTGCCGACCCGCCCGGCGGCCGGCGGCATGACCGGGAGCGAGGGGTAGTCCTCGGCGGGCATGGTGAGGAGGGTGAAGCGGGCGCTGCCGCACGTGACGACCGCCTTGGCGCCTTCCACGACGAAGTCCACAGGCTGTGCGGGAAGCGCGCGGGTGATCTCGGCGAGCAGCTTGCCGGAGACCAGGACGACGCCCGGCTCACCGGTGTGGAGCTCCAGCGTCACCTCGGCGGAGACCTCGTAGTCGAAACCGGACAGCTTCAGCCGCTGGTCCTCGGTGACTTCCAGGCGCATGCCGGCGAGGACGGGCACCGACGGACGTGCGGGCAGGCTGCGTGCCGTCCATGCCACCGCCTCAGCGAGGACGTCTCGCTCGATTCGGAACATCACGGTCATCAGCCTCCTGGTTCGTCGTTGATTCAAGTGTCGCGTCTCCCGCAGTCTCGTTCCGGGAGAACCCCTCTATGGGTCTTGAGTTTCTTCTTAAGAGATAAGTGAAGTCATCACAGTAGGGGCGGTGGATAGTGTGGACAACCCGCGTCTGCCCTGGTCAGGGGCCCTGTTTTTGTCCACCGGGTTTGTGGGTGACGCCTGGGGGTAACTCCGGCGGCTGGGGATGACGCCGCGTTGCACACAGGCCGTCCCCAGATCATGGGGTGTTCATCCACCGGTCATCCACCGGCTGTCCACCGGTTTTCCACGGACAAAACGCCCCCTCCTGGAGCTCCCAAAACGCTGTGCACAGGCCGTCCCCAAGTCGTCCACGAGTAGTCCCCAGGTTGTCCTCAGGATGTCCCCATGGTTATCCCCAGGCGCTGTGCGGAACTTTTTCGGGCATTGCGGGGCGTACGGACGGCCTCTTTGCGCGTTTCCCCTGATCCACAGTGTTTTCCACAGGGTGTGCATGACGGCTAGGACCCGCGCGATGTCTGCTTGATGCGCATTGTTAGCTCGTTGACCTGGTTGTACATCGACCGCCGCTCAGCGATGAGCGAGCGGATCTTGCGCTCGGCGTGCATGACGGTGGTGTGATCGCGGCCGCCGAATTGCTGGCCGATCTTCGGCAGCGACAGCTCCGTCAGCTCGCGCGCCAGGTACATCGCGATCTGCCTGGCGTTCACCAGAGCCCTGCTGCGCGAGCTGCCGCAGAGGTCGTCGATGCTGATGCCGAAGTATTCGGCCGTTTTGGCCATGATCGTGGCGATCGTGATCTCCGGCCCGGAGTCCGAGGTGATCAGATCCTTCAGCACCACCTCGGCCAGCTGGAGATCCACACCCTGCCGGTTGAGGCTGGCGAACGCGGTGACCCTGATCAGCGCGCCTTCGAGTTCGCGGATGTTGGTGGAGATCCGGCTGGCGATGTACTCCAGCACCTCGGGCGGCGCGGCCAGGCCCTCCTGTATGGCCTTCTTCCTGAGGATGGCGATCCGCGTCTCCAGCTCAGGCGGCTGCACGTCGGTGATCAGCCCCCACTCGAACCGGTTGCGCAACCGGTCCTCCAGCGTGATGAGCTGCTTGGGCGCCCGGTCACTGGAGATCACGATCTGCTTGTTCGCGTTGTGGAGCGTGTTGAAGGTGTGGAAGAACTCCTCCTGCGTCTGCTCCTTGCCCTCCAGGAACTGGATGTCATCCACAAGCAGGATGTCGATCGCCCGATAGCGCCCGCGGAAACCGTCGGCCTTGTGGTCGCGGATGCTGTTGATGAAGTCGTTGGTGAATTCCTCGGAGCTGACGTACCTCACCCGGGCGCCGTCGTAGAGACTCTGCGCGTAATGCCCGATGGCGTGCAGGAGATGGGTCTTGCCCAGGCCCGAGTCGCCGTAGATGAAGAGCGGGTTGTACGCCTTTGCGGGGGATTCGGCCACGGCCACGGCCGCGGCGTGCGCGAAACGGTTGCTGGCTCCGATGACGAAGGTCTCGAAGGTGTACTTCTGATTGAGTCGCGCCGGCTCGCTGGGCTTGTTGCTCTTGGCCTCCCACCTGTTCGGCGCCGGTTCCGGCGCCTTTTCCACAGGCGGTGTGTACGGCTGGGCCTGTTCAAAAGAGAACGTCGGCTGTGGATATTCGGTGGATGACTGAGCCTGCTCCGGCTGTGGAGAATAGAACTGCGGCGGCTCGGAAGCCTGGTAGTGCTGGGATGGCGGGGCCTGTGCATAACGCGGCTGCTGGTCCGGGCCCTGGGGATAACTTTGAGCCACAGGCTGGGGATGAAGCTCCTGCAAAGGCTGCATGGGCTGCATGGGCTGCTCGGGCGCCGTCGTGTCGATCATCACGGCCACCCGCATGGCCCGGCCGAGCTCCTGTGAGAGCGCGTGGGCCACGAGCGGGCGCAGTTTGTTGCCCTCGATGAGGTCCTTCACGAAGTCGTTCGGGACGCCCAGCACGATCGTGTCGTCCGCCAGGGCGATCGGACGGACCATGGAGAGCCAGGTGCGCTGCTGAGCGGGCACGTTCTCGTTGAGGAAGTTGCCCAGGGCCCTCTTCCATACCGTGCCGAGGTCGACACCGTTCATGGTGCGGCTCCCCCTCCTTCCTCTCGCGGCCCCCCGCGATCGTTATCCACATGAGGGGGCCGCCCGCGTAATGATCGGCCCCCGTCGTCCACAGCGTCGCGCCCGGGTCGTATGCCCAGCGTCTCCACAGGAGATCCACAAGTTGTGCACAGCCTATGAGCGGGTCTGGAAGGGCCGACAGTATCTATGTGCACAGCTGTGTTCAAGACGTTGTCCACAGCCTAGTGGTACGTGGGTGCACAAACTGTGGACGTGTGCGAGGCGGTGGACAACGTGCCTGTGGATACGTGGATAACCGGTTCGGTTTGACCTGGGACGCTCCAGCCCCGTAACGTACGACGGTCGGCTTGTCACGCGACGGCTATTTCGCGTGCCCTCGCAGTCCAGACAGGCCAGCCATGTGTGTTCAGCGCCTCGTGCGCACCTTCAAGCCTGGAGCCCACCCGTGAGCAAGCGTACTTTCCAGCCGAACAACCGTCGCCGCGCGAAGACCCACGGCTTCCGGCTGCGGATGCGCACCCGGGCCGGTCGCGCCATCCTCGCCGCTCGCCGCCGTAAGGGCCGCGAGAAGCTGTCGGCCTGATCGTCCTGCGTCGTCCGATAGTCCGCCCGCCGGTGCACTCCACCGGCGGGCGATAGGCGTATTCGGTGCTATCCCGGCAATCCCGCATGCGGCGCGGGGAGGAATTCAAGGCGGCGATCAAGGGCGGAAAACGCGCAGGTCGCCCCACCCTGGTGGTACATCTCACCATTTCGGGGGAAGGGACACCGCTGGTGGGTTTCGTGGTGAGCCGGGCCGTCGGGGGCGCGGCGGTCCGCAACAAGGTCAAGCGGCGGCTCCGACACCTGATGCGGGACCGTCTCGACCGGCTCCCGAGAGGTAGCCTGCTTGTGGTACGCGCCAACCCACCGGCCGCGACCGCGCGTTGCGAGCAGCTTGCCGCCGAGCTCGACCTCGCACTGGATCGTTTGCTCAGGCGGCGCGAGTCCTCAATGGATGGACAGAGATGACGGAGCAGCCGCAAGGGACTCCGAGCCTCGCCGCTCGGGTGCTGATCGTCCCTATCCGGTTCTACCGGGCGTTCATCGGCCCGATGCTCGGTCCGCGCTGCCGTTTCTACCCGTCATGCAGTGCATATGGACTCGAGGCGATCGCCGTACACGGAGCATTGCGCGGCACATGGTTGACTGTCCGGCGTATCGGGCGGTGCCACCCATTCCATCCCGGAGGTATAGACCCGGTGCCCCCACGCCCGGTTCGGTCTCACGAAATGCAAGGGAGATAGCTCGGTGGAGCTGTCCTGGCTGAGCTGGCTTTATGAAGCCGTGGCCTTCGTCATCACCTGGATCCATCGGGGTTACAGCACGTTCCTGAACCCGGACAGCGGCCTGGCGTGGATGTTGACCATCATCACGCTGACCGTGCTCATGCGCATCCTCATCTTCCCCCTCTTCCTCAAGCAGATGAAGTCGTCGAAGAAGATGCAGGAGCTCGCCCCCAAGGTGGCCGAGCTACGCAAGCGCTACAAGAACGACAAACAGCGCATGAACCAAGAGGTCATGGCGCTGTACCAAGGAGCGGGCGCCAACCCGCTCGGTGGCTGCCTCCCCGTCGTGGCGCAGTTCCCCATCTTCATCTCGATGTTCACCGTGCTGCAGGCGATGGCCAACGGCCGCGCCGTCTACGGCATGACGGAGGAACTCGTCCGGAGCGCCCGAGCGGCACACATCTTCGGTGCACCGCTGCCCGCCAACTTCTTCATGTCCGATACGGACATCCTGGCGCTGAACGCAGGGGTGGTGCAGACGAAGATCATCCTCGCGATCTTCGTCGCGATCAGCTCGCTGACCACCTTCCTCACCGTCCGGCAGAGCGTCACCCGGTCCATGGCCCAGATGCCGGACAACCCGATGGCGCAGCAGCAGAAGATCCTGATGTGGATCTCCCCGCTGTTCGCGTTCTTCAGCCTCAACTTCCCGCTCGGCCTCATCATGTACTGGGTGACCACCAACGTGTGGACGCTCGGCCAGCAGCACTGGTTCTACAGTCGCAACCCGATGCCGGAGTTCGACGCCAAGGGCAACGTGGTCCCCGCCAAGCCGAAGCCGGGCCTGGTGGCGAAGTTGCGTAAGTCGACTCCGGAAGAGGAGGCTCCTCCTCCGCCTCCTGAGCCTAAGATCATCAGAAACCAGCCGAGCCGCCAGTCCCGTAGCAAGCGCACCGGCAGCAAGAAGTCGTGAATACGAAGGAGAGGCCGGCCATGACCGAGGCCGAGCAGGAGAAGGCTCCTGATGTCAGCGTGCTCGAGCAGGAGGGCGAGATCGCGGCGGACTACGTCGAAGGCCTGCTCGACATCGCCGACATCGACGGTGACATCGACATGGACGTCGAAGGCGACCGCGCGCTGGTCTCCGTGGTCGGGGTCAAGGGCAACGAGCTGGTGGGGTCGGCAGGCGAGGTCCTGGAGGCGCTCCAGGAGCTGACCCGGCTGGCCGTCCACAGGCAGACGGGGGAGCGGTCCCGTCTGATGCTCGACGTCGCCGGCTACCGCGAGCGCCGGCGCGCGGAGCTCACCAAGCTCGGCACCGAGATCGCCAACCAGGTCAGGGACCGGAGCGAGCCCAAGTCTCTCCAGCCGATGACCCCTTTCGAACGCAAGATCGTCCACGACGCGGTGGCCGCCGCCGGGCTCCGCAGCGAGTCCGAGGGCGAGGAGCCCCACCGCTACGTGGTGGTCCTGCCCGCCTGACCGGCACCCTGCTCATGATCGGCCGTCAGCCCGCCCTGCGCGCGGCTGGCGGCCGTTCGCATGTTTGTGGCAGGCGTCGCCGTTGCCGGCCGCGGCGCTCGTCGGTTGTCCGGGCGGCTCCACGTACGCCTCCCTGCATCGCTGTACGGCGCGGAGCCGTACAGCGTGGACTGCTCGCGTCACCAGCGAGCGGGCCGGATCCTCGGCGGGTCGTGCGGCGCAGCCGAAATCCGCCTTGTTTCCACGTAGCGGAAAGCGGGCGTATGGCGTGGCGGCGCGCTCGAAGGCTGTATTCAGGGCGGCCCGCTAGTCTTCAACCGTGATCGCCCACCTAGCCTGGGGTGACACCGCCATCCTGGATCTGTACACATTCACCCCTCAGAAAGGGTCACCAAGCAGTGAGCGACGAGCTACCGCCCCCGCCGGACATCGCGCGAGACGTCTTCGCCGGCGAAGCCTGGGACCGGGCTGAGGCGTTCGCCCAGCTGCTGGCCGGTCCAGGGGTGGTGCGCGGGCTGCTCGGCCCTCGCGAGGTGTCGCGGATCTGGGATCGCCACCTGCTCAACTGCGCCGTCGTCGCCGAGGTCGTGCCTCAGGACGCGCACCTGGTGGACATCGGCTCGGGGGCCGGCCTTCCGGGCCTGGTGCTGGCGATCGTCCGGCAGGACATCTCGGTCACCCTGCTGGAGCCGCTGCTCCGCCGCACCGTCTTCCTGGAGGAGTGCGTCGAGGCGCTCAAGCTCGAGAACGTCGAGGTGCTGCGCGGACGAGCCGAGGAGCTCGCGGGTAAGCGGGTGTTCGACGTCGCCAGCGCTCGCGCGGTCGCCCCGCTCGAACGGCTCCTGAAGTGGGCTATGCCGCTGCTTCGCGAAGGCGGCGAGCTGATCGCCATGAAGGGGGAGCGGGCCGCCGAGGAACTCGCCGAGGCCGAGCCCCAATTGAGGGCCAGCGGGGCCAGGACCGCCGAGCTTGTGACCGTCGGGCACGGTAAGGTCGAGCCGCCTGCAACATTGGTTCGGGTGATATCGGGTCGTGCGCCTGAGCAAGGTAGGCGGCGACGAAGGAGGTGACGGTCGTGCCGGTCGCTCATTGCGGTCTTGGCTGGCCGGACAGCCGTCTGTCCGAAAGTCCCACTGGGGTTGGCTGGCCCGAAAAGGGCGTGTCGCGACAGCAAATTCCCGGCACCGAAATGCCTCGGGTTGAAAGGATGGCCAACGTGACCCAGACCCCCCTGAACCCAGGTGATTCGCCGTTGGTACGAGAGGCGCTCAACTCAGTGGTTTCACGTGAAACACCCGCTGCGCAACTGCCTGTCCAGGCGGGTGACGCCCCTGAGAGAGGCGACGGATCGTGGCCCAAACCCTCTAAGTGCCGGGTCATCGCGGTGGCGAACCAGAAGGGCGGTGTCGGCAAGACCACGACCTCCGTCAACATCGCCGCCGCGCTGTCGATGAACGGCGAACGCGTTCTCGTCGTCGACCTCGACCCTCAGGGCAACGCCTCCACAGCGCTGGCCACCGAGCACCGCGGCGACATCCCGGACGTCTATCAGGTGCTCGTCGACGACCTGCCCTTGACGGACATCATCAAGCAGGTCCCCGAGATGCCGAACCTCTACTGCGCCCCCGCCACCATCGACCTGGCCGGCGCGGAGATCGAGCTCGTCTCTCTGGTCGCCCGCGAGGCACGCCTCCGTCGCGCTCTGGCCGCCTACGAGGGCATCGACTTCGACTACATCATCATCGACTGCCCGCCGTCGCTGGGCCTCCTCACGGTCAACGCCCTGGTCGCCGCCGACGAGGTCATGATCCCCATCCAGTGCGAGTACTACGCGCTGGAGGGCCTCGGTCAGCTCCTCCGCAACGTCGACCTCATCAAGGCCCACCTCAACCCCACGCTCCGCCTCTCCACGATCGTCCTCACCATGTACGACGGCCGCACCCGGCTCGCCTCGCAGGTGGCGGACGAGGTCCGGGCGCACTTCGGCGACACGGTCCTCAGCACGGTGATCCCCCGTAGCGTCCGCCTCTCCGAGGCCCCTAGCTACGGCCAGTCCGTCATGACCTACGACCCAGGTTCCAGCGGCGCCATGGCCTACATGGACGCAGCCCGCGAGATCGCCCACCGCGCGCTGGTCTGACCCGTTTCGCCCCGTCGCCCGCGGGGCGCCGCTCCACCTGACCACGGATCCGGCCGCCCCACGCACCGGACCGCTCTGCGCGGGCTTGGTTCCGGGCGTCTTGCGCCGTTGCTTCGGTTCTGTCCCGGCGCACCGCCACAGGTCCGTCCGCACCGCTCTGGAGTCGTACGGTGCTCGTACGACCTGAGCTGTTGGCTGTCTGCGCTTTGCGAGAATGCCGATCGAACGGACCGTCGGCCGTACCTGACTGCCGCCTCAACGATCGCGGCCTGCTGAACGGCCGACCCACCGACGCTGGTCCCCAAAGACTCATCTCCCGTGAGGGCTCCTCATAGGACATTGGCGCGCACTCTGCCGTTCGATGGGTCGGGACCTGTGAGCAGGCCCATTGCCGTCAGGCTGCCGGGCCCCACTCCCGCAGTTCGGGGGCCGGCGATCTCGGTCAGAGCTGTGGCCGAAACTCCACGGCCGCCGTCAGTCCTAGGCAGTGCGTCGCACAAGATGCCTCACGGAGAAGGAGTCCTCCACAGCGAGGGGAGGATCCCGATCTGGCCGGTTACCGGGCGCGGGGCCCTGCCTCTGCACGGTCACTGTTGGCGCAGGGGCCCCCCTTCACCTTCGCCCTGAGCGTAGGCAATGGCGGGTGTTTAGGGCACGGTGGTGTAAATCCGGTAGGACGGTGTGTGGCGAGGAGGCGCCGTGCTGGGTCGGCAACGGTAACCTCTCCTGGAGTGACCGGAATCGGCCCGGGCGGATGAGGAGACGTAGTGAGTCAGCAGCGGCGGGGATTGGGCAAGGGGCTCGGGGCGCTCATCCCGACCGGTCCCATCGTTGACGGAACGGGGACAGTTGCCCCGAACGGTTCGACGAACGAGACCGGCCCGCAGCCGATTGCCGGAGCGTACTTCAGGGAGGTAGCCCTTGCCGCGATCGTGCCGAACCCGCGCCAGCCGCGCGAGGTCTTCGTCGACGAACGCCTGGACGAGCTTGCGGCCTCCATCCGTGAGGTCGGACTCTTGCAGCCGATCGTTGTGCGCTCGGTCGGTGGTGGCCAGTACGAGCTCATCATGGGGGAGCGCAGGTGGCGCGCGTGCAAGCGCGCAGGCCTCGACCCTATCCCGGCGATCGTCCGAAACACCCAGGACAACGATCTCCTCCGTGACGCACTGATCGAGAACCTCCAGCGTGAGCAGCTCAATCCCCTGGAAGAGGCCGCCGCTTACCAGCAGCTCCTCGACGACTTCCAGGCCACCCACGAACAGCTCGCTGAGAGGGTCGGCCGCTCCCGCTCGCACATCACCAACACTCTGCGCCTGCTCAACCTCCCGCCCGAGGTGCAGCTGAAGGTCGCCGCGAACACCATCACCGCCGGCCACGCCCGCGCTCTCCTCAGCTTGAGCCCTCAAGAGCAGATCCACCTCGCTTCACGCATCGTCGCGGAGCTGCTCTCCGTTCGGGCAGTCGAGGAGATCGTCGCCCTGGGCAGCGCGGCAGCCGCCCCCCAGAAGGCCACCCGAGAGCGCCAGCCCGCCAAGCCCACAGCCCCCGGCCTCACCCACCTCGCCGACCGTCTTTCTGATCACTTCGAAACCAAGGTCAAAGTAGACCTCGGCCGCCGCAAGGGGCGGATCGTGGTCGAGTTCGCGACCATCGACGACCTGGAGCGCATCATCGGCACTATGGCCCCCGAAGCCGCCCGCGTGATGCGAGACGCCGCGGAGTGATCCCTGGCCCCTGTTTCACGTGAAACATCACCCTCCGGACGTACGCCATCGCGTCCACACCTCCCGCCCAGCGCCCCCGCTTCGAAAGCCAAGCGGGTGGCGGCTCCTTCTGACAGGCCTCTCGGGTTCATGGGGCGAAGGCCAGCATGAGTAAGCAGAGGCGCGCCAGAGCGGCCTGACCAATGCGCAGCCGCATGGTCGGGAGGAACCTGCGCGCGAGCCGATCCGCGCGAGCCGATCCGCGTGAGCCGTCTACGTGAGCCGCCCACGTGCTCTGCACCTCGGCACGCCACGTAAGCAGTCCATGGGCGTGTCCATGAGCCACCCACGTGAGCCGCCATTGTCGGCTCCCGATGCCCCGCCCGGTGAGCCGCCCCAATGAGTGATCCCTGCGGGCCCATCTATGTGTGTCGTCCTGGTGCCGTGTCCGCGTCGCCACCCATCACGTGAGCGGCCCACGTGATCTGTCCAGCTGAGCCGTCCTCGGGAGCTGCCCATACCGCTAAGGCTGCATCTGCCGTTCCGGGGTAACAGCGCCAGCAGGCGGAGGGTGCGACGGGACGTCAGCGCCGACAGGATCGCCAGCCTGGTGGCGCACATACCGGTGGCTGTGACGGAGCCGGCGCTGGCGGGGTCTTTTGCATAATAGGCGGGATCTTTCGTAGAACGGGGGCGGTAGGCCCTCGGTGAGGGCCGGGCCAGCGTGGGAGAGATCCTCCAATAGGGGGAGGTGCTTCGGCCCTCGGTATGCGCAGCCTCATCTCCGTAGCGCCTCTCAGACCCGAGAAGTTTCACGTGAAACAGCGTCAGCGGTTCCCGTTGGCTGGGATGTCTGTGGCCTCAATGGATTTGAAGAGGCCGAGGTGCACGAACAGCTCGACTGAGCGTTGCTTGACGAAATGCCGACCTCCGGCGAGCCGGACACGATGGTGGGCTCCAGCTATCCAGAGCCGCGACCCGAACCCGCGCGGGCACTCTGGTCACACGAACCGCCTCGGTAGCCCGCATTCCCGCGTGCCGCTACGCACTCAACGGGGTCGCTCTCGTACGCGGTTTCACGTGAAACATGCCGCAGGTGCTCCGGGGCGCCGGTGGACGTGGTGCCGACAGAGCACTCGTTCCGCCGCTTCGTGTACGACAGAGAAGGGCTGGCAGCCTGATGTGGCCGAGATGGCGCATACGGCAGGCGGCGATGTTTCACGTGAAACTGGGGCTGATGAGTCAATCCCTGGTGTCTCGCATGGCGTGAGCGTGGTCTGGCGTGGCGTGCGTGGGGCGTCGTCTGGCCTGGCGTGGACACGCTTGGGGGCCGTAATGCAGACAGGGTCCGAGCGGGAGTATCTGAGGTCTGGTGTACGACGCGCTATGGGGATTGTGGCCTTGGGTGGGGGCGGCGGCCGGGCGTTCGCGATTTGTGAAGGGTTCGTCGGGCCCTCTGTGGTGCGGCCGGCCTTCCGCAGCGAAACACGCTTTGTGCGGTGAGGGTCGAGCTCTTAGGAGGGAGGCACCTCCGTGTCCCTTCGCTTCGCGGTGTCGCCTGGTTCGGGATGACATTTGGGTCCGCGTTCTTGGACCGCTTGGGGTCGCAGCGCCGTGGCGTTCCCGCAAGCGGTCCAGAGTGACGGTTCACGTTCCATGCAGAGGCGCACAGTCGGTGGAGGCGGCGTTCCGTGCAGAGGCGCACAGTTGGTGGAGGACAGTGCTCCGTGCAGAGGCGCACGGTCGGTGGAAGGCGCGCGTTTCGAGCAGAGGCTCGTCGTTCCGACGCGAGGACGTCCCGTTGGGCGGTGAGTATCGAGGGCCTGCAGCGGCACCCCTGTGTCGCTTGGGTTTGCCGCGTAGCGCCTGCACTGCGGTGCCAGTTCACGTTCGCTCTCCGGCTGGCTTCCAGCTTGAGCGATCCACAGCGCTAGTCCGGGGCGGGTATGCGTGTTGCTCGTTCAGGAGGCGCTGCCCGCAGCGCGGTTCGGTCTCCAGGGAGAGGCTCGCTGAGCTTCACGGCTCCCTATGCAATCCACGCCAGGCGAGATGCTCGCCGCGCTTCGCGGCACCGTGGAGACGGTTGTTGCGCTTCGCTATGGCAGCGGATCCGGGGCGACTCCGGGATTCCACCGGATCCGGTGCCGGTCCCGCGAATTCTTGGCCTCGCACAGGCCGGCGTATGCGTCCCTTAGGTTCGACGACGCCGTTCGGTGGGCCGTTGCGCTTCGTGCGATGCGCTTGGGGGAGAGGGTGAGCCTTGCGTCGGTGGTCGCTGTTCGGGTGGCGCATCTCGGCCGGGCGCCGTGTTGACGGTCATACGGCTTCGCGCCGAGGAATGGCGCGTTTGTCGTGGCGTGGTGCAGCTACGGAATGGCGCGCGTCGGTGGGGGAACGTCGGGGTGCGCTGGCCAACGAGGGAGAGGGTTTCACGTGAAACGTCGTCCAGGGAGCTGTCGCTAGGAGGTGGCGGCCTTGTGGATGGCGTCGAGGAAGTCGTCAACATGTGCGGGAGTGGTGTCGAAGGCGGTCATCCAGCGGACTATGCCGGCGGCTTCGTCCCAGTGGTGGAAGAGGTAGCGGCTCTGGAGGGTCGCTGCGATGGCGGCGGGAACGACGGCGAAGACGGCGTTGGACTGGACCGGGTAAGCGAGGCTGATGCCGGGGGCATCCGCTATGCCATCTGCCAGGCGGGTGGCCATCGCGTTGGCGTGGGACGCGTTCCGGTGCCACAGGTCGTCCGTCAGGAGCGCTGAGAGCTGGGCAGAGACGAAGCGCATCTTGGAGGCCAGTTGGAGAGACTGGCGGCGGAGGAAGGGGACGGCCTGGGTGAGGGAAGGGTCGAGGACGACTACGGCTTCGGCTGCCAGGGCGCCGTTCTTGGTGCCGCCGAAGCTGAAAACGTCCACGCCGGCTGCCGTGGTGATGGCGTCAAGGGAGCAGTCCAGGTGGGCGGCCGCGTTGGCCAGTCTGGCGCCGTCCATGTGCAGGCGCATGCCGGCCGTGTGGGCGGCTTCGGCCAGTTCGGTGATTTCGGCGGGGGAGTAGCAGGTGCCCAGCTCGGTGACCTGTGAAATGGAGACTGCTCGGGGCTGGGGTTCGTGGTGGCTGCCCAGGCGCGCCACCTGGTCGGTGATGTCCGTCGGACGGAGCTTGCCGTCCGGCGTGGGCACCGTGATGAGCTTCACGCCGAGGAGTCGCTCCGTCGCGCCCGTCTCGTGGGTGGCGATGTGCGCGGTGTCGGCGCAGATGATGGCGTCGTAGCGACCGAGCATGAGGGCCAAACCCACCATGTTGGCGCCTGCGCCGTTGAGTACGGCGAATCCTTCGGCCTGGGCGCCGAACACCTCCTTGGTCTGGCGCTCGAAGGTCGAGGTCCAGGTGTCGCCGCCGTAGGCGGGAGCGTCGCCGTGGTTGGCCGCGGCCATGGCTTCGAAGATTGCCGGGTGCACGCCTGCGTGATTGTCGCTGGCGAAACTCTTCGGGAAGGTCGGGTCGATCATCACACGGCTAGGCTACGTTCGCTGCCGTGCGCCCTGGCAACTCGCCTCCTCGCTGTACGCCGGGGCGTGGGGTCATCAGCCTCGCCCAACTGCGCGCCGGCAGATCGTCGGCGTCTCGTATGGGTTGGTAGAACGGGCATTCAGCCGCGATCCGCCTCGGGGGTTCGCGCATTGGCGTCAAAGAGCATCGAGGACGGTCTCGGCTTGCAGGCTCGGCCCGAATGCGTGTGTCGCTGTCGGCGTGCCGTAGATGCGTCGAGGACGATCTCGGCTTGCCGGTTCGGGCCCCAAGGCGTGTGAGAGGTGTTGGTGAAACGCGTGATTCGTGCGCCGCTGTCGGCGTGACGTAGGCGCGTCGAGAACGGTCTCGGCTTGTCGGGGCTCGGGCTCGAAAGCGTGTGGGGCGTCCTGGTGGAACCCGCGGGCCGTGCGTGGCTGTGGGCTTGAGGCAATGACACGAAGATGGCTCGGCTTGTCGGCGCGAGCCCGAGGACACGTGGGGCGTCCTGGTGAAACCCGTGAGTGCGTCGCTGTCGGCTTGAGGTATGCGCATCGAGGAGGACGCCCCCTGCCGGGGCGTGGCCAGAGACGTGTCGAGCATCCACTCGCCTGATGGGCCGGCGGGCGGCGAGAGGAGGGGCGTCAGGAGCGAGGGCGAGCGGCGGCGTTCTGGAGAAGGACGCGGCAGAGGTCGCCGAGGTCCTGGCCCGCCGCTTCCGCCGACATCGGGAGGAGCGAGGTCTCGGTCATGCCGGGGGCCACGTTCACCTCAAGGAAGTGTGGACTGCCCGAGGCGTCGACGATGAGGTCTGTGCGGGAGATGTCCCGCAGGCCGAGGGCCGTGTGGGCGGTTACGGCGGTTTCGGCGCAGGCGGCCGCCGCCTCCGGCGACAGGCGGGCGGGGGCGAAGAACTCGGTGTGCCCGGCCGTGTAGCGAGCCGCGTAGTCGTAGACGCCCTCGTCGGGGACGATTTCCACGGCAGGCAGGGCCACGGGGCCGTCGCCGAGATCGACCACGGAGACGGCCACCTCGATGCCTTCGATGTAGCGCTCGATGAGGGCCGTGTCGCCGTAGGCGAAGCAGCCGACCATGGCGGCCGGAAGCTCCTCCGCCGTGCGGACCATCGAGGCACCCAGGGCGGAGCCGCCCCGGGCGGGCTTGACGAACAGGGGGAGGCCGAGCTGCGCCACGATGCGGCCGAGGACGGCGGTGGCGCCGAGGTCGTGGAAGGTTTCCTTGGGAAGCGTGACGGACTCGGGGGTGCGCAGGCCGACGGAGCGGACGACGGCCTTGGCGGTGGGCTTGTCGAAGGCGACGCGACACGCGTCGGGGTCCGCGCCCACGTACGCGACGTTGAGGAGTTCCAGGACCGAGCGGATCGCGCCGTCCTCACCCGCGCCGCCGTGCAGCGTCACGAACACCGCGTCCGGCGGGTCGGCCAGGATGGACGGCACGAGGGACGCGTCGGTGTCGCGGGCCTCAACGTCCACGCCCGCGGCCCGCAGCACCTCGCTCACCCGGCGACCGGAGCGCAGCGACACTTCCCGCTCGTAGGAGAGTCCTCCTGCCAGCACGAGCACATGGCCAAGCTCGCCCATCACATCTCCTCCGCTGATCGCACGCTGTCCAACCGTACCGGCGCCGGGGGCGAATGGTGCACGGCCGGTGCTTTTCGCGCCTGTGAATGCCCTGGCAGCGGCACAACACGCCTCACGCCAGGAGGCGGGAGAATACCGGCCTGCCCTCCAACGAAGCGCGGTCGGCGCGCTACAACATCGCGCCGACCGAGCCTCCACCGCCGTGATGTCACGCCGGTCGTACGACCTCACGCCCCCTGTATGACCTCACACCGCCCGTACGACCGCACACCCGTACGACCGCACACTGGCCGTACGACCTCGCCCGGGGCGTACGGTCTCACACGGCAGTCCGTCTGCCTGACGATCTCACGCCGACTGTGGCCTTCGACGTCATCACCCTGACGTGGCGGCCACGGACTTCAGGCCAGGTCCGGTCCCGGGGTGTCCACGCCGGCGTGCCCGCGCGTGGAGCCGGTGCCGAACGTGTCGCGGAGCTGGATCTCCTGCTCGATGACGCCGGCGAGCCGCCGGACGCCTTCGCGGATGCGGTCCGGCTCCGGGTAGCAGAACGACAGCCGCATGTGCCGCGCCCCGCTCCCGTCCGCGAAGAACCCGGTGCCGGGGACGAACGCGACCCGCTCCGCGACAGCCCTGGGCAGGATCGCCTTGGAGTCGAGTCCTTCGGGCAGCGTCGCCCACACGAAGAATCCGCCGCCAGGCCGGGTCCAGGTGACCTCGGGTGGCATCAGCGATTCGAGCGCGCCGAGCATGGCGTCGCGGCGTTCGCGGTAGAGCTCCTTGAAGGTCTTGATCTGCTCTCGCCAGGGCTGCGAGGCCAGATACTGGCCGACGGCGAGCTGGGTGAAGGACGAGTGCGACAGCACGGCTGATTCCATGGCGAGGACCAGCTTGTCGCGGATGGCGTGGGGCGCGAGGGCCCAGCCGACCCGGAAGCCGGGGGCCAGCGTCTTGGAGAACGAGCCCAGGTAGACGACGCCGTCGGCGTTGTCGGCGCGCAGGGCGCGCATGGGCTCGGCATCGAAGCCGAGCAGGCCGTACGGGTTGTCCTCGACGATGAGGACACCGGCGCGCTGGCAGATGTCGAGCACCTGCTGCCGCCGGGCCACGTTGAGGGTGACGCCGCCGGGGTTGTGGAAGGTGGGAATCGTGTACAGGAACTTGATGGGAGCCCCTGCGGTCTCCAGGGCATAGATGGTCTGCGCCAGGGATTCGGGCACGATGCCCTGATCGTCCATGGCGATGTGCACCACTTTGGCCTGGTACGCAGCGAAAGTGCCGAGGGCACCCACGTACGAGGGGCCCTCTGCCAGAACCACGTCACCCGGGTCGATGAAGATCCGGGTGATCAGGTCGAGTGCCTGCTGTGAGCCCACGGTGACGACCACGTCGTTCGCCCCGGCGTGAATTCCCTCCAGCCGCATGACGTCGCAGATCTGCTCGCGCAGGTGCGGGTCGCCCTGGCCGGAGCCGTACTGCAGCGCGACAGGGCCGCGCCTGGTCACCAGGTCGGAGACGAGCTCGCCGACCATGTCGAGGGGAAGGGCGGTGACGTACGGCATGCCGCCCGCGAGCGAGACCACCTCGGGCCTCGAAGCGACGGCGAAAAGAGCTCGAATCTCGGAGGCAACCATCCCGGTAGCTCGCGCGGCGTACCGGTCGACGTAGGCGTCAATGCGCGACCCCTGGGTCGCGGGCGTCTGACCGTGATCCTGCTCTGCTGCCACGGCCCACCTCCTAGGTGTATATCGATCCGAGATACCAGATTACGCCAGCCGGACATGTCGCCCGTGACGGGCCTCGACCGCCGTGGTACCGGCTGATGGCACCATCCCTGGGCTACGATGCCAGCTGGGGACGCGTTTTTCGCGAGCTTTTCCGGGTCAACGATTGGGGCCGTAGTTGTCGCGTCGGCTGGTCAACATAACCCTGGACAATGTAGAAGATCTTCCTCGCCGCTGCAGGCAGTGCGTTTTCTGGGAGCTCGATCCCGTCAGCGGAGAGCGGTCGGTGGAGGCGGGGGATCCGGGCCTGGAGAAGGAGGCCTGGATCTCCGGCACGCTGCTCGAATGGGGGAGCTGCGGCAAGATCGTCTATGTTGACGGCGTGCCCGCCGGCTTCGTGCTCTACAGCCCGCCGCTCTACACTCCGCGCTCGGTCGCCTTCCCCACCTCGCCGGTCAGCGCGGACGCGGTCCTGCTGATGACCGCGCACATCATCCCGGAGTTCTCCGGCGGCGGCCTGGGCCGGATGCTCATCCAGGGCGTGGCGAAGGACCTCACGCGCCGCGGCGTCAAGGCCATCGAGGCCTTCGGAGACCTCAAGTGGGAAGAGCCCAGCTGCGTGGTTCCTGCTGAATATCTACTCTCTGTGGGCTTTAAGACTGTACGTCCACATTTGCGGTTTCCCCGGCTCCGGCTGGAGCTCAAGACCGCCGTCTCGTGGCGGGAGGACGTCGAAGTGGCCCTGGAGCGCCTCCTGGGGTCCATGAGCCCCGAGCGCGCCCTGAGACCCGTCTAAGCCATACGAAGCCCGTACCAAGCCCTACAAAGCCCGGACGGGCCCCGCACGAAGGCCCAGTGCCCGCCATACGCGAGAGCCCCCTGCGTTTCGCAGGGGGCTCCGCGTTTGCCGCGACGGCGAGCGTCGCGGGGGCGTCCTAGATGATGCCCTCGAGCTCGCGCAGCAGCATGGCCTTCGGCTTGGCGCCGATGATCTGCTTGACGAGCTCGCCACCCTTGTAGACGTTCATCGTCGGGATCTGGAGCACACCGGCGTCGCGCGGAACGTTCGGGTTCTCGTCGATGTTGAGCTTGACGATCTCCAGCTTGTCGCCGTGCTCGTTGGCGATCTCCTCCAGGATGGGCGACACCTGACGGCACGGGCCGCACCACTCGGCCCAGAAGTCCACCAGCACGGGCTTGTCGCTCTTGAGGACCTCAGCCTCGAACGTGGCGTCGGTTACTGCCTTCACGGTTGTGCTCCCTTACTTCTCGTTGCTGGCCAGCCAGCGCTCTGAGTCGAGTGACGCCGCGCAACCGGTGCCGGCGGCGGTGATCGCCTGACGGTAGGTGTGGTCGACGACGTCGCCGGCGGCGAACACGCCGTCGATGTTGGTCGCGGTCGTGGGGGAGGTCACCTTGATGTAGCCGTCGTCGTCGAGGTCGATCTGGCCCTTGACCAGTTCGGTGCGGGGATCGTGGCCGATCGCCAGGAACAGCGCGTCGGTGGCCAGCTCGCACTCCTCGCCGGTCTTGACGTTGCGCACCTTGACGGCCTCCACGCGGCTCTCGCCCAGGACGTCGACGACCTCGTTGTCCCACATGAAGCGGATCTTCTCGTTGCCGAACGCCCGCTCCTGCATGATCTTGCTGGCGCGCAGCTCGTCGCGGCGGTGCACGACGGTCACCATGCGGCCGAACCGGGTCAGGAAAGTGGCCTCTTCCATGGCGGTGTCGCCACCGCCCACGACCACGATGTCCTTGTTGCGGAAGAAGAAGCCGTCACAGGTGGCACACCAGGAGACGCCGCGGCCGGACAGCCGCTTCTCGCTCGGCAGGCCGAGCTCCCGGTAACCGGAGCCCATGGCCAGGATGACCGACTTGGCGTAGTAGGTCTTGTCGTGGGTCTTGATGACCTTGGGGTTGGCACGCAGGTCGACCTCGACGACGTCGTCGGCGACGAGCTCGGCGCCGAACCGCTCGGCCTGCTTGCGCAGACTGTCCATCAGGTCGGGGCCCATGATGCCGTCGGGGAACCCTGGGAAGTTCTCCACGTCGGTGGTGTTCATGAGCGCGCCGCCCGCGGTCACGGAGCCCTCGAAGACCAGAGGCTGGAGCTCGGCGCGTGCGGAGTAAACGGCCGCGGTGTAGCCGGCGGGTCCGGACCCGATAATGATCACGTTACGAACGTCGTTCAACGCTCCCACGCCTCCTCGTCTGCTGTTGCCAGTGGCGTCAACAGATCCTAGGCCGCCGTGATTCCCACCCCTGCCCGCAACACGAAAGAGCCCGCCGAAGCGGGCTCTGAAACGTGTGCGGCTACCAGCGGCCCAGGGCGGGCTTGCGCAGGTTTCTGCAGTTGAACGGATCGACGACGTCGATCCGCAGCCTCTTGGCCGCCTTGTTCTTCCAGGACGCCAGGACGATGGCCTCCTGGCCGTTGTACATGCCCTGGTCGACGGCGAAGACGTCGAGCTTGGTGCGGCTGGAGACCTTGGTCACGCACTTGGCCACCTGGTTGCCCTCGGCGGGGCCGCCACCCCAGATCGGGGCGGGGCCGAGGAAGTCTCCCAGCGGCCTGCCCAGCTCCTGGTCGCTGTAGTTGTGGCCGCTGTCGGTCAGCGCGTAGGCCCTGGCCTTGAGCTCCTCTCTGGGGGCCTGGCTCGTGGCGGCCACAGGCGGGCTGACCGTGCTCCCGCCGCCCGAGGCGAGCATGCCGGTGGAGACCACCGCCGTGCCGACCACTGCGGCTGCCGCGGCGGCTGCCACGGCGGGCACCGCCCATCGTGGGCGCCGCGCGGTCCTTCGCCTGGCCGGAACGATGGTGCCGTCACCGGCGACCACGCCCAGCCGGACCGGCTCGGGCGCCTCGACCGGTGGCCGCTGCGGCTCCCAGGGGGAGTCACGCATGAGCTCATCCCAGTCAGGTGCCTCAGCGAGACCCACTCCTCCACGCCGAGACTCCGCCTCGGCGGCCAGCGCCTTGTCGATGCGCAGTGCGACACCCATCGGCATGGCCGGTGTGGGGGTCGCCGCGAGCACCTCTCGAACCGCCGCCAGGTCTGCCAGTAGCTCCCCACATGGGGTGCAGACCGCGAGATGCTCGCGGACCTGGCGGGCCTTGCCGGCGTCTAGGAGACCCTCGGCCAACTCGGCCAGGATGTCCAGATCGTAGTGCGTATCACCCGTCACGAAGTTCTGCTCCCTTCGCGGATGAGACGCGACCCAGGTCCGATCGGTTCCGCAGATGGGAAAGAATTGGGGCAAGTTTCGCGCGTCCTCGTGCACACCGGCTCTTCACCGTGCCGCTGGGCACATCAAGCACCTGAGCTGCGTCTTCGACGGAATACCCCATCATGTCGACGAGAACGAGCGCGGCCCGCTGGTCGGTGGGCAGCAGTTTGAGCGCGGCCGAAACCTCCATCGACGTCTCGCGCTCGACGGTCTGGTCCGGCAGCGGAGACTCCCGCTCGGCGGCCTCGATGAGCTCGTCGTCGGCCACCGGGCGCACGGACTTGCGGCGCATCCTGTCGAGGCAGGCGTTGACGACGATGCGGTGCAGCCAGGTGGTGACGGCGGCTTCGCCGCGGAACGTGCCGGCCTTGCGGTAGGCGGAGACGAAGGCGTCCTGCACGGCGTCGGCCGCCTCGTCGGGATCGCCCAGGGTACGCAGGGCGACGGCCCACATCCGGTCGCGGTGCCGCTTGACGATCTCACTGAAGGCGTGTGGATCCCCGTCGATGTGCGCGGTCAGCAGCTCGGCGTCGCTGACCGCCGGGCGTTCCGCTGAGGGTGTGTCGGGTGGGGAGTTCACAAGAGGGATTCCTGATTACGCCGATCCTGGAGAGTGCACCACTACTTCATAGATGGTGCCATGAAACTTGCCCGCATCTGCCGGAAGGCGTGTAAACCAGATCAAAACGTACTGGCCGCTTGCCGTTTGATCAGGCTTGAACGTGACCTTGCCCGACGCGTCCTTCTCCCGGGCGACGGTCTTCAAGGACGACAGGTCGGCCTTGTCGCCGACCTTGAGCTCGACGTCGGCGCCGGGGGCATCGGCCAGCGTAGCCACCACGTCGCTGATCTGCATGGACTTGCCCATGTCCAGCAGCAGGCCCACACCGTCCTTGAGGTTGCCGAGTTCGGCGCTGTTGTAGTTGTCGGTCTTCCAGAGAGTGCTGGGCTTGCCGTCGATGGTCAGCGCCGCGAGCTCGGCCTTCTCCTCCTTGTCGCCGAGCGGGTCGAACCCGCTCGCCTTGTCCGGCTTGACGGCCTGGGCCTGTGTCGGCGCCGAGGTGGTGGCGCCGGGCGTGGGCTCGGCCTCGCGGGTGCCGGGGCTGCCGAGGCTGCGGCCGATCGTCCACGCGCCGACGCCGACCGCCGCGATCACGAGCAGCACCACGACGGTCATCAGCACCCGGTTGAGCACACTGCCACCGCCGCCGTTTCCGCCGCCCGCGGGCATGGGACGGTGGACGACCTGCGGCGTGGTGGCGGGGCGCCGGCCCGTGTCGAGGCCCTCGGAGGGAGAGGCCGCCGTCACCGACGGCGCCGGAGAGTAGGGCATCGGGATCGGCATGGGCCTGGCCACGCCAGACAGCGACTCGGCGACCTCGGCCGGGCTGGTCAGCGCGCCGTGCCCCTTGCGCGTCTCCGGCAGGCACGCCCGGATCGTGACGGTGTCGAGGTAGCTGGGGACGCCCGCGGTGACCTGGCGCGGCGAGCAGAAGTGCCCGTCGATCATGGGGGCGGCGGGCAGCCCGCCCTCCTGCTCGTCGCCGGGCCAGTGACCGGTCAGGCCCGCGTACAGCAGGCGGCCGAGCCCCTCGGCGTCGTCGAGCGCGGGCTGGTCGGTGGTCAGTCCGGACAGGGCGGCGTCGACCGCCACGCCCAGCACCTTGACCGTGTTGCCGGTGGTCCACACCAGGTGGTCGGGGCGCAGGCACAGGTGGTAGAGGCCGGCCTCGTGGGCATGGGCGAGCGCCTCGGCGGCCTCGGCGACCAGCCCGGCCGCCCGCTCCGGTTCCAGCGGGCCGGCGGCGAGCAGGTCGACGAGCGTGTCACCGGTGACCCACTCGCTGACCACGTAGGAGCGCCCGTCGTCCTGGGCGGCGTCGAACACCTGGGTCAGGCGCGGATCGGTGAGCCGGCTCGCGGCGCGGGCGGCGGTGACGACCTCCTGGACGCGCGGGAAGTCGGGGGCGAAGGTGAGGACGCCGACAGGGCGGGCGAGGATCTCGTCGATCGCCTTCCAGTGAGTGGCGCCGTCGGCCTCGCTGACCCGGTCCTCCAGGCGGAACCGATCGGCTAGGCGGGTGCCGGGTTCGACCGCCGATGTGCTCACAGGCTCGCTCCGCTCGGCTGATCGATCGTGCTCATGACTCGACCCGCCCGCGTGGTGTCCCACGAAGGCCCGCTATGTCGGGTGGATCCGCCCACGCCCCTCCTGCTTCCATTCGCGCGTGTCGGTCACCATGCTAGTGCCCGCGCCAATTCGGCCCGTGCTCTTTACCGGCGTACCCGTCCAGCGACCATCCCAACGATGGAGTTGACTTCGGGGATGCGCACCTTGTTGCCCACCCACAGATACAGCAGCATGCCCAGGCCGCCGCCCACGGACAAGGTGATCAGTGAGTTGAGGAATCCGAGCCCACCGAAGATCTCCTGCACCCCCCAGACCGCGGCCAGTGCCAGCACGGCGGAGGGCAGGGCCGCCAGATACATCCTGGTCAGCGCCATGCCGACCTGCCAGCCTCCCAGGCCCTTGACGCGCCGGCTGGCGAGCATCCAGGCCCCGGCCGCCCCCAGCGTGTAGGCGACGGCGTAGGCGAAGGCCAGCCCCATCACCGCGTAACGGGCGGGCAGCAGAGTGTAGAACAGCACCATCAGCAGCGCGTTGGCGGCGGTGGCGGCCGCGCCGACGAACACCGGGGTGCGGGTGTCGCCGAAGCTGTAGAAGACCCGCAGCAGGAGCTGGAAGATCGCGAACGGCACCAGCGCCAGCCCGTAGACCTGCAGCACGTTGCCGATGTAGACGGCGTCGGCGATCGAGGTTGCGCCGTGAGCGTAGATCGGCACGGTGATCGCCGGGCCGAGCACCATGAGCAGCAGCGACACCGGCACCATCACCGAGCTGATGAGCCGCACGCTCGACCTGAACTCGGACCTGACGTCCTCGAATCGGCCCTCGCCCACCGCCCGGCTCATCCTGGGCAGCATCGCGGTGATCACTGAGACGCCGATGACGCCGTACGGGAGCTGGAAGAGCTGGAACGCCAGCGTGTAGGGGGTGATGCCGTGACCGGGCACCTCGTTGCCCGCCGAGCTCGACAGGTTGGTGGTCAGCATGAACCCGAGCTGCGTGACGACCACGTAGCCAATCGTCCAGACGCCTGCCTTGGCCATCTCGCCCAGCCGGGCGTTGCGCAGGTCGAACCGGGCGACGAAGCGGAATCCGGCTCGCTTGAGGGCCAGCACCAGCACGGTCGCCTGGACGATGATGCCGGCCGTGGTGCCCAGGCCCAGCAGGGCGAGCTCCCCGTTGGTGACGCCGGCGATGTCGTCGCCGTCGGTGACGAGCAGGAAGTAGGCGACCAGGACGCAGATGACCACCAGGTTGTTGGCCACCGGCGCCCACATGGGGGCCCCGTAGCGGTCGCGGGTGTTGAGGATGGCGCCGGCCACCGCGCCCACCCCGAAGAAGGCGAGCTGCGGCAGGATGAACTGCGCCAGTCGCACCGCCACCTCGAACTGCCTGGTGCCCCGGTCCCAGTCGGTGTAGAGGTCGATCAGCACCGGGGCGGCGAGCACGGCCAGCGCGGCGACGACGATCAGCGCCGCCGTGGCCAGGGTCAGCAGCCGCTGCTCGTAGGCGCGGCCGCCGTCGGGGTCCTGCTGCTGCGCGCGGACGATCATCGGCACCACGACGCTGCTCAGCACGCCGAGCAGCAGCAGGTCCAGGATGCTGTAGGGGATGGCGTACGCCGCGTTGTAGGCGTCGCCCATGGCCGCCGTGCCGATCGCGGTGGCGAGCACCATGGTCCGCACGAACCCGGTGATCCGGGACACCATCGTGCCCGCCGCCATGATGGCGCTGGCACGCAGCAAGCGGCTCATAGGTTCTCACTTTCGCGTGTCTTGGCGGCCCGCGCCGTACGCCGCTCTGATCGGCGCCTGAGCACCCGGGTCACCACCGCGGCGAGCATGACCGCCAGCGCCGCACCTACGATGACCAGCGCGATCCCGGTGTAGCCGGTGGTGCGCACGGTCAGTTTGACAGGGTCGCCGTAGGGGGTGCGGTCCGCGGTCATGAGCTGGACGGTCACCGTGGCGTCGCCGCTGCTGGGGGTGGCGGTCATGGGCACCTGGACCGTGCCGCTCTGGCCGGCGCCGATGGGCAGCGGCTCGTTCTGCTCGTAGGTGACCTGCAGCAGCTCGCGATTGTTGGATTTCACGTCGATGTACAGGGCGATCGCGTCAGGCAGCGAGTTCTTCACGCTGATGGGCACCACGCCGTCGCGCCCGGCAAGGGTGCGGGGACGGTCCTCTTCGACGCCCGTGATCGAGACGTCGTCGATCCTGGCCGTGATCGCGCTGTCCACCAGCTTGGTGACGCCCCGCCCGGCACGCGTGCCGCCGCGCCAGGCGGAGGAGCTGAGCCTGAGCACCGCGGCGTCGAACTGCGGCTGGGCCTGGCCCGTGACCAGCCCGGTGAGGCGGGCCTTCGCCGCGGCCTCCTTGACGGGCTTGAGGTATTTGGCGCCGAGCTCCTGCTTGCGGTCCTGGTCGGTGTAGGTGAGCCCGGCCCGCGGCACCTGGGTCGCGCCCGGCTTGATCGACTCCAGCCGGGTCAGCGTCAGCCAGGGCAGCTTGCCCGCCGTCTTGAGCAGGGTCGAGACCAGGGTCGGGCTCGGGTCCCAGCGGCGCGAGGGAGCAATGACCAGGGATCTGGGCAGCGTCTGGCCGGGCTCGACGGAGATCATGGCGGTCTCCGCGATGAACCGCTGCTTGCTGAGCAGCGTCGAGCCCGCGGTGCCCGACGGCGGCTCCAGCGTGTGGCTCAGCTCGGCGTCGGCGACCAGAGCGGTGACCGGCCCCATGACGGTGTCGAGTGTGGTGGCGGCGTCGGGCGTGTGCGTGACGGGCGGCTGCGGCGGCAGGCTCGCGGGGTCCAGCAGGACCCTGTTGATCCTGGCGACGTTCGGCTTGCCGACGGCGAGCAGGTCCAGCGCGTCGGCGTCGATCCGGCCGTTCGCCGGCCAGTAGGTGGAGGTCTGCACGTCGGGCTTGACGAGCTGCTTGGCCTTCTGGCCGCCCAGCTCCATGGCCAGGCCCGGCTGGTCGTCGAGGCCCTGGTGGGTGAGCGCGGCGACGTCGGGGTCGGCGTACGGCGTGGTGACGACGGGGTTGTCGGCGAGCGCGGCGCGCATCGACGTGAGCCATTCGGCGGCGGCGTCGTCGGCGGGCCTGGTGCTGTTCTTGCTGACCGTGAACCCCTTGGTCATCGCCTGCGCGTCGTCGAACAGCGCGGGGTCGACGACCCAGGTGACGCTGGAGGGCGCGGTCTCGGCGATGCGCGCCAGGTCGGCCAGGCGGCCCCTGCCTGTCATGGCGGCGCTGAGCTTGTCGTCGACGAACGTGCCTTCGTCGGCGCGGCGTGGCTGGTCGATGACGGGCAGGACGATGGCCAGCCGGTTGCGGACGGGCGGCTGCGGCGTCGTGGGGGCGTAGGTGAGGAAGGTCCGTTGCGCGGCGAGCTGCACCGATTCCCACTGCACCACCTCGACGGCCAGCGGGTAGGCGCCGAAGGCGGTGAGGCCGAACTGGGCCGGCGTCATGGTGAGCTCGAACGGCACCGAGGCGTTGGCGCCGAGCTCGGGGATGACCATGCTGGACTGCGTCGAGACGTTCGGCGGCTGGGTGGCCGTGGTCTGGTCGGTCTGGAAGGTGCCCATGCTCGCCCGGTCGGCGAAGCGCTGCGCGGAGTAGCGGATCCTGACCCGCAGGCCGGGCAGCGCCGCGGTGCCCGCGTTGTGCACCGTGCCGGTGACCTTGATCTCGGTCGACCGGTCGGTGGCGTAGTCGGGAGTGATGGCGGACAGGGTCAGGCCGACCCCCTGTCTGGTCGTGATCGCGGCAGCCGCGCTGGGCGCCGTCGCCACCGATGGGGCGAGCAGCGCGGCTGAGAGCACGGCGAGCAGCGTGGCCTTACGGATCACGCGTCTGCCCGAGCTGGAGTACGACGCACGCCCGCAATGGTACGGGTTCAGTGCCGCGGCGCGACCGCCTCGAGGGCTCCTTCGAGCCGGGGAACCCCTAGTTCCACGGTCTTGCCCGACACGAGTGACAGCAGGTCGAAGGCGCGCAGAGTGAGGGCGGTGTGGCGGTCGCCGGTCGCCGTGAACATCGGTTCGCCGTCGGGCTGCAGCCGGTCGTCGATCAGCACCGGCAGCTCTTCGGGCAGCAGCAGCGGGCTGACCAGGCCGGCGGCGTAGTCGGTGGCCGCATTGACCACGTGGGCCGGCGCGGGGCGCACCTTGCGGACGCCGAGCAGGCCGCCTACGGCGCCGGGCCTCGGGGGAGTGTCGAGTGTGGAGACGACGGCCACGACAAGCTCGCGTCCCACCCTGGGGGCGACCTCGAACACCGTGACCGCGACGCACCTGTCGGGCGCCGCGGAGACCGTCTCAGGTAGCTCGTCCGCGCCAGTCATGGGGCGCGGAAGGCGTACGATCTCATGGTGGATCTGGTGTGCGAGGAGCCAGCGGTGGATCGCGAGGGCGTCCTTCATAAGACCTCCTTGCCTCGTTCCATGGCGCCGTCGGTCCCCTGACCGAAGGTAACCCGGACCCGGTGTGGCTCGGGGGATATGTTCCGGAATCGAAGGACCTACCCAGCTTGTCCGACTCAAATCTGACCGAAACCCAGCAGCGGGCCATGAACGACCTGTTCCGCAAGGTCGCCCCCGTGGCTGACGAGCTCGGCCGCCTGTTCGCCGCGCAGGGCCACGAGCTCGCGCTCGTCGGCGGCCCCGTCCGTGACCTCCTGCTCGGCCGGGTCGGCAACGACCTCGACCTCACCACCGACGCCCACCCCGAGCGCGTGCTGGAGATCGTGCGCGACTGGGCCGATTCGGTATGGACGATCGGCATCGACTTCGGCACCGTCGGGCTGCGCAAGGGCGGATGGTTGATCGAGATCACCACCTACCGCAGCGAGTCCTACGACCCCAAGTCGCGCAAGCCCGAGGTCATGTACGGCGACACGCTGGAGACCGACCTGGAACGCCGCGACTTCGCGGTCAACGCGATGGCCGTGCGGCTGCCCTCCCACGAGTTCGTCGACCCCTACGGCGGCCTGGCGGACCTGGCGGCCAAGCTGCTGCGCACCCCCGGCACCCCCGAGCGGTCCTTCGACGACGACCCCCTGCGCATGCTGCGGGCCGCCAGGTTCGCCTCCCAGCTCGGCTTCAGCGTGGACGAGGCGGCCCTGGCGGCGATGACCGCGATGGCCGAGCGCATCGAGATCGTCTCCGCCGAGCGGATCCGCGAGGAGCTCGACAAGCTGGTCTGCGGCGCCTACCCGCGTGAGGGCCTGCGGCTGCTGGTCGAGACCGGGCTGGCGGCGCACGTCCTGCCCGAGCTGCCCAAGCTCCGCCTGGAGATCGACGAGCACCACAGGCACAAGGACGTCTACGACCACACGCTGACCGTGCTCGACCAGGCCATCGCCCAGGAGGAGGACGGCAAACCGGACCGGGTGCTGCGCTGGGCGGCGCTCATGCACGACATCGGCAAGCCCAAGACGAGGCGGCACGAGCCCGGCGGGCGGGTCTCCTTCCACCACCACGAGGTGGTGGGCGCTCAGATGACCAAGAAGCGGATGTCCGAGCTCAGGTTCCCCAAGGACGTGGTGGCCGACGTCTCCCGCCTCGTGGAGCTCCACCTGCGCTTCCACGGCTACGGCTCGGGCGAGTGGACCGACAGCGCGGTGCGCCGCTACGTCCGCGACAGCGAGCACCTGCTGACCCGGCTGCACAAGCTGACCAGGGCCGACTGCACCACGCGCAACAAGCGCAAGGCCGCGGCCCTGTCACGCACCTACGACCAGCTCGAAGAGCGCATCGCCCGCCTCGCCGAGGAGGAGGAGCTGGCCAAGATCCGCCCCGAGCTCGACGGCAACGAGATCCAGCGGGTGCTCGGCGTCGGGCCCGGCCCGGTGGTGGGCAAGGCCTACAGGTTCCTGCTGGAGCTGCGGCTGGACAAGGGCATGATCGGCAAGGAGGCCGCCACCGAGGCGCTCAGGGAGTGGGGCCGGGCCGGCGGCGTGATCACGACTTGACCGCCACCCGCGGCGTGGCGATCGCCCGGTAGATCAGCGCGCTCGCCACGTAGCCGACCGCGATGATCGCGACGGCGAGGAACGACTTGCCGTTAGCCGGCAGGATGGCCGCCGAGAGCGCCGCAGCCAGCACGTACATGCCGTTGAACAGCATGTCGTAGATGGAGAAGGCGCGGCCGAGGTAGGCGTCCTGGACGTCGCGCTGCACGGTGGTGTCGGCGCAGATCTTGACGCTCTGACCGGCGATGCCGAGCACGAAGCCGGCGATCGGCAGCCCCCACGTCTGGAACGGCAGGACCAGCACCGCGGAGAGCACGCCCGCCGCGGACAGCGCCATCGGCACCCAGCGCACGATCGTGAACCGCTCGGTGGCGTACGGCGTGACGATCACGGCCAGGAAGTAGCCGACGCCTGAGGTGGCCACCACCAGGCCGATGCCGCGCAGCGCCTCGTCCGGGTCGCCGTCGGTGAAGTAGTAGCGGTAGAGGATGATGCCGAGCGCCGTCGCCATGCCGTAGAAGAAGCGGTGTGCGGCCATCGCGCCCATGGTGGCCGCGGCGATCCGGTGATGGACGAGGTGCCGGGCGCCGTCGGCCAGGCCGGCCACCACGTTGCGCAGGGCCTCGCGCGCCTGCGGCCTGTTGGGGTCGTAGGAGGGGCCGAGCAGCGAGCGCTCCATGGTGCGGGCGATCAGCGCGCTGAGCCCGAACACCAGGCCGGAGATGACCAGCAGCAGCGCCACGTCGGAGTCCGAGCTGCCGAGCAGCTCCCGCAGCAGGAATCCCAGCCCGACGCCGACGAACGTGACCACGGTGCCGGAGGTCGGCGTGACCGCGTTGGCCGCCATCAGCCTGTCCCGCGGTACCACGTGCGGCAGCGAGGCGCCGAGGGCCGCCAGGAAGAACCTGTTGACGCCCAGCACGCCCAGAGCGGCGGCGTAGAAGAACGGGTCGGGCACGTCGGCCGCGACCAGTCCCGCGGCCACCAGCAGCAGCACGCCGCGCACCATCGGGGCGACCACCAGGATCTGCCGTCGTGACCAGCGGTCGATGAACACCCCGACGAAGGGCCCCAGGATGCTGTAAGGCAGCAGCAGCACGGCCAGCCCGGTGGCGACACCCAGGGCGGTGGTCTGGTTCTCAGGGCTGAAGAAGGCGAAGCCGGCGACGCCGAACTGGAAGATCCCATCAGAAAACTGGGAAACCAGTCGGGTGCCGAACAACCGTCTGAAATCCCGCCCTTTGAGAACCACACGTAGATCGGCAACGAAAGACACGCAGTCAGCCTAGTCCCGAGGGAACGCTGATCGGATGCCGGAGAGGTTGGCGCAGCAGGTGGGCAATCGGGTTCTGAGGACACTCATGATCACGTACGCTTCATAGCGTGACGACTGTTGAACACGTGGTGCTCGTCGACGGCGCCGGCAATTCGCTGGGCACCGCACCCAAGCTGTCGGTGCACGGCCGCGAGACACCTCTTCACCTGGCGTTCTCGAGCTACGTCTTCGACCGGGCGGGCCGGGTGCTGCTCACCAGACGGGCCGCCCACAAGCTCACCTGGCCGGGAGTGTGGACCAACAGCTGCTGCGGCCATCCGATGCCCGGCGAGCCGCTGGACCACGCGGTCATCCGCAGGCTCTCCTTCGAGCTCGGGCTCGGCGCGCAGCGTGCCGACCTGGTGCTGCCGCGGTTCTCCTACCGGGCGGTCATGGGCAACGGGATCGTCGAGCACGAGCTCTGCCCTGTTTACCGCGTCACGGCCGACCTCGCGAAGGCGCCCAACCCCGACGAGGTGGACGACACGCACTGGATGCCGTGGCCGGACTTCACCGCGGGCGTCCTCAACGGCCTGCTGGCCATCTCGCCGTGGTGCAGGGAGCAGGTGCCGCTGCTGGTCGCGCTCGGGCCCGACCCGCTGCGCTGGCCGACGGCCTCGGACGACGACCTGCCACCCGCGGCCCGCGTACGGCTGGACTGACCACACCCGCGGCGCCGCACGACCGTGCGGCGCCGCCGGGACTCAGCGGTCGACCTCGCCGCGGATGAACTTCTCGACGTAGTCGCGGGCCTCGTCGTCCGAGAACTGCTTCGGCGGCGACTTCATGAAGTACGACGAAGCGCTCAGGATCGGGCCGCCGATGCCGCGGTCGAGGGCGATCTTGGCGGCGCGGACGGCGTCGATGATGATGCCGGCCGAGTTGGGCGAGTCCCAGACCTCCAGCTTGTACTCCAGGTTGAGCGGGGTGTCGCCGAAGGAGCGGCCTTCGAGGCGGACATAGGCCCACTTGCGGTCGTCGAGCCACGGCACGTGGTCCGACGGGCCGATGTGCACGTCGGCCTTGGCCATCTCGTGCGGGATCTGCGAGGTGACCGACTGCGTCTTGGAGATCTTCTTCGACTGGAGGCGCTTGCGCTCCAGCATGTTCATGAAGTCCATGTTGCCGCCGAAGTTGAGCTGGTAGGTGCGCAGCAGCTCCACTCCGCGGTCCTCGAACAGCTTCGCCATGACGCGGTGCGTGATGGTGGCGCCGACCTGCGACTTGATGTCGTCGCCGACGATCGGCACGCCCGCCTCGGTGAACTTCTCGGCCCACTCGGGGTCGGAGGCGATGAAGACCGGCAGGGCGTTCACGAAGGCCACCTTGGCCTCGATCGCGCACTGCGCGTAGAAGCGGTCGGCGTCCTCCGAGCCGACGGGCAGGTAGGAGACGAGCACGTCCACCTGGGCGTCGCGCAGCACCTGGACCACGTCGACCGGCTTCTCGTCGGACTCTTCGATGATCTCGCTGTAGAACTCGCCCAGGCCGTCGAGGGTGTGGCCGCGCTGGACGGTCACTCCCGTCGGCGGCACATCTGTGATCTTGATGGTGTTGTTCTCGCTGGCGACGATCGCCTCGGACAGGTCGCGGCCGACCTTCTTGGCGTCCACGTCGAAGGCGGCGACGAACTCGACGTCGCCCACGTGGTAGTCGCCGAACTTCACGTGCATCAGGCCCGGCACCCGGGCGTCCGGGTCGGCGTCCTTGTAATAGTGAACGCCCTGGACCAGCGACGCCGCGCAGTTGCCGACACCGACAATGGCCACGCGAACCGAACCCATCGCACTCGCTCCCTTACTCATCACTTGAGGTGGTATCTCTCTCAGGCCCCTGCGAGGCCCGTCTCTCCGTTGCGATCAGCTCGTTCAGCCACCGGACCTCGCGCTCGACGGACTCGAGCCCGTGGCGTTGCAGCTCGAGCGTGTAGCTGTCAAGACGCTCCCTGGTGCGGGCCAGGGCGGTGCGGACGCTGTCGAGCCGCTCTTCCAGACGGCTTCGACGACCTTCGAGGATGCGCAGGCGTACTTCTGCCTCGGTGTGCCGGAAGAAGGCGAAGTGGACGCCGAAGCTCTCGTCCTCCCAGGCGGACGGGCCGGCCTGGGTGAGCATGTCCTGGAGGCGCTCCTTGCCCTCCGCGGTCAGCTTGTAGACGATCTTCGACCGGCCACCCACGATCGTGGTCGGAGCCGGCTGCTCCTCCGCGATGAGCCCTTGCTCCAGCAGCGACCGCAGGCAGGGGTACAGCGAACCGTAGGAGAACGCACGGAACATCCCCAGCAGGGCGTTGAGCCGTTTGCGCAGCTCATAGCCATGTAGTGGCGTCTCGTGCAGCGACCCGAGCACGGCCAGTTCCAGAACCCTGCCCTGTCCGCTGGCCAATGGAACCGCCCCCTCTCGCGTCGATGTATCGAGCCGATACATCTGAAGGATACGTCCAGCCGCTATATGCCGCAATCAACGACTTCACCAAGACGTTGGGATGAATGGGTAAAAAGCCGTAGTCTGGCGCTCATGTGGTCACAGCGAAGGGTGGTGGATTGCGGCCCCGCGAAGCGGGCGGCGGTCCACTCCGGGCGTTCCGGGCGTACCTCGCCCGGGGGAGTCTGTGACCCACAGCCCTACCTCCTCCGGGCTGCCCGCCACGTCGGCGAGCAGACCGACCGCCACTGCCCGGTATGCCAGGGGAAGAACGTCACCAACGTGACCCATGTCCACGGTGACCCCCCGGGCAGCCATGCCGACCAGGCAAAGCTCATGTCAGAGTCGGCCGACATGGCACATGATTACGACGAGTTCCGGGTGCACCTGGTCGAGGTCTGCCAAGGTTGTTCCTGGAATCACTTGACGGTCTCGTTCGTCCTCGGTAACGGGCCGCCAGCACTCGTCAGCCCGCAGTAGCGGTCAGGCGTAAGCAGTAACCCGAGGACGGCGAGGAGTCACGCCCCAGAACCGCCGTGCTATTCCGACGACGATGCGAGGACGTGTGAGTTACAGCAGCAACGAGGGGACGGCCCGCCCAGGAAGGCGCCGTCGCTCCAGCTCATCCCGTTCAGTGCCCCAGGAGTCCGCGCCGCAAACTGGCGAGGCAGGCTGGGGAGCGGCGCCGCCCTCCCGTCGTCCCGAGGCCGCCTACGAGCAGACGGGCGCGATGGCCGCCCAGCCGTACAACGAGCCGGCGCCACGCGGTAACCCACGCCCGCCCGGGCCCGGCCCGGCTCCCGGCCCCGCGCCGTACCCCGGCCCCGGACCGGCACATCAGCCGCAGCAGCCGCCGCAGCAGTCGCCGGAGCACGAGCCCCGCAGGCGTGCCGCCCCCGGCTCCCGCAGGCGCGGCAGCGGTGATCAGGAGAGCACCCGGTCGCGGAGCAACCAGGAGACCATGATCAGCGACGCCCCCCGGCGCGCGCGCAGGAGCGGCGGCGGCCCCGGTGGGCCGTCCGAGCCGCCCGGCCCGCCCAAGGGCGGCGAGGGGCCCAAGTGGCGGCGGTTCATCCCGAGCTGGAAGATCGTCATGGCCAGCTTCGTGGTGCTCTCCGCCGGCATCTTCGGCATGATCGCGGTCGGCTACGCCAACACGCCCGTGCCGACAGAGGACCAGGTGCAGGCAGGCGTCCTGGACCAGGAGAGCGTCATCTACGACGCCCACGGCAAGGAGCTCGCCAGGCTCGGCACCAAGCGCATCCCCGTCACCTACCAGCAGGTGCCGCGGGCGGTCCAGGATGCCGTCATCGCCGCCGAGAACGACTCCTTCCGCGAGGACTCCGGCATCTCCTTCAGCGGCATGGTCCGCTCGCTCTACAGCACCGCCACCGGCCAGCAGGTGCAGGGCGCCTCCACCATCACCCAGCAGATGGCGCGCGGCTACTACGACGGCCTCTCCCAGGAGCGCACCCTCCAGCGCAAGGTCAAGGAGATCTTCGTCGCGGTCAAGCTGAACAAGGTGCTGCCCAAAGAGCAGATCCTCATCCAGTACCTCAACACCATCTACTTCGGCCGGGGCGCCTACGGCATCGGCGCGGCGGCGGACGCCTTCTTCAACAAGAAGGTCGGCCAGCTCACCCCCGAGGAAGGCGCCTACCTCGCGGGCCGCATCCAGAACCCCGACGCCTTCGACCTGGCCGAGAAGGCCGGCAAGCTGGGCTCCACCGAGTTCCGCTACGACTACGTGATCGGCCAGATGGCCAAGCTCGACCCGAAGACCTACGGCGGCTTGGCCGCCAAGACACCCACGGCGCCCAAGCGGATCAAGTACAAGCCGAAGGACTACTTCCTGGGGCTCAAGGGCTACATGGTCCAGGCGGTCCTCGACGAGCTGGAGTCGCGCAGCATCACCCGCGAAGACGTCGACAAGGGCGGCTACAAGATCTACTCGACGCTGGACCCGAGGCTCATGCGGGCCGCCAAGGCCGCCGTGAACCAGCACACGGGCAGCCTCAACCCCGAGATCAACGCCACCCTGGCTGCCGTCAACCCGACCAACGGCCGGATCCTCGCCTTCTACGGCGGCGACGACTACGCCAAGGACGCCTGGAACGACGCCTTCCTGTCGCAGAAGCAAGCGGCCTCGGCGTTCAAGCCGTACGTGCTCGCGGCCTGGCTGGACGCCGGCTACAGCCTGCGCAGCTTCGTGCCCACCAAGGGCCCGGTCAAGCTGCCGGGCACCACGCCCATCGACAACGACCACTCCATGAAGGCCTCGGCCGTCGACGTCGTCTCGGCGACGGCCAGCTCCGTCAACACCGCCTACGCGAAGATGGGGGAGAAGGTCGGGCTGGAAAAGGTGATCGACATCGCCTCCAGGGCCGGGCTCAGCAAGGACAGGCTCGAGGACGCCCGGTCCCGCCACCACTTCCTCATCACCATCGGCAGTAGCCAGGTGACGGCCGTCGAGCAGGCGGGCGGCTACTCGATCTTCGCCAACGGCGGCAAGCACTTCGACAACCACGTCGTCATCAAGGTCGTGGACAAGAACAAGAAGGTCGTCCTGAACGAGGACAGGACCGCCACGCAGGTCATCTCGTCCGAGGCCGCCGCCGACGCCGTCACCGCGCTCCAGGCCGTGGTCAAGTCCGGCACCGGCCGCAACGCCGCACTCTACGACCGGCCCACCGCCGGTAAGACAGGCACCAACAACGAGAACAAGGAAGCCTGGTTCGTCGGGTTCACCCCGCAGGTGTCCACCGCGGTCGGCATGTTCCGTCAGGAGTGCAGGACGAAGACCGGCAAGGTCGTCAAGCCGGTGAACGACAACTGCCCGTGGGCCAGGGGCAAGAGCAAGCGCTACACGCCGCAGAACCCGTACAGCAAGCCGTACGAGGTGACACTGGGCAGTGGCTTCCAGGGCGCCACCTATCCGGCGGCCATCTGGAAGACCTTCATGACCGAGGCCACCAAGAGCCAGAAGGTCGTGCAGTTCCCGCCGCGCGCCGACACCGGTATCTCCGAGGACCTGGTGCCGAAGCCGGTGGCCACCCCGACGCCGACGGCGACGGCCGACCCGGACAACCCGTTCGACGAGGGCCCCGACGAGGAATGTGGGTTCGTCGGCCCGTGCGACGACGACAGCAACATCTCCGTCGACCCCAACGACAACCCGTTGCCCGAGGACGACGACGACGGCTTCCTGGGCAGTCCGGGCGGCGGTGGCCGGGCGACCGTCCCCGAACCGACGCCGAGCCGGCGCGAGCAGCGGTGACTGCGACCACACAGGTGCGCCTGCCCTTCGTCGCACGCACGGTGCCGTACCTTCCCCTGGGGCTGTTCGCGGCCCTGGGGGCGACGCTCGCCTACCTGGTGCGGCTGCCGTGCCGCAGCGGTGGCTGGAACGACCAGGTCACCACGTACACGAACTTCTGCTACACCGACATCTACCCGCTCTACTTCGCCCGGCAGCTCGCCACCGAGAACCCGTACTTCGCCGACGTCGCCTTCGACAAGCACGTCGAGTATCCGGTCGTGCTCGGCGAGGTCATGCAGGTCATCGCGTGGATCGCGCGGCTGGTGAAGCCGGACGCCGCCGCGCAGGGCGCCCTGTTCTACGACCTGACGGTCGTCCTCATGGGGCTCTGCCTGGTGGTCGGCGTCCTGCTGATGGCCGCGGTGGCCGGGCCCACCCGGCGCTGGGACGCCCTGTGGTACGCGCTCGCGCCCGCGGTCGTGCTGGCCGCCTACATCAACTGGGACCTCGTCGCCGGCGCGCTGTCCATGGGCGTGTTGCTGGCCTGGGCCAGGCGGTGGCAGGTGCTGGCCGGGGTGCTGCTCGGGCTGGCGATCGCCACCAAGTTCTACCCGCTGATGTTCGTGGGCGCCCTGTTCCTGCTCACGCTGCGGACGGCGCGCTGGCGCCCGTTCCTGGTCACCATGGTCGCGGCCGCCGGGACGTGGCTGGTGGTCAACGTGCCGTTCATGGTGTTCGCCTGGGACGGCTGGCGCCGCTTCTACGTCTTCTCCCAGGAACGCGGCGTGGACTGGGGCTCGCCCTGGCTGTTCTTCCAGCACAAGGGCTGGCCGGTGCTCGGCACCGCCGACGTCAGCATCCTGGGCATGGCCTCGCTGGCGCTGCTCTGCCTGGCCATCGCGGTCCTCACGCTGACCGCGCCACGCAGGCCCCGGCTGGCCCAGATCTGCTTCCTGGCGCTGGCCGCCTTCATGATCACCAACAAGGTGTGGTCGCCTCAGTTCGTGCTCTGGCTGGTGCCGCTCGCCGTGCTGGCCAGGCCCAACTGGAAGGCGCTGGCGCTGTGGCAGGTGGCCGAGGTGTGGTACTTCTTCGCCATCTGGCTCTACCTGCTCTCACAGTCGCCGCTCAGCCGGGACGACCTCGGCATCGGCGACGACACCTACTTCACCGCCGTCTGGGGGCGTCTCATCACGATCGTCATCCTGATGGCCTTCGTGGTGCGCGACATCCTGCGCCCGGACAAGGACGTGGTACGGCAGTCGGGCCGGGACGACCCGGCGGGCGGGGTGTTCGACGAGGTTCCTGACCGGTTCACGCTGAGGGCCACCGCGTAGGCGATGCTCACACGGTCCTCGGCCAGGGACGCGCTGCTGGTCTGGTTCGGCTCGCGTGCCGGGCTGCTGCTGGTGACGCTGCTCGGGACGGCGCTGGCCGGTTACGTGGACAAGTGGCGGCAGTGGGACGCCGGGCTGTTCGTCACGATCGCGCAGCATGGCTACGACGGGGAGCCCGGCATGCCCGACGCGGGGCTGCCTGCCTTCTTCCCCGGCCTGCCGCTGGCGCTGCGGGTGGTCCACCTCGTGGTGCCCGACTGGTCGGCAAGTGGGCTGATCGTCTCGCTGGTCGCCGGAGCGGTGGCCATGGTGGCGCTGGCCAGGCTCGCGGAGCTGGAAGGCGCGCGGGGCTGGGCCGCGGTGCTGGCGCTGGTGCTCTTCCCGACGGCCGTGTTCCTCGCCGCGGGCTACAGCGAGGCGCTCTTCCTGGCCTTCGCGATCCCCGCCTGGCTGGCAGCCCGCCAGAGGCGGTGGCCGGCGGCGGCCGTCCTGGCGGCGGGGGCGTCGTGCGTCAGGATCACCGGGCTGTTCCTGGCCGCCGCACTGATCGTGGAGTTCGTCACCGGCAGGCAGCCGGTGCGCCGGGCGCCCTGGCTGGCGGTGCCATTCCTGCCGCTGGTGGCGTACTCCTTCTACCACTTCACCCGCTCGGGCGACTGGCTGGCGTGGAAGCACGCGCAGGAGACCGGCTGGGGGCGGGAGCTGGTCTGGCCATGGGAGTCCTGGGCGGTCACCTGGCAGGCGGCCATGAGCGACGGCGAGAGCGGCGCGCCCTTCCGGATGGAGATCGCCGGGGCGCTGGTCGCCGTGGCGGCCCTGATCTGGCTTCTCGCCCTGCGCCGGTGGAGCTCGGCGGTCTACGTGGGGCTGCAGGCGGGAGCGTTGCTGACGTCGGCCTACTACCTGTCGTTACCGCGCTCGCTGCTGCTGTGGTTTCCGCTCTGGGTCGCGATCGCCGGGCTCGCCACCAGGAGGCAGTGGGTGATCGTGGTCTACGCGCTGGTGTCGGGGCCGCTCATGGTGCTCAACACCGCTCGCTTCCTCGCGGGCGCCTGGGCGGGGTGATCTCTCTACCCACTTACGGGCATCCGTAATCCAGGGAAGTTATCCACAGGCTGTGTGTTTTCCCTAGAGGTTCTTCCGCAGGAACGCGATGTCCGCCGCCTGACCCTCGGCCGGGGTCTCCACCACGACCGGCGCCCCCGCCGCCCGGCACACCTCCAGGATCAGCTCCGGGTCGATCCTGCCCTTGCCCAGGTTGGCGTGCCGGTCGGCGCCCGAGCCGAAGTCGTCGCGCGAGTCGTTGCAGTGCACCAGGTCGATCCGGCCGGTGATGGCCTTGACCCGGTCGACGATGCCGGACAGGTCCTCGCCGCTCGCGTGCGCGTGGCAGGTGTCGAGGCAGAAGCCCACGTCGAAGCCGTCGAGGGAGTCCCAGAGCCGGGCGATGCGCTCCAGGCTGCGAGCCATCGCGTTGTCGCCGCCCGCGGTGTTCTCGATCAGCACCGGGACGGGGCACTCGAGGCGCTCGAAGACCTTGCGCCAGTTGTCGAAGCCCGCCTGCGGGTCGTCGTCCTTGTTGAGGTGGCCGCCGTGCACGATCAGGCCCTTGGCGCCGATGCTCGCGGCCGCCTCCAGATGCTGGGAGAGCAGCTTACGGCTGGGAATCCTGATGCGGTTGTTGGTCGAGGCCACGTTCACCAGATAGGGGGCGTGGATGTAGATGTCGACGCCCTCGACCGGCCGGCCGGGCAGCTCGGGCTTCTTGTAGCCCTGCGGGTTGCCGAGGAAGAACTGCACCACCTCGGCGCCGATCGCCGCGGCGTGGGCGGCGGGGTCGTCCTGGCCGACATGAGCTCCGATGCGCACCATGTCAGGAGCCTATCCGTTTGGCGGACCTGCACCGGGGCAGTCGCCAGACACCCCCTACACGAGGAGAACGATATGAGCCGCTGGCGCTGGCGCTCCTTAATCATCCTGGTCTACGTGTTCATCGGAATCTACGTGGCATGGGTGTACGACTACATCACGCCGGCGATCCTCAAGGACATCGCCGAGGCGCTGCTCGCGGTCTTCCTCTGGTTCCTGGTCCTGCTCGGCGTGGACCTGCACATCGGCGGTTGACTGATATCGCCGAACGGCCCCGGTACTACTACCGGGGCCGTTCGTCATGGCAGGAAGCCGCCTCTGGCGATGCCGAGCGCGACGCCGACGAAGGACGCCACCAGGCCGATGATGTTGAGCGAGCGCTGCGGCGTGGTGACCGAGACGTACTGGGAGTAAAGGCCCATCCCAAAGCCGAGCACACCGAACCAGGACGAGATCACGTGGCCGCCGGGGAAGAACGTCCCGACGAAGGAGACGATGCCGCAGACCAGCGTGCTGATGGCGAGGATGTTCTCGACAGGGTGCGGACGGCCGTCGGTGTTGAGTGTGAGCCTGAACCGCGCGTTCTGTGTGGGCTGGAGCAGGTGCGGCACGGCGAACCACCCCCTCGGGTTTCCTACATGCTTTCCCATCTGTGCGCGGCTGGTAACCTGAACAGGCTGCGTTGTGATGGGTGACCCGTCACCCCGAGGCGCCGAAATGGGGCGCCCGGGACCCGCGCAGCGTCCTCCTGTCACGGCAGAGTGTCGTGACCGCAAGAGTCCAGAGGAGGTTGGAGTCCCGCATGCGTCGTTACGAAGTAATGGTCATTCTGGACCCTTCGCTCGATGAGCGCACTGTGGCGCCGTCCCTCGACCAGTTCCTCACCGTGGTCCGCAATGACGGCGGCACCGTGGAGAAGGTCGACGTCTGGGGCCGTCGCCGCCTCGCCTACGACATCGACAAGAAGTCCGAAGGCATCTACGCCGTCATCGACCTGTCCGCGGAGCCCGCGACGGTCAAGGAGCTCGACCGGCAGATGAACCTCAACGAGGGCATCCTGCGCACCAAGGTCCTGCGTCCCGACGTGCACTAAGCAGCTCGTTGCCCGGCTTTTTGTCGGGCGGCGGCCGTACTCTGAGCCGTAACCCAAAGCGAAGGCGTGCAGGAAGGCGAGCGCTAGCCATGGCAGCAGGCGACACCGTAATCACCATCGTCGGCAACCTTGTCGACGACCCGGAGCTGCGCTTCACCCCGACGGGGCAAGCGGTGGCTCGATTCCGCATCGCGTCCACTCCGCGGTTCATGGATCGCCAGACCAACGAGTGGAAGGATGGCGAAAGCCTCTTCCTGACCTGCAACGTGTGGCGGCAGGCGGCTGAGAACGCCGCCGAGAGCCTCCAGCGCGGCATGCGGGTCATCGTGCAGGGGCGGCTCAAGCAAAGGTCTTACGAGACCAAGGAAGGCGAGAAGCGCACCGTCTACGAGGTCGAGGTCGACGAGGTCGGCCCGTCCCTGCGTAACGCCACGGCCAAGGTCAACCGCACCACCCGTCAGGGTGGCGGCGGTGGCGGCGGCTTCGGCGGCGGTCCGGCCGACGACCCGTGGGCCTCCGCTTCCCCGGCCCCGCCCCAGGGCGGCGGTTTCGGCGGTGGCGGCGGCGGTTTCCAGGGCGGCGGCGGCGGCCAGCAGGGCGGCTCCTCCGGCGGCGGATTCGGCGGCGGCCAGCAGGGCGGCGGCGACTTCAGCGACGAACCGCCTTTCTAAATCCAGTCCACCAAGCCCGAGTCCATTCCCGCCGCACGGCGGGGCTCTGAAAGGAGCACCACGATGGCAAAGCCGGCACTGCGCAAGCCCAAGAAGAAGGTTTGCCTGTTCTGCCACGACAAGATCTCCTACGTCGACTACAAGGACACGGCGCTGCTGCGGAAGTTCATCTCCGACCGCGGCAAGATCCGTGCGCGCCGGGTGACGGGCAACTGCACCCAGCACCAGCGCGACGTGGCGACCGCGATCAAGAACGCCCGTGAGGTGGCTCTGCTGCCCTACACGAGCACCGCGCGCTAAGGGAGGTCTGTCGATATGAAGCTCATCCTCACCAACGAGGTCTCCGGCCTCGGCACCCCTGGCGACGTCGTCGAGGTCAAGGACGGCTACGGCCGTAACTACCTCATCCCGCGCGGCTACGCCATGCGCTGGACGCGTGGCGCCGAGAAGCAGATCGAGTCCATCAAGAAGGCTCGTGACGCTCGGGAGATCCGCGACCTGGGCACGGCCAAGGAGGTCGCCGGCCAGATCGGCGCGCTCCGCGTCCGGCTGACCACCCGCGCGGGCGACTCCGGCCGCCTGTTCGGCTCGATCACCACGGGTGACATCGCCGACGCCGTCAAGGCTGCCGGTGGCCCGATCCTCGACCGCCGTCGCATCGAGATCGTCAACCCGATCAAGAGCGTCGGCTCCCACAAGGTGACCGTCAAGCTGCACCCCGAGGTCTCGGCGTCCGTGGACGTCGAGGTCGTCGCAGGCTGACGATCCCCGGCTTCGCCGCGGCCCTCCTTCCGCATCGCGGGAGGGGGGCCGCGGCTCTCTCTACACCAGGCCGTACCGCAGGTGAGGCGTACTTCAAGCAGCGTAGAATCCCTACGTTTCTCCCTTGCGTCCCCCTGGAGGCTAGCCATGGCCCGTCCCTCGATGCTGCTCGCGCTCGGCGCGCTCGCGGTGGCGGCCGTCGCCTGTGCGCCCGCCGACGACACGGCGACCACCTCGGCCACGGCATCACCGACGTCGTCCACCGCCTGCTCCAAGGAGCAGCTCAAGCTCATCAACGCGGGGAAGCTGACGATCGGCACGGACAAGCCGGCCTTCGAGCCGTGGTTCAAGGACGACGATCCCGCGAACGGCCAGGGCTTCGAGAGCGCGGTGGCGTACGCGGTGGCGGGGGAGCTCGGCTTCGACCGCAGCGAGGTGCAGTGGAGCACGGTCAAGTTCGACTCGGCCTTCGCCCCCGGGCCCAAGCAGTTCGACTTCGACATCAACCAGGTCTCCATCACCCCTGACCGGGCCAAGGCCGTCGACTTCAGCAACGGCTACTACACCGCCAAGCAGGCCGTCGTGGCCGTCGACGGTGGCAAGGTCGTCTCGGCCAAGTCGCTGGCCGAGCTCAAGGATGCCAAGATCGGCGTGCAGGTCGGCACCACCTCGCTCGACGCCGTGCGCAACGTGATCAAGCCCAGCGACGACCCGAACGTCTACAACGAGCAGATCGACGCCATCAACGCGCTGAAGAACAAGCAGATCGACGCTCTGGTCCTGGACCTGCCGACGGCGTTCTACGTCACGGCGGCGCAGGTCGAGAACTCCAAGATCGTCGGCCAGTTCAGCTCGACGGGCGGGACTCCCGAGGAGTTCGGCCTGGTCATGGAGCGGGGCAGTGCGCTCAAGTCGTGCGTCGACAAGGCCGTGGACGCGCTCAAGTCCAAGGGCGAGCTGGCCAAGATCGAGCAGCAGTGGCTGAGTGAGGCGGCGGGCGCGCCGGAACTGCGGTGACCGCCGGCCCCACCCGGGTCAAGAGCGAGCGGCAGCGGGAGCGTGAGCGGGTTCGCGGGTCCCAGGGCCGCCGCACGGCCTCGATCGCCACCGCCTCGACGTTCGTCTTCGTCGTCCTGGTCGTGTGGGTCGTCACCAGCGCGCCCGGCTGGCCCCGGGTGCAGGAGACGTTCTTCAGCTGGGAGATGTTCGTCAGAGCGCTGCCCGACGTGGCGGACGGCTTCCTGCTCAACATCAAGATGTTCCTGATCGCCGAGCCGCTGATCCTGCTGGTGGGTCTGCTGGTCGCGCTCGCCCGCGGCATCCGCACGCCCGCCTTCTTCCCGATCCGGGCGCTGGCGACGCTCTACACCGACGTCTTCCGCGGCGTGCCGACGATCCTGGTCATCTACCTGATCGGGTTCGGCCTGCCGGCGCTCAACCTGCGGGGCGCTCCCACCGACCTGGCCACCCTGGGCATCATCGCGCTGACCCTGTCGTACGGCGCGTACGTGGCCGAGGTGTTCCGCTCCGGCATCGAGTCGATCCATCCCAGCCAGGTGGCCGCGGCCCGGTCGCTCGGCCTGAGCCACGGCAGGACGATGCGTTTCGTAGTGCTGCCGCAGGCCACCCGGCGGGTGGTCCCGCCGCTGCTGAACGACTTCATCTCGCTGCAGAAGGACACCGCGCTGGTGGCCACCATCGGGCCGCTGGAGGCGCTCAGGCAGGCGCAGATCCACGCGTCGAGCACCTTCAACTACACCCCCTACCTGGTCACATCGTTGCTGTTCATCCTGCTGACGATCCCGCTGGCCCGGTTCACCGACCACCTGGCCGAGCGCGCACGAAGGAGGCGGGGCGCATGAGCCTGCTGACCATCGAGGGGGTGTGGAAGGACTTCGGCGGCCACAGCGTGCTGCGCGGCATCGACCTGGAAGTCCGCCCGCACGAGGTGGTGAGCCTGATCGGCGCGTCCGGGTCGGGCAAGTCGACGCTGCTGCGCTGCGTGAACCTGCTGGAGACGGTCGACGACGGCGTCATCCACCTCGACGGGGAGGAGATCACTGACCCCCGGGTGGACGTGGACGGCGTGCGCAAGCGGCTCGGCATCGTCTTCCAGGCGTTCAACCTGTTCCCGCACATGAGCGTGCTGGACAACATCACCTTGGCGCCCAGGCAGGTGCACAAGGTCCCCAGAGGAGAGGCCGAGGAACGGGCGGTCGACCTGCTCGGCAGGTTCGGCCTGGCGGACAAGGCCCGCGCCTACCCCGACCAGCTCTCCGGCGGCCAGCAGCAGCGGGTGGCCATCATCCGGGCGCTGGCCACCCGGCCCAGGCTGATGCTGCTGGACGAGGTCACCTCGGCGCTCGACCCCGAGCTGGTCACGGAGGTGATCGCGCTCATCAGGGAGCTCAAGGAGTCGGGCATGACGATGATCGTGACGACCCACGAGATGTCCATCTCCCGTGACATCTCCGACACCGTGTGCTTCCTCGACGGCGGCGTCCTGCTGGAGAAGGGGCCGCCGGAGAAGATCTTCAGCGAGCCCGACCACGAGCGCACCAGGAGCTTCCTGCGCAGGGTGCTCGACTCCGGCCGCTTCTAACGCCGGTGCCGCCCCCGGCTGTTGGGCACCGGCGCCCGCTGGTCGGCGGCCAGCAGGCTGTGCCGCCTGCCGTACACGAGGTAGACCAGCAGGCCGAAGGCCATCCACAGGGCGAACCAGGCCCAGGTCAGCGTCTGCAGGTTCACCATGAGCCAGAGCGTGGCGATGAGCGAGGCGACGGGCAGCACCGGCGAGAGCGGCACCCGGAAGCCGCGCTCCAGGTCGGGCATCGTGCGCCGCATCACGATCACTCCGGCCGCCACGAACAGGAACGCGAACAGCGTCCCCATCACCACGAGCTCCTGCATCGTGAGCACCGGCACGAACACGGCCAGCACGATCGCGATCGCGCCGATCACCAGCGTCGCCCGCTGCGGCGTGTGGTAGGCGCGGCTGATCGCCCCCAGCGGCCGGGGGAGCAGCCCGTCACGGGCCATCGAGAACAGCACCCGCGTCTGGCCCACGATCAGTACCAGGATCACGGTCGTCAGACCGAGCACCGCGCCCGCGTCGATGACGTGCACCATCCAGTCCTCGCCGACCTCCTGGAAGGCGCTGGACAGTGGCGCGTCCAGCGAGATGCTGGTGTAGGGGATCATGCCGACCATGACCGCGGCCACCGCGATGTAGATGACCGTGGCGATCACCAGGCTGCGGATCATGCCCTTCGGCACCACCGCGCGCGGGTTGACGGTCTCCTCGGCGGCGGTGGCGACGATGTCGAAGCCGATGTAGGCGAAGGCGATGACGGGGGCCGCCGCGAACACGCCGATCCAGCCGAAAGCCTGGCCCTGCCCGAAGAAGACGTCCAGCACGGTCGCCTTCGCGACGGTGCGCGGCTCCGGCTCGGCGTAGAAGTCGCCGAAGTTGGCCACGTCGACGTGCGCGGCCCCGACGACGATGACGGCGCCGATGGCCAGCAGCTTCGCCGACACCATGATCCACAGTGCGCGCAGGCCGATCCGCGCGCCGACCGCCACGACCCCCGTCAGCAGCACCAGGATGACCACCACGAGGACGTTCGCGACCACATCGGGGTACGGCACCCGTACCCCGAAGTTGCCGATGGCGCCGACGGTGATCTGCGACCAGGCCTTGGCCACCACGGCGGCGGCGAGCTGCAGCTCCAGGATCAGCGCCCAGCCGATGATCCACGCCCACACCTCACCGAAGATCACATAGGCGAAGGTGTAGGCGCTGCCGGACCTCGGCATCGTGGACGACAGCTCGGCGTAACACAGGCAGGCGAGCAGGCAGGCGATACCGGCGATCATGAAGGAGAGGATCACGCCGGGCCCGGCGGTGGTCGCGGCCTGCTGACCGGCGATGCTGAAGATGCCGGCGCCGATCATGACGCCGAGTCCGAGCACCACAAGGTCGGCGGTGCGGTAGACCTGGGCCAGCGCGTGACGGGCGCTCGTGCGTAGCTCGGTCGCCTCAGCAGGCGGCAGACGTCGCGTGATAGAGGACAATGACACACCCCGCTCGTGGGACTCGCCCACAGTGCCTCACCACTTGAGCAACAGCAAGCACGGTTCGGTTACGCCCCGGTCACCAGCCAGGTCGTCCCCACGGCCCGCCGGCCCAGCGTGATCAAACGTGCCACCATCCACACCCCGAGCGCGCACCAAAGTGCAACGATGCCGAAACCGGCGGCGACGAGGGCGGCGGGCAGGTATGCCAGCGTCGTCCACACCCCCGCCCACGCGAGGTAGCGCTGGTCGCCCGCGCCGATCAGCACGCCGTCCAGCACGAACACCACGCCGCAGATCGGCTGGAACAGCGCCACCGGCCAGAGCACGGCCAGGAGTTGCGCGGCGACGTGCGGGTCGGCGTCGAACAGGCCCGGCAGCAGCGGCCGGACCGCCAGCACGGCCAGCCCGAGCACCACACCCGACCAGCCGCCCCACACCACCATCCGCCTGGTGGCGGCCCTGGTCGCGGCGACGTCCCCGGCGCCGAGCGCGCGCCCGGTGATGGCCTGGCCCGCGATGGCGATCGCGTCCAGGGCGAAGGCCAGCATCGTCCAGACCTGGGTGGCGATGGCGTAGGCCGCCAGCTCGGCCTGCCCCATCCTGGTGGCGATCACCGTGGCGACCAGCAGCACGATCCGCAGGCAGATGGTGCGGATGAGCAGGGCGAAGCTGGCCGTGCCCGCCTGCTTGACCCCGGCAGGATCGGGCCTGAGCGAGGTACGCAGCCGTCGCGCCGCCCGAACCACCACGATCACGTACACGGCGGCGCCCAGCGTCTGCGCCAGCACCGTCCCCCATGCCGATCCCGCGATGCCCCAGCCGAGGCCGAGCACGAACCAGGCGTTCAGCACCGCGTTGAGCACGAACGACCCCACTGCCACCGCCAGCGGCGTGACGGTGTCCTGGAGCCCGCGCAGCACGCCGGTGCCGGCCAGCACGACCAGCATCCCGGGCGCGCCGAGCAGGCTGATCCGCAGGTACGTCACAGCCTGCTCGGCCTGCTCTGGGCCCGCTCCGAACAGGTCCACGATGGCCGGGGCGAGCGGCCAGCAGACGGCGATCAGCGCCGCGCCGATGGCCAGCGCCAGCCAGATGCCGTCCACACCGCTGCGCATGGCCCGGTCGTGGTTGCCGGCTCCGGTCTGCCGGGCCACGGAGGCGGTCGTGCCGTAGGCGAGGAAGACGCAGAGGTTCACCAGCGTCGCCAGGACCGCTCCCGCCACGCCCAGCGCGCCTACGGCGGTGGTGCCCAGCCCGTGGCCCACGATGGCGTAGTCGGCGAGCAGGAAGAGCGGCTCCGCGACCAGCGCCCCGAACGCGGGCACGGCTAGGCGGAGTATCTCCCGGTCCTGACGTGTAATGGGCATTCGTCTATTATGACCCTTACCCGGCGTGGCGGTCCAACTTTCTTCCCTCCACAGCCGGTGGATACTGTTCTTCCAGGTCAGAGCACTTTCGGTGGATCTCTTTCATAGTTATCCCCAGGGTCGTCCACAGGCCTTTCACACGTTCAGCCCGTTCATGCACAGCTCGTCCACAGTGTTGTCCACAGGCCGCGTTGCCGTCAGCGCGGCGAGCCGCGAAACTGTCACACCGGTCGACTACAAGTGGGGGTGGTGCGACCGCCTGCAAGCTGTTGAGGGGGCGCGGTGAGCATTGACGAAGAGGTGGGCGCGGGCCCGGGTTTCGAGCGCACACCACCCAACAACATCGACGCGGAGCAGTCCGTGCTGGGCGGCATGCTGCTGTCCAAGGACGCGATCGCCGACGTGGTCGAGATCCTGCGGTCCGACGACTTCTACCGGCCCGCCCATCAGATGATCTACGACGTCGTCACCGACCTCTACGGCCGGGGGGAGCCCGCCGACGCCGTCACGGTCTTCGACGAGCTGCAGAAGCGCGGCGAGATGGCCAGGGTGGGCGGCGCCGCCTACCTCCACACCCTGACCGCCGTCGTCCCGACGGCCGCCAACGCCGGCTACTACGCGAAGATCGTCAGAGAGCAGGCGATCCTGCGCCGCCTCATCGAGGCCGGCACCCGCATCGTCTCCTTCGGCTACGGCGGCCAGAACGAAGAGGTCGACGACCTCGTCGACCGCGCCCAGGCGGAGATCTACAAGGTCACCGAGCGCCGCACCTCCGAGGACTACGCCGCACTGGCCGACATCATGCCGGGCGCCCTGGACGAGCTGGAGGCCATCGGCAGCCGGGGCGGCCAGATGGTCGGCGTCCCCACCGGCTTCCAGGACCTCGACCAGCTCACCAACGGTCTCCATCCGGGCCAGATGATCGTCGTGGCCGCCCGACCGGCCATCGGCAAGGCGCTCGCGCTGGACACGCCGCTTCCGACGCCGACCGGCTGGACGACCATGGGGCAGGTCCGGGTCGGCGACCAGCTCATCGACGCCGACGGCAGGCCGACGCGCGTCGTCGCGGCCACCGGCGTCATGCACGGCAGGCCCTGTTATGAGGTGGAGTTCAGCGACGGCACAGTGATCGTGGCGGACGCCCAGCACCAATGGCGCACCGTCACGCGAGCCGCCAGGAGGGCTCTGGGCAGGCTGCCGGTGGCCGTGGGCGGTCCGGTCCGAAGCCACGCATGGCACACGAACCCGACGGATGCCGCCACGACGGCTCAGCACAGGAGCGTGGTCACCACCGAGGAGATCGCCGCCACGCTGCGATGCTCGTCCGCGGACCGGCGGCCCAACCATGCCGTAGCGGTGTCAGGAGCATTCCACCTCGATGAGCAGGATCTCCCGCTCTCCGCTTACGCACTGGGGATCTGGCTCGGCGCCGGCGCGCGCGTCACCACGCTCGACCCCGAGATCATCGCGACCCTCCAGGCCGAGGGGCTGCGCGTCGAGCGGGTCGGGCCGACGATCGGCTACGACCTCTCTCTTCCTGAGCCGGCTGACGCATCGAGCGGCATCCACCGCATCCTGCGCACGCTGGGCGTACTCAACGACAAGCACATTCCGGGGCTCTACCTGCGCGGCTCGGAGCGACAGCGACGTGATCTGCTCGCGGGCCTGCTCGACTCCGACGGGTACGTGAACGAGGACGGGCAGATCCAGTTCGCCGTGACGAGCCGGCGGCTCGCTCACGACGTGCACGAGCTGATCCTGAGCCTCGGCTACAGGGCGACGCTGAGCAGGCGCACCGAGGCGTCCTCCTACATGATCGGCTTCACCACGCCGGACAGGGTCTTCCGCCTGCCCCGCAAGGCTGACAGGCAGGTGGACGAGGCGCACCCGTCGACGCTGGTGCGCCACATCGTGGACGTCCGGCCCATCCCGACGCGGCCGGTGCGCTGCGTCCAGGTGGACAACCCCGACCACATGTACCTGGCCGGCCGGGCCTGCATCCCCACCCACAACAGCACTCTCGGCCTGGACTTCGCGCGGTCCGCTGCGATCAAGAACGGGATGACCACCGTCATCTTCTCCCTGGAAATGTCCCGCAACGAGATCACGATGCGCCTGCTGTCCGCCGAGGCCAGGGTCGCGCTGCACGCGATGCGCTCGGGCATGATGGGCGACGACGACTGGACCCGGCTGGCACGGCGGATGAGCGAGGTCGCCGAGGCGCCGCTGTTCATCGACGACTCGCCCAACATGTCGATGATGGAGATCCGGGCCAAGTGCCGGCGGCTCAAGCAGCGCAACGACCTGCGGTTCGTGATCATCGACTACCTCCAGCTGATGAGCTCGCCGAAGAAGACAGAGAGCCGCCAGAACGAGGTGTCCGAGATCTCCCGTGCCATCAAGCTGCTGGCCAAGGAGCTGGAGGTCCCGGTCATCGCGATCTCCCAGCTCAACCGTGGCCCCGAGCAGCGCACGGACAAGCGGCCCATGGTGAGCGACCTGCGTGAGTCGGGGTGCCTGACCGCCGACACGCGCATCCTGCGGGCCGACACCGGCGCGGAGGTGTCACTGGGCGACCTTCTGGAGGCGGGCGCGCGCGACATCCCGGTGTGGTCGCTCGACGACGGGCTCCGGCTGGTCCAGCGGACCATGACACACGTGTTCCCCAGCGGGGTGAAGGAAGTCTTCCGACTCAAGCTCAAGTCTGGCCGGGAGGTCAAGGCGACCGCGAATCACCCCTTCATGACCTACGAAGGCTGGCTCCCGCTGGGGGAGCTCGCCCCAGGCGAGCGCCTGGCCGTTCCGCGACGCATCCCCGCTCCGCAACATACGAAGGCGTGGCCCGAGGAAGAGATCGTTCTCCTCGGGCACATGATCGGAGATGGCTCATTCGTCAAGAGGCAGCCGATCCGCTACGCGAGCAAGGACGAGGCGTGCCTGAAGGCGGTGGCCGAAGCGGCACAGCACTTCGGCATCACGGCGATCCGAGACGACTACCCCGCCGCTCGTGTCACCACTCTGCGACTGCCGGCTCCCTATCGACTCACCCACGGCAAGCGGAATCCGATTGCCGCATGGCTCGACGGACTCGGACTGTTCGGGCTCCGCAGTCACGAGAAGTTCCTCCCAGGCGGCCTGTTCTCCCTACCCGAAGACCAGACCGCGCTGTTCCTACGGCATCTGTGGGCGACCGATGGATGCGTCTGGTGGGACGAGAAGATCGGCCAGGCTCGTGTCTACTACGCCTCGACAAGCCGCCGCCTCGTGGACGATGTTTCGCAACTTCTCCTACGGCACGGTATCGCCTCACAGATGAAGGAGACCCGCAAGGGTAATCACCGGCCCTGCTTCCAGTTGTACATCTACGGCGCGGAAAACCAGCTCCGCTTTCTGCGGGATGTCGGCGTCCACGGAGAGCGATCCAAGCAGGCCGAGAGGTGCGTCGCTGAACTGGAGCACCGCGTGATCAACACCAACAACGACACCATTCCCCGTGAGGTATGGGGTCGTGTACGAGACGTCCTGGCAGGACAGGGCGTGACTCACCGGCAGTTCGCCGCAGAGCTGGGTACCCAGTTCTGCGGCAGCACCCAGTGGAAGCACGCGCCGAGCCGGGAACGGCTGGGCAGGGTGGCCGCGATCCTCCACGATTCCGACCTGGAGATGCTGGCGGTGAACGACGTGTTCTGGGACGAGGTGGCCTCCATCGAAAGCCTGGGCGAGGAGCCGGTCTACGACGCCACCGTCCTCGGCACCCACAACTTCGTAGCGAACGGGATCTCGGCCCACAACAGCATCGAGCAGGATGCGGACATGGTCATCCTTCTGCACCGCGAGGACGCCTATGAGCGCGAGTCCCCGCGAGCGGGCGAGGCCGACCTGATCGTGGCCAAGCACCGTAACGGCCCCACCGCCACCGTGACGGTGGCTTTCCAGGGCCACTACAGCCGCTTCGTGGACATGGCTCAGCACTAGGCCGCGTCGGAGCGCCCCCTCTGACGTGCGAGTTCACGTGTCGCGATCGGCTTGAACATCCAGCCTGAGCCGGAGTGATGCCAATCTGAGCCACTATGGCTTGCTGATGGCATCATGGTGTGCCATAGTGGTGCCATGGACCTGACCCCATATGTGGCCTCCCTCGGTCGCGAGCTGCTGACCGCCGTCGAGACCGGCGATGGTGACGCCAGTGCGCTGATCGAGCGGCTGACCGTGTCGATGGAGTCGGCGATCCGGCTCACCCTGCTCGAGGCGTTGTCGGCGGCTGCCGACGAGATCACCCGAGACCTGGCTCCCGGTTCGGTCCAGGTGCACCTGCGTGGACGTGACCCCAACTTCGTCGTGACGGTTCAGCAGGCGGAGAAGCCACTCGAGGACACCTCGGATCTGGGCGCGGTGTCGGCTGACGACGCCGTGGCGAGCTTCGAGGACGGCCCAGTGGCACGGATCAACGTCCGCCTCCCGGAAAAGCTCAAGGCCGCGATCGAGGAGGCGGCGGGCAAGGAAGGTCGCTCGCTCAACGCCTGGCTCGTGCGGGCCGCCTCGACCTCGCTGCGTGCCCCGGAGCGCGACCACGGCTCCGACCGGCGCGGCAAGCTCATCGCGCAGCGTCACACCGGCTGGGCTCGCTAGCTCACGCTGCACCCAGCACCACTTTCTTCGTTCATCTCCGACCAGCGGAGATGTTCTTCTGACCCATGCCAAGGAGATAGCCATGCCTGTTTTCGCCACGCCTGAACCGATTTCCGCCACGATCGAGATCTCCGTCGGAGACGTGCAGATCATCGCGAGCGACCGGACCGACACCGTCGTCGAGGTGCGGCCGAGCGACGAGTCCAACGAGTCCGATGTGGACGCCGCGCAGAAGACGCGCGTCGAGTACGCCAACGGCACGTTGACGGTCCGTGGGCCGAAGGCCCGCATTGCCGACTTCTCCAAGAAGACCAGGTCGGTCGACGTGCTGATCGAACTTCCCACCGGCTCGCACGTGCACGCGGACCTGTCGGCAGCGGACCTGCGCGGCGCCGGCACGCTGGGGGAGTGCCGGCTCAAGACGTCGGTCGGGCATTTCCGCCTCGACCGGACCGGGCCGCTTCGACTGGGCACCTCCGGTGGCGACATCACCGTCGAATCGGTCGCGGGCAACGCCGATGTCTCCACCGGCACCGGGCGCGTGCGCATCGGCGAGATCGGCGGCACCGCCGCCATCAAGAACTCCAACGGCAACACCGACATCGGCACCGTCACCGGCGAACTTCGGGTGCGCTCGGCCAACGGCGACATCTCCGTCGACCGGGCCGACGCCATGGTGGAAGCCAAGGCCTCCAACGGAAACATTCGCGTCGGCCAGGTCACGCGCGACACCATCACGCTGCGCACCTCGACCGGCCACCTCGAAATCGGTGTCGCCGCCGGCACCGCCGCATGGCTCGACCTGAACACCTCGTACGGGCGGGTGAAGAACTCGCTGGACGATCTCAGCGAAGCACCGGAGAAGTCCGAGCAGACCGTCGAAGTGCACGCGCACACGTCGTTCGGCGACATCACCGTCCGTCGTTCCTGACCAGATCTCGAAGGAGTTCTCATGACCATGCCATCCCAATCTGCGATCACGGCGACCGGACTGCGCCGGTCGTACGGCGACCACGTCGTGCTGGACGGCGTCGACCTGGACGTCCCGCGTGGCACCGTTTTCTCGTTGCTCGGCGCCAACGGCGCCGGCAAGACCACCACAGTCAAGATCTTGTCCACGCTGATCCGCGCCGACGGGGGCAGCGCGCGGATCGCGGGTCACGACCTGTCCGCCGAGCCGGACGCGGTGCGTGCCGCGATCGGCGTCACCGGCCAGTTCTCGGCGGTCGACAACCTGCTGACCGGTCAGGAGAACCTGACCATGATGGCGGATCTGCACCACCTCGGCCGGAAGGCGGGCCGGCGCAGGGCCGCTCAGCTGCTCGAACAGTTCGACCTCGTCGATGCGGCCAAGAAGACGGCGGCGACCTACTCCGGCGGGATGCGGCGGCGGCTCGACCTCGCGATGACGCTGGTCGGCTCACCGCAGGTGATCTTCCTCGACGAGCCGACCACCGGGCTGGACCCGCGCAGCCGCCGCGCCATGTGGCAGATCGTGCGGGAACTCGTGGCGGGTGGCGTCACCATCTTCCTCACCACCCAGTACCTGGAGGAGGCCGACGAGCTCGCGGACCGGATCGCGGTGCTCGACCACGGGAAGATCGTCGCCGAGGGCACCGCGGACGAGCTCAAGCGGCGCATTCCCGGCGGCCACGTCCTGCTGCGGTTCGCCGACGAGCGCGACGTCGAATCCGCCGCGCGCGCCGTGGGCCAGGTGTCCCGCGACAGCGACACCCTCGTCCTGCGCGTACCGCACGACGGCAGCCTCAGGTCGCTGAAGGCGCTGATCGACCGGCTTGACCAGAACGCGGTCGAGGTCGACTCGCTCAGCGTGCACACCCCCGACCTCGACGACGTCTTCCTCGCTCTCACCGGCAACAAGGAGAAGGTGACCGCACGATGAGCACTCTGTCCTACGCCCTGACCGACTCGGCGACGATGCTTCGCCGCAACCTCAAGCGCATGGTGCGCTACCCGTCCATCACACTGACGCTCATCGGCATGCCGATCGTCTTCCTGCTGCTGTTCGTCTACGTCTTCGGCGGCACGCTCGGCGCCGGGCTCGGCGGCGTCTCCGGCGGACGTGCGGAGTACGTCAACTACGTCACCCCCGCGATCATCCTGATGACGATCACCGCCGCGGTCCAGGGCACCACCATCTCGATCGCCACGGACATGACCGAGGGCATCGTCGACCGGTTCCGGACGATGGCCATCGCCCGTGTGTCCGTCCTGACCGGACACGTCATCGGCAGCCTCATCCAGACGATGCTCAGCATCGCGGCGGTCATCGGCGTCGCGCTGCTCATCGGCTTCCGGCCGTCGGCGGGGCCCGGCGACTGGCTCGCCCTCATCGGTTTCCTGGTGATGATGGCCTTCGCCTTCATCTGGCTGTCGGTCGCGTTCGGCCTGGCCAGCAAGACCGTCGAGTCGTCGAGCAACGTCGGTATGCCGCTGCTGCTGCTCCCGTTCCTGGGCAGCGGGTTCGTCCCGACCGACTCGATGCCCACCGTGCTGCGCTGGTTCGCCGAGTACCAGCCGTTCACGCCGCTCATCGAGACCCTGCGCGGCCTGCTGATGGGCACGCCGATCGGGAACAACGCCGTCATCGCGGTCGGCTGGTGCGTCGCCATCGCGCTCGGCGGCTACCTCTGGTCGAAGAAGCTGTTCAACCGCGAGTCCACCCGCTAAGCCGTGCCGACAAGAGGAATGACCATGGAACACACCGTCACCACGCTGCCGACCGCGCGTCAGCCCGGCTGTCCCTTCGACCCGCCCAAGGAGCTGGTCGAGGCCCGCGAGCACAGCCCGATCAGCCGCTTGCCCTTCCCCGACGGGCACCAGGGCTGGCTGATCACCGGCTACGACCTGGTCCGGTCGGTCCTGGCCGACCCGCGGTTCAGCTCACGCAAGGAGCTCATGCGCCACCACCCGCTGGTCGACTACGGCGACATCGAGGTCCCTGCGGCGCCGCCCGGCGAGTTCCTCCTCATGGACGAGCCGCAGCACAGCCGCTACCGCAAGCCGCTGGTGGGCAAGTTCACCGTCCGGCGAATGCGACTGCTCACCGAGCGCGTCGAACAGATCACCGCCGAGCACCTGGACGCGATGGAGAAGGCCGGGCCGTCGGCGGACCTGGTGACCGCCTTCGCCAAGCCCATCCCCGCCATCGTCATCTGTGAGCTGCTGGGCGTGCCGTACGAAGACCGGGGCTCCTTCCAGGAGCACATCGACAAGTTCCTCGGCGGCGAGGTCAGCGACGAGGAACTGATCGCGGCCTACACCGCGACCCAGACCTACCTCGCCCAGCTGGTGGCCGCCAAACGCGCCAACCCCACCGACGACCTGCTCAGCGACCTGCTCGACAGCGACCTGACCGACGAGGAACTGAAAGGGATGAGCCTGATCCTGCTGGCGGCCGGGTTCGACACCACCGCCAACATGCTGGCGCTGGGCACCTTCGCGCTGCTGCAGAACCCGGAGCAGCTGGCGGCGCTGCGCGCCGAGCCCGCGCTCACCGACCAGGCCGTGGAGGAGCTGCTGCGGTATCTGAGCGTCGCCAAGCAGTTCGTGAGGGTCGCGCTGGAGGACGTCGAGCTGGGCGGCCAGACCGTCGAGGCCGGCTCGACGGTCATCCTGTCTCTCAACACCGCCAACCGCGACCCCGAACGCTTCACCGACCCCCACGTGCTCGACCTGCGCCGGCAGGACGGCGGGCACCTGGCCTTCAGCCACGGCATCCACCAGTGCCTGGGCCAGCAGCTGGCCCGCGTCGAGATGCGGGTCGCACTCCCCGCACTGCTCAACCGCTTCCCCACGCTGCGCCTGGCCGTACCTGCCGAAGAGGTCGCCCTGCGCCCGGAGACCGCGGACATCTACGGGGTCAAGAGCCTCCCGATCACCTGGGACATGGCATGAGTATCAAGAACGACAGAGTCCGGATGCCGCGGGTCTTCCGGCGAGTGGCGGTCACGGCGCTGGCGGCCACGCTGCTGGCCGGGGTGGCCACACCCGCCGTGGCCGGCAAGGCCGCCGCCGGGCAGGATCGCCCGCAGCTGCAGAAGGCCATCCAGGAGATCGTCGATTCCGGCTTCGCCGGGGTGCAGCTGCGCGTGCACGATCAGCGGGGCGACTGGGTCGGCAGCGCCGGGGTGCGCAAGCTGGGCGAGACCGCGAAGCCGCCGACGAACGGGCGGTTCTGGGTGGGCAGCGTCACCAAGACCTTCACCGCGACCGTGGTGCTGCAGCTGGTGGCCGAGGGCAGGATCGGGCTGGACGCCCCGGTGGCCGGCTACCTGCCCGAGCTCGGGCTGGACCGGCGGATCACCGTGCGGATGCTGCTGCAGCACACCAGCGGGGTATTCAACTACACCGGCGAGTACTACGACGACGGGACGTTCGTGCCGGGGATCCCCGCGGTGGGCAAGGAGTGGGTGGACAACCGGTTCCGCACCTACCGGCCGCAGGAGCTGGTCCGGCTGGCGTTGTCCAAGCCGGCGCGGTTCGCGCCGGGGACGGACCAGAGCTACTCCAACACCAACTACACGCTGGCCTTACTGCTGATCGAGAAGGTCACCGGCCGCTCGCACGCCGAGGAGGTGAAGCGGCGGATCCTGCGGCCGCTCGGGCTGCGAGGCACCGTGGTGCCGGGCGCCCGGACGCAGCTCCCCGGGCCGCATGCCCATGGCTACTACCGCTACCAGGACGCCGGCCAGTGGAAGGTGGTCGACGTCGCCCGCCAGAACCTCTCCCTGCTGGCCGGCGCCGGTGACATGGTCTCGACGACCCAGGATCTCCATACGTTCATCTCCGCGCTGAACGGGGGCAAGCTCCTCCCGGCCCCGCTGCTGGCCGAGATGCGCGAGCCGCACGGGAAGCTCAGCTACGGCCTCGGGCTGTTCGTGCAGGACCTGGGCCCGAACTGCGGCGGCACCGTCCTCCAGCACAACGGCAGCCCGCCGGGGGGCTACGGGGCGCTGATGTACAGCTCGCCCGACGGCAGTAGGACCCTGACCGCCTCGGTGACCACCGGGGACGCCGCAATCGACCCGGCGCAGGAGTTCCCGAAGGCCCTGGAGAAGCTCTTGAAGGAGGTGTTCTGCGGCGGGCAGGCCGGGGTGGCTGACAAGGCCGAGCCGGCCCGCTAGCCCGGCAGCTCGCTTGATCACGGACCCGTTCATGTGGGTCTGAGCCGCTCGGCGACCTCCAGCCAGGCGGTGACCTCGTCGGCGGTGAAGTGGCGGATGGCCCAGTCCACCAGTCGCAGGCTCATGTGCGCCCAGCAGGCCGGCGTCACCTCGCCGGAGTCCGGCACGAGCGCTGCCAGCTCCGGCGCCCGGTGGGCCAGGTCGAAGCGGAGGGTGAACAGGTCGAAGCGGCCGTCGCCGCGGGTGGCGCCGTCCCAGTCGATGACCCCGGTGACCGCGCCTGAGGAGTCGACGAGCACGTTCTCCGGATGGTCGACGAGCACGTTCTCCGGATGGAAGTCCGTGTGCACCAGGTCGTCGCCGTCCAGCGTCTCCGGGATCGCGGCGCCGATCTCCTCCACCTGGTCGAGCAGCCTGCGGGTGCGGCGGTCGTAGTCGCGCAGCGGTTGGTGGAGGCAGAAGCCGGGGCCGTCCCCGCGCAGGTAGAGGGCGAGTGCCGGCAGGTCGTGGCGGGTGGCGAGGATGCCTCGGCAGCGCCGGTTCGTCTCGACCATCGAGCGGATCGTGGCAGGCGAGAGAGCGCGCGGGGTGGAGCCGGGTAGCAGCTGCTGGACGATCAGCGGCGGCCGTACCAGCTCGTAGCGCGGCACCGGGACGCCCGCGGCGCGGGCGGGCTCCAGCAGCTCGCGCACGTCCGGCCCGGTCGTGAGGACCGAGCGGCGGCCGTCGGGGCCGCGCACGTAGGCGGCGCCGACCTGGCCGCCGGGGCAGGGGCCGTCGTAGACCAGGCCGAGTTCGCGTGCGGCCGGTTCGGCGTCGAACCGGGGGATGCCGGGAAGTGTCACAGAACGCCATGCTCGTCAGTCCTGTTGGTATGACCAACTGAGATTGACCAAGGCGATCGTGGCCGTCGGCGCGCTGGCGTTCCTCACCGGGGGGATCTGGGCGTTCGGCTGGCCGCGGAGCTTCTACGAGATCGTGGCCACCTTCCCGCCGTTCAACCTGCACCTCTTCCACGACGCGGGGGCGTTCCAGCTCGGCATCGCGGCGGCGCTGATCGGCGCCCTGTTCTGGCAGGACGCGCTGTTCGTGGGCCTGCTGGCGGGGGCCGTCGGGACGGTCGTGCACGCCGTCTCGCACATCATCGACAGAAACCTCGGCGGCAACGCGAGCGATCCGTGGACGCTGAGCCTGCTCGCCCTGGTCATGGTGACGGGGACGGTGCTGCGGCTGCGGTCGAAGGTGTGACGCAGGCGACACGGGCTGCCGGAATCCCGTCCGATCTTCGCGGCGCTTCAAAGAGAGAAGCCATGTGAAGGGAAGCACGCCATGACCATCCTGATCGCCTATGACGGCTCGGCGGACGCGCGGGCAGCGGTCGAGTTCGCGGGCCGGCATCTGACGGCCGAGGCCGCCGTCGTCGTCACCGTGTGGGAGCCGCTGCTGGTGCAGCTGCGCAGATATCCGCTGGCGGGCCTCGCGATCGCGGAGGACACGGGTGAGGCGCAGGCCCAGGCGGAGCAGTACGCCAAGGAGGGGGCCGAGCTGGCCGCCGAGGCGGGGCTCAGGAATGTGACGTCCAGGGCGGTGGCCGACTACGAGTCGATCTGGCGGACGATCGTGGACGTGGCGGACGAGATCGACGCCTCGCTGGTCGTGACGGGCTCGCGCGGGCTGGCCGGGGTGCGTTCGGTGCTCCTGGGCAGCGTCTCCAACCATGTGCTGCACCACGCCCACCGGCCGATTCTGATCGTGCCGCCGGCCAAGGGTTAGCGGCAGTCGGAGGCCGGGGGACAGATGCGGGTGTCGATGCGCCTGGCCCCCGGTCCTTCGGTGCCCAGCCGGTCGTAGGGGTTGGCCAGCGCGCATCGGTCCAGCGACAGGCAGCCGCAGCCGATGCAGTCGGTGAGGTCGTCACGCAGCCGCTGGAGCTGCTCGATGCGGTCGTCCAGCTCCCTGCGCCAGGTCGCCGAGAGCCGCGACCAGTCGTCGCGGGTGGGCGTGCGCTTCTCCGGCAGCCCGGCGAGCGCGTCCTTGATGGTCTTGAGCGGGATGCCGAGGCGCTGCGCCAGCCGTACGAACGCCACCCTGCGCAGGGTGTCGCGGGTGTAGCGGCGCTGGTTTCCGGCGGTGCGGCGGCTGGAGATCAGGCCCTTGGCCTCGTAGAAGTGCAGGGCGGACACGGCGACGCCGCTGCGCTCGGCGAGCTGGCCGACGGTGAGCTCTTTGGAGTTCCATGCCACGTTGGTCACATCCTCAAGATTACTTGAGGATCACCGGCCGGAAATGCGTCACGAGCCGCTCACCGTCGAAGAAGTGCAGGGCGAAGGCGGGCGGCAGCTCGTAGTCGAGCGGGAAGCCGTCCGTTTCGACGGTGGTCAGGCAGGTGGAGATGACGCCGGGGGCGATGACGAGCGGCACGCCGGCGAACGTGGTGGACACCCCGGTGTGCGCGTGCCCCACGAGCACGCCTGCCACGTGCGGATGCCTGCGCACGACCGCTTCGAGCCGTTCCGGCTCGACGAGCTTGATCTGGTCCACGTACGGGATGCCGAGGTCGACGGGCGGATGGTGCATGCCCACGAAGGCCGGAACCCCGGGCCGCTCGGACAGGACCTCGTCGAGCCAGGCCAGCGTCTCGTCGGCGAGATAGCCATGCGGTTGGCCCGGCACGCTGGAGTCGGCCAGTGCGATCGTGACCTCGTCGAGCCTGAGCACCTGGTTGGCCGGGCCGATCAGCTTCTCGAACACCGGCACCGAGTCGTGGTTGCCCGGGCAGACGATCAGCGGCACGTCGCTGCTGAGGATCTCGGCGGCCGTCTCGTACTCCTCGGCGAGCGCGTGGTCGGCGATGTCGCCGGTGACCACCACGGCGTCGAGCCGGAGCGTCGAGAGATGGCGCATCACGAGCCGCGCCCGATCCGCGCTCGCCTCGGAACCGCCGATGTGGATGTCGCTGATGTGGGCGAAGACCATCATTGGAGCACCCTACGCCCAACTTGCGCAGGCAAGCCTGGGCAAGGTTTGCTTTCGGACATGATGGACGCCATTCCCACGCGCTTCGAGGTGCTGGACGAGCGGTTCGCCGCGGTCGGTGGCGACTCCTGGATCGAGCGGCTCCACCACGGCGCCCGCTGGGCCGAGGGTCCGGTCTACTTCCCCGCCGGCCGCTTCCTCGCCTGGAGCGACATCCCCAACGACAGGATGCTGCGCTGGGACGAGATGACCGGCGCGGTGGGCCCCTTCCGCCAGCCGGCCGGTTACGTCAACGGCAACACGCTGGACCGCGAGGGCCGGTTGATCTCCTGTGAGCAGGGCGGGCGCCGCGTCACCCGGACCGAGCACGACGGCTCGGTCACCGTGGTGGCCGACCGCTGGGAGGGCAGGCGGTTCAACAGCCCCAACGACGCGGTGGTGCGCTCTGACGGGTCCATCTGGTTCACCGACCCGTCCTACGGCATCACCAGCGACTACGAGGGGGTCAAGGCCGAGCCGGAGATCGACGGCTGCCACGTCTACCGGGTGGATCCGGCGACGGGCGAGGTGCGCGTCGTGGCCGACGACTTCGTGCGGCCCAACGGCCTGGCCTTCTCGCTGGACGAGCGGCTCCTGTACGTGGCCGACACCCGCAGGCGGCACCTGCGGGTGTTCGACGTGCGCGACGACGGCACGTTGTCCGGCGGCAAGGTCTTCGCCGAGGGCGGCGAGGGCGACGGCTTCGACGGGATGCGCCTGGACGACACGGGCCGGGTGTGGGCCGCTGCGGGCAAGGCGGTGCACTGCTTCGACCCCGACGGGACCCTGATCGGCAGGCTCCACCTGCCGGAGGACGTGGCCAACCTGGTGTTCGGCGGCCCCAAGCGCAACAGGCTCTTCATCGCTGCCACGTCCTCGCTCTTCTCGCTGATGCTCAACGTCACGGGTGCCCGGCCCGTGTGGGCCTAGCGCTACTCCCACTTGAAGAAACGCACGGCCAGCCCGCCGAACAGCACCAGCCCGACGGCCATGACGGCCAGGTGCGGGAGCTGCGGCCAGTCGCCTGCCCAGGTGTCGCGCATGGCGTTGACGAACGGTCCGACGATCGAATAGTCGCTGGCCGTGCGCAGCGCGTCCGGCATGATCTCGCGCGGGATCCACATCCCCGCCAGGAAGAGCAGCGGGAACATGATGATCGACCCGATGCCGGGCGCGGACTTGCTGTTGGGCGCGACCGAGGCGATGACCAGCCCGATGGCCAGCATCGCGGCGGTGCCGAGCAGGAAGACCAGCACGAATCCGAAGAGCTGCTCGGGCACCTGTGAGCCGAGCACGAGGTGCCCGAGCGTGATCACCAGGAAGCTGGACAGGAGCCCGAGGCCCAGGTTGATCAGCAGTTGCGCGCTCAGCAGCCGTCCGGGATGCACCGGCGTCGTGCCCATTCTCCTCAGCACGCCCTGCTCCCTGTAGGCGGTGAGCACGGCGGGCAGGATGGTGAAGGAGATCGTCAGCAACGAGAGGAGGACCATCTGGGCGGGCAGCTGGGCGTCGATGAACCGCTGGCCGCCGAACGCGGGATCGGGCTTCGCCAGGTCGGGAATCTGCGCCAGGATCAGCAGCAACCCGACGGGCAGGGCGATGCTGAACACGCTGGAGGGCCAGTCACGCAGGAGCAACTTGGTCTCGACGAGCAGGATCTTCTTCATGCGAGTTTCCTTCCGGTGAGCGCGACGAACGCGTCGTCCAGCGTGGCCTGCTCGATGCGCAGGTCGCCGGGGATGATCTGCTGCTGGGCCAGGGCGAGGGTGACCACGTGCGCCAGGTTGCCGGTGCCGGTCACCACCACCTGCCCGCCGCTCCTGCTGACGTCGCTGACCTCGGGCAGATCCAGCAGTACGGAGTCCGTGACGGGGGTCGACGGCCTGAAGCGCACCCGCTGCTCGCCGCCCACCCGCGCGATGAGCCCGGCAGGCGAGTCGGTGGCGACGACGCGGCCGGCGTCGATGAGCGCGACCCGGTCGCAGAGCCGCTCGGCCTCCTCCATGAAGTGGGTGACGAGCACGATCGTCACGCCGGAGTCGCGCACCTGCTCGACCAGTTCCCAGGTGTCCCTGCGGGCCTGCGGGTCGAGCCCGGTGGTGAGCTCGTCGAGCACCGCGATCCGCGGCTTGCCGACCAGCGCGAGAGCGACGGACAGGCGCTGGCGCTGACCGCCGGACAGCTTGCCGAAGGTGGTGTCGCGCTTGTCGGCCAGCCCCACCTGATCGAGCAGGGCCGACCAGTCGGCGGGGTCGGGGTAGAAGGAGGCGTACAGGTCCATGGCCTCCCACACCTTGATCTTCTCCGGCAGCGCGGCACTCTGCAGCTGCACGCCCAGCACCCGGCGAAGGGCGGCCCTGTCGGTGTAGGGGTCGATGCCGGCGACGCGGATGGCGCCACTGTCGGGGGTGCGCAGGCCGGAGACGCACTCCACGGTAGTGGTCTTCCCAGCGCCGTTGGGGCCGAGGATGCCGAAGATCTCGCCGGCCGACACCTCGAACGACACATCGTCCACCGCCACATGGTTGGGGTAGCGCTTGTGGAGGTTCTTGACCTCGATGACGTTCATGGCATTGACGCTAGGTTTCGCGCTCTCGCAGGGGAATCGCGTTGGATGCCGGGCAAGGGTGTACCTAGATGCAATGTGCGCATCGCTCCGCGTCGCGCACACTAGGGACATGCTGCGGAAGTTCGCTCACGTCCTGGTGCTGTTCGCACTGATCGTGGTGGAGCTGTTAGTGCTCGCCACGTCGCTTCTCGCTGTGATGCTCACCTTCGGACTGGGCATGGTCTTCCTCTTTCCGCCGCAGGTCCGGATGATCCGGTCGGTGACGCGGATGACCAGGAGGCTGGTGCGCGAATCATCCGGGGTGGAGATCGAGGCTCCTTACCTCCCGCCGCCGCCGGCTCCGCAGCCGCAGGCCGACGGCTTCTACCGATCGAACCGCACGCTCTACAAGACGCCACGGGTGCCGGCCTGGAACGACCGCTGGAAGTGGATGCTCACCGACCCCGCCACCTGGCGCGAGGTGCTGTGGCTGGTCCTCGATCCCCTGGTCAAGCTCCTCCTGGTGCCGCTGTTCCTGCTGCTTCCCGGCCGCGGGCTGCGCGTGTACGGCCTGTGGTGCGAGCTGCTGCTGGCCGCGACCACGGCCAGCCGCCTGGCCAGCCAGGTCAGCCACCTCAGCAAAGTACGCAACCTCGCCGTGGACACCCAGGCGGCCGAAATGCGCAGGATCGAACGTGACCTGCACGACGGCACGCAGGCCAGGCTGGTGGCGATCGGCATGACGATCGGCGCCGCCGAGCAGTTGCTCGGCGACGACCCGACCGCGGCCAGGGCGCTGATGTCCAAGGCCAGAGACGCGTCCGCGGAGACGCTGACGGAGCTGCGCCGGATCATCCGCGGCATCCACCCTCCGGTGCTGGCCGAGCGCGGGCTGGGGGACGCGGTGCGGGCGCTGGCGATGGACAGCACGCTGCGGGTGACGGTGGACGCGGATCTGCCGCACCGGCCGGAGGCGCCGGTGGAGGCGGCCGCCTACTTCGCGATCAGCGAGCTGCTCGCCAACGCCGCCAGGCACGGCGCAGCCCGGGCGGTGCTGGTCGACATCAGCGGCAACGGCCCCAACCTGCGGATCACGGTGACCGACGACGGCTGGGGAGGCGCCGACCCGGCCAAGGGCAGCGGCCTGACCGGCATCGAGCGCCGGCTCGCGGCCTTCGACGGCGTGATGGCGATCAACAGCCCGCCCGGCGGGCCCACCACGGTCACCATGGAGCTGCCGTGGGTGCTGCCCGAATACTGGGCGGGCAACCTGCCCAAGATGCCGCGCTGGAAGGCGATCACGGTCGTGGCCCTGCATGCGACGGCCTGGTGCCCGCTGTTCCCCCAGGGGGTCGTGCCGGCCATCTTCAAGCTCATCGGCTTCGACGAGGAGTCCTGGTTCCTCGCCATGCACCTGCCGGGCCCCTGGCAGTGGCCGGTCATCGCGTTGATGATCGCGCTCGGCACGGCCATGTACGTGCTGGCAGTGGCGCTGCCCACGATGCACGACAAGGACGGCAACGCGTGCAGGGCGGGGAATCGCCTATGGTTCGCTTGATGAATCGCGTACTGGTCGCCGAAGATCTCTACCTGCTCAGAGACGGTCTCGTGCATCTGCTGCAGGCGCACGGCTTCGACGTGGTCGCCGCCGTGGAGAGCGGCCCCGAGCTGCTCAAGGGCCTGCTGGAGCTGCGCCCCGACGTCTCCATCGTGGACGTACGGCTGCCGCCCACGTTCACCGACGAGGGCCTGCAGGCCGCGCTCACGGCTCGCAGCCAGGTGCCCGGCCTGCCGATCCTGGTGCTCTCCCAGCACGTCGAGCAGCTCTACGCCCGCGAGCTGCTCGCCGACGGGTCGGGCGCGATCGGCTATCTGCTCAAGGACCGGGTGTTCAACGCCGAGCAGTTCATCGACGCCGTCCGCCGGGTCGCCGCCGGCGGCACCGCGATGGACCCCGAGGTCATCGCGAAGCTGCTGGCGAGCAACGCCGCGCACGAACCGCTGGCCGCACTCACGCCGCGCGAGCGGGAGGTGCTCGAAGCCATGGCGGAGGGGCGCTCCAACGCCGCCATCTCGCAGCGGCTCTTCCTCAGCGAGAGCGCCGTGGCCAAGCACACGGCCAGCATCTTCGCCAAGCTCGGTCTGGCCCCCTCCGACGACGACAACCGACGGGTCCTGGCCGTCCTCGCCCACCTCAACAGCCGCTAGTCACCGCTGCGCGGCGGGCTTGCGGTACGTGACGGCCTTGTCGCCCGGCGCCGGGTACGCCATGATCAGCAGCCGCTGGGTGCCGTACTCGTCGCCGTTCCAGGGGAACCAGGCGAAATGCACGCGGATGCGGTAGTGCCCCTTGCGGCCATTGAGCGACAGGTCCGGCAGCTGGGTGCCGCTGAGGCCGTCCGTGAAGACGATCTTTCCGGTCGGGCTGTCGTGACCCACCTCGACGACGTGCTGCCAGCCCTTGGTCTCCACCGGCGGGCGGCGCTTGTACGTCTCCAGGGTGACGCAGATGTGGTAGTCGGAGCTCGTCCCCACAACCAGGTGGCCGGGACCGCCGGAGACCAGGCCCGTGTCGAACTCGTCGCCGGCGAGGTCGCCGTCCTCTGTCGGCTCGAACAGCTGCAGCCCTGCCTCGGGCCATTCCGGCTCCTTGAGCCGGATCGACCTGGCGGGCTTGATGAGGGGCTGGTGGTGCGGGGTGGCGTCGCACTTGCGCTGCTCCTCGGCGTCGAACGCCGCGAACTCGCGCTCCTGTGCGGCCTTTCTGGCCTTGACCGCCGAGTCGGCGGACGGGCAGATCCCGGCGAGCGCCCAGTCCATGCCGCGCACGCTCACTCCCTCCACGGCCTGCAGGCGGGTGAGCTCGCGCGGGTCGTCGCGGGTGTGTGCGCCGCACAGGCGGCGTCCGTGGGCGAGCAGCACCTGGTCGGGGGTGGTGGCGGGGAGCTTCAGCACCTCGTGTTCGCGGACCGCGCAGATGAAGGCACGCGGACCCGTCAACGGCCGGGGTTCCGCCTCCTCCCGCATCTCCCAGGGCTCCGGCGGCGAGCACTCCTCGGCCGTGGTGACCGGGCCGCGTGACTGGTCGGCGACGGGCAGGAAGCACAGCGCCACGGAGGTGGCGAGCGCCGTGACGAGTACGTGGTGCCGCAGCCGGGCGGCGGGGGGAGCGCCGTACAGGAAGAGCAGGACGAGGGCGGAGGCGGCGAGCGCGGCGCTGTACCACAGCGGTGAGAGGCCGAAGCCCTCGGCGACCAGGCCGTCCTGATGGCCTGCCAGCCGGTCGCCGGGCAGCTCGGAGTAGAGATCCGAGTACGGGTCCGGCCGGTGGGTGAGGGCGGAGCCGACGCCCGCCGCGGCGGCGAGGGTCAGAGCCGCCATCGTGCCGCGCAGCAGCCGCCGGGTCCTGCGTACGACCGCGACCAGGACCAGCACGGCGGGGGCGCCGACCCCGACGAGCACGTCTACAGCGAGCCACAGCAGGCCGGCCGGGTAACTGGTGTACTCGCGGAAGAAATTGTCGACCGCGCCCCTGGGGCCGATCCACATCGGCATCCCGTGCGCGAGGTTGACGGCCGCGGGGATCAGCGGGAACGCGACCGCCATCGCGGCCGGCGGCCACGGTCGGGCCGCCGCCCGCGCGGGCATGACCCGGGCCGGGGACGGCAGGGGCGGCGGGCCGGCCAGTTCGTGGGCGGAGCGGGCCTGCCACACAGTCCCGAAGACGCCCAGGACGCCGAGGAGTGTGTACAGCACCTCGACGGTGTGGTCCACGTCGCCGCCGATCGTTACATACGAGTACGACGAGGGCGTCACGAACGTGAGCGACGCCGAGATCACACCCATCCGCACGGTGGCCGGGCTCCAGCGAGGGTCCCTGGCCTGGCCGACCAGGATCGGCACCAGCCACAGCAGGTAGATCGCGCCGAACGGCAGTCGCCAGAGGAACTCGAGGAGATGGGGCAGCGGCTCGAGAGTGAGGGCGACGGTGGAGACCAGCCTGATGGCGACGTCGAGCAGGCCCGCCACAAGCCCGATGAGCCGTAGCCATCGGGGAAGGACCCCGGCGAGTACCACGAAGAACAGCCAGACGACGGCGAGCTGGATCACGCCGTCGAGCAGCCCGAACCACCACTGGTACGGGATCGGGAGCCAGAACAGCAGCGTGCAGGCGATGCCGAGGTACAGGGCCGCCCGCAGTAGTCGGACCTGCCTTTCCCGGCTCCCCGGCTCGCCCGCGAGCCGCCCGCGCAGCACCTGCCAGTAGGCCCAGCCCTGCAGGACGGCGCCCGCGACCAGGCCGAGCTCCACCCACCAGGTGAAGGGTACGGAGCCAGATCCCCAGGTCCCGACGGCGAGCCGCCGTAGCAGCCCGGGGTCACCGGTTGCCAGCGCGATGACGCCGAACGCGACGGCCGCGAGCACGTAGGCGGTAGCGAGAAGCGCGGCGATCCTGCCGAAACGGTAGCGACGCACGGCACTCCCCGGGAGTGATCTGATCAGGACCCAACAAAGGCGCCCAACCCTAGCGAGCCATGACAAAGTTGATCAAATAGCGGTTGTGTAACACCGCCGGTGCCGGAGTCAGGACATCGATGACGGGAACGCTTTGTCGGTGGCCTCGGCTATTTTCTAGAAGGCACGCGAGAAAGAAAGGGTGGATCAGGTGAAAATCCGGGTTAACCGCGATGTCCTGGCCGACGCGGTCGCGTGGGCCGCCAGGGTCCTGCCCAGCCGCCCTGTGACGCCGGTGCTGTCCGGGCTGCTGCTGGAGGCCGGCGAGGAGCTGAGCCTGTCCGCGTTCGACTACGACGTGTCCGCTCGGGCCATGGTCGACGCCGACGTGGCCGAGACCGGCAGTGTGCTGATCCCCGGACGCCTGCTCGCGGAGATCAGCCGCAGCCTGCCGGCCGACGACGTCGAGATCGTCACCGAGCGGTCCGAAGCGGTGCTCACCTGTGGCAGCGCCGAGTTCGGGCTGATCACCATGCCCGTGGAGGACTTCCCGACCATGCCGACGATGCCGACGAGCATCGGCGCGATCGGTGGCGGGGTGTTCGCCTCCGCCGTCGGTCAGGTGGCTCCGGCGTCCAGCCGTGACGACACGCTTCCCATGCTCACCGGCATCAGGGTGGACGTCGACGGCGAGTCGATCACGATGGCCGCGACCGACCGCTACCGCATCGCCGCCCGTGACTTCGCCTGGCGTCCCGTCAGCCCCGACGCCTCGGTCTCGGCCATGGTGCCCGCCCGGGTGCTGGTGGAGGTGGCCAAGTCGCTGCGCGGCGGCGAGGTGTCCGTGGCGCTCGGCGACGGAGTGGCCGGGTTCGAGAGCGTCGGCCGCAGCACCACTGTCAGGCTGCTCGACGAGCAGTTCATCGACTACCGCTCCCGGCTGACCGCCGACTGGTCGATCAGGGCAGACGTGCGGGTGGCGCCGTTCGTCGCCGCCATCAAGCGGGTGGCCCTGGTGGCCGAGCGCAACACCGCCATCAGGCTGTCGTTCAGCCAGGGCCAGGTGCTGATCCAGGCGGGTGGCGGCGACATCGGCCGCGGCGCCGAGGTGGTCGAGTGCGAGCTGCGCGGCGACGACATCCAGATCGCCTTCCAGTCGCAGTTCCTCCTCGACGGCCTCACCGGCATCGACACCGAGCTGGCTCGCCTCAACATGGAGTCGCCGACCAGGCCGGCCCTGGTCCAGGACGTGCCAGGTGACGCCGAGCCCGTCTTCCGCTATCTGGTGATGTCACTGCGTCTGAGCTGACTGCCGCCCGGCGATCAGCCTGTGGACCCGCTTGAACTCCGCGTAGGCCTCCTCGCCCACGGCCCGCGCGTGCCGCTCCTCGATGGCGGCCACGATGGCGTCGGAGCGGGCCATCTCGTCGAGCCCTTTCGGCGTGGGCACCACCAGCTTGGCCCGGCGGTCGGCCGGATCCGGTTGCCGCTCCACATAGCCGAGCTCGACCAGCTCGTCCACCAGTGTCCCGATGACCTGCTTGTGCTGGCCTGACTGCGCGGCCAGGTCGGTGGCCCTGCTGCCTTCCTCGTTCAGATAGGCCAGCACCGCCCCGTGCCGCGGCCGGAGCTCGGGGTGCCCTTGCTCCGCGAGTGTCGTGAACAGCTCCCGCTGCAGGCTGAACAGCGTGCGGCTGCTCAGGATGCCGAGGTCCGGGTCAGCTTGCTTGCGTTCGCTGCGGCGCACGGCCACATCCTCCTAATAGTCACTAAACTTGACCGTCATAAATCCTTACCATATCTTACCGGTATGACGACAACGGTGGAACTCACCCGGTTTCGGGTGTCCCCGGACCGTGCTGACCAGCTGCTGGCAGCGCGGCCGGGCATGATCGCGGACTTCCGCGCAGACCGCGCCGGCTTCCTCGGCGCCCGCCTCGTGCGTCTGGCGGACGACGAGTGGCTCGACATCGTGGAGTGGCGCTCGCCGGACGACTTCGCCGCCTCCCGGGCCAAGGGCGCGAACCTGGCCGGCATCGGCGCCTTCTTCGCCCTGATCGACGAACTGGTGTCCGCGGAAGAGGGCACCACGACCGAGAGCGGAAACTGACATGACCATTCTGATCACCGGCGCCACCGGCAATGTCTCCAGCGCCCTGCTGAGCGCCCTGCCCAGCACGGACGACGTGCGGGTGCTGGTCCGCGATCCCGCCAGGGCGCCCACCGGCGTCGAGGTGGCGGTCGGCGACCTGGACAGGCCGCAGACGTTGGACGCCGCCTTCAAAGGCGTGGATGTGCTGTGGCTGCTGACCGCCATGGGCCCGCAGGCGCCACACGCGAGCATGAACGCCGTGTGGGCCGCTCGCCAGGCCGGAGTGCGGCACGTGGTCCGCATGTCGGCGATCGGCGCGGGACACGACGCTCCCACCCGCAACGGCCGCCTGCACGCGCTGTCGGACGCCGAGCTCGCCGCCTCCGGCCTTGGCTGGACCGTCATCCGGCCGGCCTTCTTCATGCAGAACCTCTTCGGCTCGGTGAGCGGTTCCACCCTCTACGGCCCGACAGGGGAAGGCAGGATGGGCCTCATAGACGTGCGCGACATCGCCGAGTTCGCCGCCCAGGTGCTGCGGGATCCCTCGGCGCACGAGGGCAGGACCTACACCATCACCGGCCCGCAGAGCATCTCCCTGCGCGAGGCGGCCTCCCGGCTGGCCCCGATCTACGGCACGCCCATCGCCTACGAGCCGGTGACCCCGGAGGCGGCCTACGAGGCGATGCTCGGAGCCGGCCTGCCGGAGTGGCAGGCGGCGGTCAACGTCGAATACGCCAAGGCCTACACGGGCGGCTGGGGCGACTTCACCACGACGGACTTCGCGGATGTGCTCGGCCGCCCGGCCCGCGCGTTCGAGGACTTCGCCGCCGACCACTCCGAGCGGCTCCGCCGGTGACTAGCCGTCGGTCAGGGCGATGAGGATGTGCTCCATGCACGCGTGACCGGCGCGCTCGGCGGCGGTGGCGTCTCCGGCGGCGATGGCTCGGGCGATCGCGTCGTGCGGGATGTAGCTCTTGTTGAGCGAGGTGCCCGCCGCGGTGATGCTGGCCCGCAGCGCGGCGGAGAAGTCCTCGTAGAGGTCGATGAGCACGAGGTTGTGCGTGGCGTGCGCGACGGCCATGTGGAAGGCCAGGTCCGCCTCGACGAAGAAGTCGGGGTCGTCGACCTCCCAGGCCCGGTCGCGCTCCGCCAGGGCGGCCTCGATGAGGACGATGTCCTCGTCGGTGCGCCGGGTGGCGGCCAGGCGAGCGGCCTCGACCTCGAGCGCCCGCCTTACCTCCAGGATCTCCAGCTGCTCGGCCTGCCGCAGCCGCCTGAGCATGGCCCCCGAGAGCTCGCTGGTGGCGCGGACGTAAGTGCCGTCACCCTGACGGCACTCCAGCAGCCCGGCATGGGTGAGCGCGCGCACGGCCTCGCGAACGGTGTTGCGTCCCACGCCGAGTTGCTCCGCCAGCACGGTCTCGGTCGGGATCTTGCCATTCATCGGCCACGACCCTGAGGTGATCTGCTCCTTCAGCTGGTCGATCACCTGGTCCACGAGCGAAGCCCGCTGCGCCGTACGCAGACTCACAGTCCGCCTCCTCCGGGGGAAACCAATCATCCTATGAGTCAATGACTGGAGAACCCTAGTCTACTCCAGGCCTGAAAAGCCAAGACTGGAGGCCCCCGGAGGTCAGTGCGAGATCGTGGCGTCGACTGTCAGCCCGGCCATCATGGAGCGGACCCCGGCGGCTTCCAGGGCCTTACGATATGCGGCGGTCTGCTGTGCTCGGTCCCCCACCTGGCCATACAGGTCGCCCAGCTCACGCCAGCAGCGAGCGGCCTGCCGGTCGGAGCCGAACACCTGCCGACCACGTCCGCCGAGCAGCGTGCGGGCCTTGCCGAGATGCGTGGCAGGGTCGCCGCCCAGGCTCAGCGCGACCGTGGCACACACCAGGTGCGCCTCGGCCACAGCCGTGCCCGGAGCATCAGGCAGCAACTCGAGCGCCTCGGCCGCGAGGGCCCCCGCGCGCGCCGGATCAGCGGCACGCAGCTTGACCCTGGCGTGCACGATCAGGCTCTCGCCGTGCTCCCGCTCCCGGCCGGCGCACGAAGCGAACGTGCGCGCCGCGGCCTCCGCCAGGCGCTCGGCCTCGCCGAGCGGCGCCGATTCGAGCCTGGCCCAGTGCATGGCGGTCCTGGCGAGCTGGAGCGCGAGCCGCTCCTGGCGGCCGGCGTTGATGGCGTCGTCGGCCAGCCGCACGGCCAGCGCGGAGTCCTCGCCCGCGGCCGCCGCGCTGCTCGCCTGCCACAGTGCGTGAATCTCTCCGGAACGGTCCACAACTTCAGGCACGCCCGCGACGTCGAGCACCCTCTTGACATAGGAGAGCTCCGGGGACACGGCCTCACGGTCGCCACGGGCCTCGACCAGCGCGGCGGCCAGGTCGACGGCGATCTCGCCCTGGGTGATGGACATGCGCTCCGCCTGCTCCAGCGCCCTGCCCGCCAGGTCGCGGGCCCGCAGCCGATCGCCGGCCCGCTGGTAGCAGCGGCTCAGCGCGACCGTGAGCGGCAGGTCGGCCAGGCGCTCCGGGTGCGCGGCGGCCTCTCTGCGAAGGCGCTCGAAGGCCTCGACGGCCTGGCCGAGGCGGCCTTGTGCCTCAAGAGCGCGCGCCCGGCCGAAACGGGCGTGCGCGGTCAGCATCGCATTCTCCTCGTCGGCCGCCTTCACGATCTCCGTGTAGCGGTCGGCGGCCACGGCGGGATCGCCGTGCTGCAGCTCAAGCTCGGCATGGCGCAGGCCGAGTTCGGTGTCGATGCGCTGCCGAGGCTCGATCCCGTGCAGGAGGAACTCGGTGGTGCAGCCGAGCCTCTCGGCCAGGAGGCGTGCGACGACTGGAGTCGGTGTGCGCTTGCCCGACTCTATGAGCGAGACGTAACTGTCCGACAGGTCGGGTCCGGCCAGCTGGGCCTGAGACATCCGCCTGTTAAGCCGCAATCCTCGGACGCGGTCACCGATGGTTCCCTGACTCGGCATCTCATCTCTCAAGGCGGGGAAGGGTCAACAACACGCAATGATTGCATGAAGTAGCCGAATCGGGTATCCCCGCGTGAAGAATTCTCCACGCGAAGATTAATCGTCTCCGTCGTCCTTGCCAGGAAAAAGCATCTGGCAGACCTCGAGGTACAAGGTCTCGGGATACGGAATGTACTCCACGGTGGAGAGTGCCTGGTCCTGACCGGCCGACTCCAGGATGAACTCTCCGTAACCGAGCATGCGCCCAAGCAGAGATCGCTGAAAGCTCATGTCGGTGACCTTTTGCAGGGGCATCATCGCGACCTTGCGCGTGATCAGCCCTGTGGTCAAGAGCATCCGTTTCGAGGTGACCACAAAGTAGTCAACCGACCACTCGGCGACTTTCCATACGAAACGGATCAGGAGCAGCAGCCAGAGCCACCACACGACCACGAGGGCGGTGCCGCCCCCTTCGCTGCCGCCGAAGAACCTGCTGAGCAGTCCGGCGACGATCAGGCCGCCGAAGACCTCGGCGACCGGACGCAGCAGGACGGCAGGGTGACGCCGCACCATGATGACTTGTTGTTCGTGGGGGAGGAGGTAACGGTTGACCGACGACGGAGCAGAGTCCCCGTGGGTCACAAGTCTCATGCGAGTTGGTTCACAAATTGGGCCAACGAGTCAGCCGCGTTGAACACCGTGTCGAACGCCCCCTTGACCGCGTCCGCGGCATCAGCTGGTCGTGCGAACAGGTAGTACGCGACAAACGCGACACCACCGTATGTGAGGACCTTTTTGACCTGCACTGTCGCCTCCGTACACTTACCCACTCCACCCGCCGTATACATTACCCACCCTGTAGCCGGGGTAAAGATGACTTCTCGGGCTAGTTCCGATCTTGCTTACCCACGATCGCTCGCCACGAGGGCGAGGACGTGGAGGTGCTTGCGGGCGATCCGCTCTACGAGACTGGGGTGGGCATAGCCGGTGACCTCCAGCGCGCCGTAGTGCGCGGCCTCGACGCAGCGCGTTACGGTGGCAGCGGAGTGGACGCCCGCGAACTCCTCGCGCAGCGCCGTCTCCACCTCCGCGTACGGACTTGGATCGGCCTCGGTGCGATCGTTCACGAGAACACCTCGGTGATCGGACAAACGCTCATCGTGCTCCCCCACGCCCCAGCGGAAGTTGCCTTCCTCACTCTTCGTACCCACACGAACACAGTATGTAACGAAGTGGGTGCTGCGCGTAGGGGAAAAGGATTTGTCAGACGACGCCGTAGAGCCGGTCTCCGGCGTCGCCGAGACCGGGCACGATGTAGCCGTTCTCGTTGAGCCGCTCGTCGAGCGCGGCCGTCACCACCCGGATCGGCTTGCCGGAATTGGCGAACACCTTGTCCATGTACGCCAGGCCCTCAGGGGAGGCGAGCAGGCACAGGGCCGTGACGTCCACCGCCCCGCGGTCGAACAGGAACTGCACGGCCGCCGCCAGCGTGCCGCCGGTGGCCAGCATCGGGTCCACCACGTAGCACTGCCGTCCCGACAGATCGTCCGGCAGCCGGGTGGCGTACGTCTCGGCCTGCAGCGTCGACTCGTTGCGGATCATGCCGAGGAAGCCGACCTCCGCCGTCGGCAGCAACCTGGTCATGCCGTCGAGCATGCCGAGCCCCGCACGCAGGATCGGGACCACCAGCGGGTAGGGCTTGGCCATCCGCACACCCCTGGCGGTGGCCACCGGGGTCTCGACCGTCACCTCCGCGACCCGTACATCGCGGGTGGCCTCGTACGCCAGCAGCGTCACCAGCTCGTCCGCCAGGCGGCGGAAGGTGGGCGAGTCGGTGCGGACATCACGCAGTGTGGTGAGCTTGTGCGCCACGAGCGGATGGTCGACGACGAGGGTTTCCATAAGGGACAACGCTATCTTGTGTGGAACGTACCGGCACGTCGCGTCCTCTGTTTTGATCACAATTTGGTCGGACAGGCCCACGGCGGCCGGTCGGTTCTGGAACGATTGGAAACCGAAGAGGCTCTGGCCTGTCAGAGTCGGGTGTGGGGGATCGCGATGACAGACGAAGACGCGCTCGATTTCGCCATCGTGGTCTATCTCGAGGACGATTGCTGGGACGCCGAGCTGCTGCCCGTCGCGCTCACCTCCGATCTCCACGGGCTGATCAAGGCCATGCGTCAGCAGCCGAGTGAGAGCGGCACGATTGGCCTGGTCGCCGTTGGGGATGAGTTCTTCGTGGCGCTGCGCGTGCTCGGCGATCGGGTCGACGTCTTCCTGTCCGACATCGCCGCGTCGTGGGATTTCCCGCTGGCCGGGCAGGTCCTCGAATACCTCGACGTGCCGGTCCCCGACGAGGAGGAGCTCGACGAGATCCTCCAGGACGAGGACACCGCGCTGCCCGCCGGCGACCTGTCGATCTTCGCCGACCTCGGGCTGGACGAGATGGAGCTGGGCATCCTCTCCGGTGACGTCGACCTGCTGCCCGACGAGGTGCTGTCCAGCATCGCCGCGCGGCTCGGCTTCTCCGAGCCGTTCGAGCGGGCCATCGAATCGGTCTTCGACTGACCCCATGGAGCGCACATGGCGAACACCTTCTCCGCGGCCTTCGTCAAGACCTCCGGCGGCTGGAGCGGCGCCGAGGTCGACCTGCGTGACTCTGAGATAGTCGACGACTTCGGCGACGCCGTGGTCGAAGCGCTCGGCCTGGCCGGCGACGAGCTCGCGCTGCTCTGCGTCGAGGTGGAGGACGAGTGGTTCGCCATCGTCCGCTACCGCGGTGACGAGGAGCCGCGGGTGTTCCTCTCCGACGCCCACGCGATCCTCTCCGATCACCTGGGCGAGCTGTTCGCCGAGTTCGCGGGCGTGGCGCCCGACAGGGAGGCGAGCGAGCTCGGCGTACAGCCCGCCGGCGACTTCGAGCTCCTCAGCGACCTGGGTGTGAGCTCCGAGGAGTTGCTGGAGCTGAGCATGGAGGAAGGATTGCTCCCGGCCGACATCCTCTCGGTGCTGGCCGAGCGGCTGTCCTTCGCCGACGAGCTCGACCGCTTGCGGTGAACCACGCGGACGCGATGCGCCTGGCTCTGCGGGAGGCGGTCGCCGCGGCGGCCAGGGGTGAGGTGCCGGTCGGGGCGGTGGTGCTCGGCCCGCTCGGCGAGGTGCTCGCAGCCGCCGGCAACGACCGCGAGAGCACCGCCGACCCCACCGCGCACGCCGAAGTGCTCGCCCTCAGGCAGGCCGCGCGGGAGCGAGGCCAGTGGCGACTGAGCGGCTGCACGCTGGTCGTCACGCTCGAACCCTGCACCATGTGCGCGGGAGCCGCCGTCCTGTCGAGGATCGACAGGATCGTGTACGGCGCGGTCGACGACAAGGGCGGCGCCATCGGCTCGCTCTGGGACGTCGTCAGGGACCGCCGGCTGAACCACCGCCCCGAGGTCGTCATGGGGGTGCTGGCCGAGGAGAGCTCGGCGGTGCTAAAGAAGTTCTTCGCCACTCGGAGGATCCGGTAAGCTCATCGACGGTGGTGTCGCCTAGTGGCCGAGGGCGCACGCCTCGAAAGCGTGTGATGGGGCAACTCATCCGTGGGTTCAAATCCCACCACCACCGCCGTGACGTCGGGCCCCTGAACTGCTGGCGCAGTTCAGGGGCCCGACGCATGTCCGGACAGGCCGTCGGCTCCCCACCTGACCAGCGTCGCCCGGTGGCCGAGCTGGGAGCCGGTGGCAGGGTCGATCTTGAAGCTGCCGAACAGAGTGGTCGTCTCCAGGCCGGCGGCCGTCGACCACAGGGCAGCACGCGCCGTGCTCCCTGCCAGGGTCGCGCAGTGGGTCGCGATGGTCGCGGTGGCCGCGGCCTGGACGGCGGGATAGTCGGGCAGTTCACCGGCTTGCTCCTGGTAGGCGGTCAGGAAACCGGTCTCGGAGATGCCCGTCTCCGCCGCGCGCCCGCTGCCCGGAAACCACTGCCCCACGCCGTAGACGCCGTGGGGATCGTCGATCGCCCGGCCGAACTCGCGGACCCCCGCGGCCACCGCGCACACCGTGTCCGGGGGTGACGGCATCGCCCTGGCCCTCGCCACGGTGTCGACGTCCTCCTCGAAGGCTCCGGCGCAGAAGAGACTCCACGCCCCGTCCTCGGTCACCGGCAGGCCGTCGCCGGGGCCGAGCCGGATGGTCTCGATGCCGAGTGATCGCGCGATCGCCTCGGCGCCGGCCGCGACCTGCCTGCCGAAGCCGCCTCTGCCGTGCACGATCCAGAGAGGGGGCGTCTTGCCGGTGCCCGCCAGGTGCCGCAGGAAGGGCTCGGCGTAGCGGCCGGCGGGCGTCAGCACCGAGACGACATGGCCTGGCCGTTCCGATTCGACGTCGTCGCCGGCCCCACCGTGGTTCCAGACCAGGCAGCCGAGCTCGGCGGCGACGGCGCCCGCCCGCCGCATCAGATGGGTCGAGTAGGGGCCGAGCAGGAGGTCGCATCGATCCCGCAGGCGGCGCATGCAGGTGTCCAGAACCTGCGCGTCACTGCGATCGTCTTCTATCACCAGGTCCGCCTGGCTGGTGGCGGACCTCCAGACCTGCAGGCCCAGGTGCGCCTGCTTGCCGAAACGGGCGTGCCTGCCCGTCAGGGACAGGCAGGCGCCGATGGTGATCTTCACCGTGTCCTCTCCCGGATCGGAGGTCGTGGCCGTCCGCTGACAGCGTCAGCGCAGCAGCCACTCGCCCTTCTGGTCGGCGAACCCGCTGTTGAGCGCGAACTGGAACTTGGCGAGTTCCGTGCCCTCCGGCACCTCGAATACGATCATGCCCTTCCTCCGGTCACCCACGCTGATCGTCGCCGAGCCGCCGAACGACTGCCCCTCGCTCACCTGGTGAAGCCGCGAGTTGTACTGCCGGCCCTGGGCGTCGATCAGCTTGGCCCCGTTGTCAGGGGAGTCGTCGTAGACCACCTGACCCCGATTGGCGAGCGTCACCTCGATGCCCACCAGCGTGAGCGCACCACCGAGCCGCGCCGGACCAGTGAAGGCGGTGGATGACGCCGAGGTTGCTCTTGCGAGGCGGCGTGACTGGGCGGCGGTTCACGTACCGGCCAAAAGAAAAGAGCCGCGAATCGCGGCTCTTTCCTAGCTGTGTAGATCGAGAACTCTGGCGTGCAGGATCGATCGTTGATGCAGGGCCGCGCGCAGCGCCCTGTGCAGGCCGTCCTCGAGGTAGAGCTCGCCTTGCCACTGCACCACGTGCGGGAACAGGTCGCCGTAGAAGGTGGAGTCGGCGGCGAGCAGCGAGTGCAGGTCCAGCATGGCCTTGGTGGTGATCAATGAGTCGAGCCGGACCTGCCGCGGGGGTATCTGAGCCCACTCGCGGTTCGTCGTACCGTGTTCGGGATAAGGGCGTCCGTCGCCGACCAACTTGAAGATCACCCCCCTGATTTTAGGAGAGAATCCGATTACTTGTGTTCTCGGCGGTGATCACACAAGGTCGGTGGCCGCACATTGGGCCGGATTTCCGGTGCCGTATCCGCGCTGGAAGGCCTCCACACGCTGTTTCGAGCTGCCGTGCGTGAACGAATCAGGATCGACCCGGCCGCCGCTGCGTTGCTGGATCCGGTCGTCGCCGACGGCCGCGGCCGCGTCGATCGCCTCGGCGATCTCGTTGTCGGTGAACGGCTTTTCGTAGAAGCCGCCCTCGTAGGCGTTCTTGGCCCACACGCCCGCGAAGCAGTCGGCCTGCAACTCGGTCGCCACCGAACTGCCCCCTTCCAGGGCGCCCAGCAGGTTCTGCACGTGGTGGCCGTACTCATGGGCGATCACGTACGCCTGGGCGAAGGGGCCGCCCTTGGCGCCGAACTGGCTCTGCAACTGGTCGAAGAAGCTCAGGTCCAGGTAGACCCGCTGGTCGCCCGGGCAGTAGAAGGGGCCGACGGAGGAGTCGGCGGCGCCGCACGCGGTGCGTACGCCTCCTGAATACAGGACCGTCTTGGCCAGGCGATACTCCGGCAGCTCGGTCTTCCAGTAGTCCTGGATGCTGTTGACCACGCCCACGACCTGGCACTTCTCCGATTGGTCGGCGTCCTTGCCCGTCTGGCACTGCGCGGCCAGGTTCGACGGGGGCTGGCTCTGGGCGGGCTCGCCGCCGCCGCCCACGTTGTTGAGCACGAAGACCAGCACGAGCGCGATCAGGCTGACGATGCCTCCGCCGCCGATGACCATGCCACCGGGGAGCCCGCCACCGCCTCGGCCTCCGCCTCCACGCCCGCCGACGTCCTCGACCTGCGAGGAGTCGAGGTTGGCATCGTCTCTGAAGTCCATGGACGGTGTCCCTTTCTCTGGGCTGCCGGATGTCAGCTTCCCCAAAGAGGTGCCGCAATTCCTCCGTGTGATGTGCAGGGGCGTGTGATGTGCAGGGGGCCGCCCGTCAGCTGTGGCGAGCCGGGTGCGATGCTGAACGAGCCAAGATTTTCACGGGTTTGTCCGCTAATATTCCTATATGACGGGCGGAATAATAGGGATTGCCCTGGTGTCCCTGGGCATGGTCCTCACTCCTGGGCCGAACATGATCTATCTGGTCTCCAGGTCGATAACCCAGGGCCGCAGGGCCGGACTCATCTCCCTCATGGGCGTCTTCCTGGGGTTCACCACGTATCTGACCGCCACCTGCCTGGGGCTGACGGCCATCTTCGCCTACGTCCCCGCCGCGTACACGGCGCTCAAGCTCGCCGGAGCCGCCTACCTGCTCTGGCTCGCCTGGAACGCCGTCAAGCCGGGCGGCACCTCGGCGTTCGAGACCCGTGATCTCCCCGTCGAGCCGGCTCGCACGCTCTTCGCCATGGGCCTGTTCACCTGTCTGCTGAACCCCAAGATCGCGATTCTCTACCTGTCGCTGCTCCCGCAGTTCATCGACCCCTCCATGGGACACGTCCTGCTGCAGAGCCTCGCGCTCGGCTCGGCGCAGATCGCCGTCGGCACCCTGGTCAACGGCCTGATCGTCATCTCGGCGGGCAGCCTGGCCGCCTTCCTCGCCCGTCGCCCGCTGTGGGTGCGCGCACAGCGCTACCTCATGGGGACCGTGCTCGGCGGCATGGCCGTCCATCTGGCCACGGACCGCTCCAAGGCCCTCACGACGGCCTAGCGGCCTCAGGGCGGAGTCAGGGGGAGCTTCAGGGTCCTCCCGGACGACGCCCCACCCCTTCCGGAGGAGACTCGGCGCATGAGGACATCAGGCGTGATCGCGGGCTCGCTCGCGTTGGCTGCGCTGTTGGCGGGGTGCGGCATCGCCGGCCCCCTCCAGGAGGACACGGCGTCCTACGACGTCACGGAGAAGGTGACCGCGCTCCAGGTCGAGACCGACGCGGGCGACATCGAGGTGATCGAGTCCGACCGGCAGGGCATCCACGTGACCGAGCGGATCACCTGGCGTAAGAACAAGCCCGTCACCAGCCATGGGACGCGAGGCGGCACGCTGACGCTCGCGTTCACCTGCCCCGGCGGCTGGATGGGCGACGCGGGCTGCGACGTCGGCTATCAGGTGGAGATCCCCAGAGGGCTGCGCGTCAAGGCCGTGAGCGACTCGGGGAAGGTGACGCTGCAGGACCTCTCCGGAGACGTGGAGGCGAACAGCGACTCGGGCACCATCGAAGCCGAAGGGCTGACGGGCAAGCAGGTCGCCACCAAGACCGACTCGGGCGACATCACCCTGACCTTCACCGCTCAGCCCGGCAAGGTCGAGACGAAGACGGACTCCGGCACCAGCGTCGTACGCGTGCCGCAGGGCCCCTACAAGGTCGCCCTCACCACCGATTCGGGCAACAAGAAGATCGACACCGTCCATGACCCGGCCGCGCCGCGCTCGATCACCATGTCGAGCGACTCGGGGGACGTCGAGGTCCTGGGTTCCTGACCGAAACGTGATGACCTGTAGCACCTCCACTCAAGCCGTCCTGTTACGTAGCATGGTGGGACGAAGATCAGGAGGCGGGATGCCGAAGACCGTGCAGATCTGGTGGGACGCGGAAGGCGTGGCGCGGGGCGTCAAGGTCACGAGCACACCCGGCTCGGCCCACACCTACACGATCCGCTACGACCAGCGGGGCGCCCAGGTGCTTCTCAACGGCAAGAAGCTCGTCGCGACGGCTGGATACGTCGCCGAGCTGGGGTGCTACCGGTTCACGCCCGTGGGATTCACGCCCGATCGCAAGCTGAGCGAATCGCGATGGCCGACACTGGCGGATGCGGCGGCCGGAGCCGCCCACGCGAACGCGAAGCGCACGGACGAGGAGACCGCAGCGGCGATGGGCGTCGTCCTGGCCGCGGTTTCGATCACCACGTGATGCGGGTGTGCCGCGATCACGGCACACCCCTTCTGCTGCGGCGTGCCGCTCGCATGTCACGCTACGCAGCGTCGGGTCGCCGGCAGAGCTCTCCGGACGCTTGGCGAGGTGGCGCTGCGCATCCTCCCCGCCCGCTCCCGCCCACGCTGGTGCTCTCGCGGCTGGCAGTCAGGATGGCTGGACTTCGTCGAAGAGGGCGAGGGCTTCGGTGGGGTCCGGGCTCACGAGGCGGTCCAGACCGGCCGTCGTGATCTTCGCCCACCTGCCGGCCCGTGCCCACATCTGTTCCTCGAAGGCGCGGACGGCCTCATCCAGATCGCCGGGGCCGGGGCCGGGGGCGGCGGCGACGGACTCGGCGAGTTCGGCGCTGTCCTCGACGCCGTGGCCACCAAACTCGCCCGGCCGCCGGTGTGACGCTCAGGATTTCCAGGTGACAAGGGACAGAAGACGGAGCACGCCAAGGCGCGACGACTCCGGCAATAGGGGGAGTGGGTCTTCACCACAGCGACCGGCCGCCCCGTCAGCCCTTGCAGCGATCCCGGAAGTTCCCGAGCGGACGGTGATGGCCATCATGGGGTGGTCCAGCAGCGGCATGGCGCGCCGATACCAGCACGTCACCGACGGCATCCGTGACACCGTCGCCAAGCAGGTTGACGGCCTGCTCTGGGAGCCGCGCGAGGTGGCCAACTGAGACTGCTCCGGAGCAAGATCTAGTCGCGCCATGCCAGTTGAGAGACGTTGACCGTGCCGACCGGGGGCACCGTGGAATCACTACTGAAGGGGGGCGGAGGAGATTTCGCCGGAGGGGGTGACGTCGTAGATTTTCTCGGGGGGCCCGGCGGCGGAGGCGGAAGAGGCGGTCGCAGCGCCAAGGCCGAGCGCGAGAAGCCCGGCTGCGGCCACAACGGCGAGCTTCTTGAGCAGTCTGATGTGTGTCACGAGACCTCCTGTGCGATACGAAGATGCAGGGGCGATGGTATTGGCCACAGAGATCACGACACAATCCTCCATATAAGGCTGGGGTACGAGCCGATGTACGGCAGGAATGTGGGGGTCTCAGGCGAACGCCCGACAAGCTTCGTCTCCCCGTCAAGCGCCTTCCACGCCGCCACCGCTGGGTCGCTGTAAACAGGGGCGACGACGGTGATGGCGGGATTGCGGGTGGACAACTTGCTTGACGACTTGCAGACCGCCTTCAGCGCAGCGCCGGCCCGATCCCACCGTGTGGCCAGCCGGTGCGGACGCCGTGGGGACGTCCTGCCGTGGTCTCTCTGGTGATCAGTAGCCTGGCGCGTCATTTGCAAGGCATCTGTAAGCCTGCACGTCTAGACATGCACATGAACCAAGACGCCGGAAGTCCGCATGAAGACGGTGTTCCATGCGTCATCGCCGCGGATAAGTCGGCCATCTCGTTACAATGTCGACCCCGTTAAGGAGGGAAGTACGCTCCTCATGGCGCTGGAGATCAGATTCCTCGGCCCGTGGCAGGTCCTGGCCGCTGACGAACCGGTCCGGTTCGCCGGGCATCGACGAATCGGCGTGCTGGCCAGACTTGCCCTGGACGCCGGGCAGGCCGTACCCACCGAGCGGATCCTCACCGACATATGGGGAGACAGCTCCGCGGCGACCGTGGCCAAACAACTTCACATCGTGATCTCCAAACTCCGCGAAATCCTCGGACCTCACACCACCGAAGAGATCGTCCAGACCATGCCCGGCGGCTACCGGCTCGCGCTCGAACCCGACCACATCGACGCCCACCTGTTCATCCGCCTGGCCAAACGCGCCCGCACCGCCCAGGCGCAGGGGGCCAGGGACGCCGCGGACGCCCTGTTCCGCAAAGCCCTGCAGTTGTGGCGAGGCGAACCACTGGCCGGATTGACCGCCCCCTGGGCACGAATCGAAGCCACCCGCCTGGAAGAAATACACCGCACCGTCCTGGAAGACCACGCCGATCTCCGCCTCGCCGCCGGCGACCACCATTCGCTGGCCGCCGACCTGGCCGTGCACGTGCGGGCCCACCCACTACGCGAACGTCCCGCCGCCCAGCTCATGCTCGCCCTGCACCGCGCCGGCCGCCCATCCGAAGCGCTCGCCGTCTACCAGGACACCCGCCGGATCATGGTCTCTGAACTCGGCATCGAACCCGGCGCAGAACTACGCCGCCTGCACCAGGCCGTCCTGGTCAAGGACCCACTCCTTGACTTGACCACCCCGGCCCAACAGGCCACGCTCAGCGAGCCGTACATCCCGGCCGAACTGCCCGCCGATACCCACGCCTTCACCGCCCGCGCCACCGAGATCCAGCGCCTACGCACCGCACTCGGCCCCGCCGACGGACCCGCCCACGGGCCCACCATCACCGTGATCGACGGACCCGGCGGCATCGGCAAATCCGCCCTGACCGTCCACGCCGCCCACGCCATGGCCGCCCGATTCACCGACGGTGTCATCTACCTCAACCTGCACGGATCCACCCCCGGACTCGACCCACTACCCCCGGCCCAAGCCCTGCGCCACCTGCTGCGCTCCCTCGGCCTGGACGGCGCCGCCGTCCCCGCCGACCCGGGCGAGGCCGCCGCCCGCTACCGCTCCCTGACCGCGACCTGCAACCTGCTGGTCATCCTGGACAACGCCCGCGACGCGCGCCAGATCCGCCCGCTCATCCCCGCCGGCCCAGGCTGCCGGGTCCTGATCACCAGCCGGGACCCGCTGGCCACCCTGGACAACGCCCGCCACCTCCACCTGGGCACCCTGAATGCCGCCGACGCCGCCGCGCTACTGTCCCGCCTGGCCGGACCCGACCGGGTACGCGCCGAACCGCAGGCGGCTGAGCGGATCGTCCACCTGTGCGGCGGTTTCCCCCTCGCCCTGCGGATCGTCGGCGCCCGCCTGGCCGCCCGCCCCGACTGGACCCTGTCCGACCTGGAAGTACGGCTGGCCGACGCCACCCGCCGCCTGGACATGCTGGAGTACGCCGACCTGGCCATCCGCGCCAGCATCGCGGTCAGCCACCACCGCCTCCGAGAAGAACCCGCCGGCCGCGACGCAGCCGACCTGCTGCCCCTGCTCGGCCTGCTCGGCCTGCCCACCCACACCCCCGCCGCCACCGCCGCCCTGACCGGCTGGCCTCACCACCGCGCCGAAGCCGCCCTGGAACGCCTGCAGGACGCTCGTCTCCTCGAGGCCGCCGGACCCGACCGCTACCAGTTCCACGACCTGGTCGGTCTCTATGCCCGCGAACGTGCCCACCAGGACCTGTCGGAGGAGGAGCGCACCGCCGCCGTACGGCGCGCGCTCCACCACTACCTGACCACCCTCTGGATGGCGAGCACCATGCTCAACAGCGATCCCGTACTGCGATGCCCCGTCGAGTTGCCCGACATCACCTTCAAGGACCTGGCGGAGGCGGAACGATGGGTCCAGGACGAGCGGGACAACCTGCTCGCCACCGCGCAGCAGGCGTTCGACGGCCCCGACCCGGCGACCGCCGTCGGCCTGGCCATCGGACTGCACTGGCCCTTCTGCTACCAGGGCTGGCACACGCAACTGGCCGACATCTACGCGCACGCCATCGAGGTGGCCGATCGCATCGGGGCATGGGAGGACAAGGCCCAGCTCCGCAGCTTTCTCGGCTGGGTTTACCGGGACCAGGGCCGCTACGACGCCGCGATCGCGCAACTGAAGACAGCTCTCACCGGCTGGGACCGTGCCGGTCTGCCTCGGCGGAAGGTCGGGGTGCTCAACAACCTCGGCGTCATCAACACGATCGTGGGCCGTCTCGACGAGGCACTCGGCTACTTGGAGTCGGCGTTGGAGCTCAACGACGACGCCGAACGCCCTGGGGCCACCGCCACGATCCGCAACAACCGGGTGCATGTCTACTACCGTCAGGGGCGCTTCGACGAGGCGATCGCGGAAGCACGCCAGTTGGTGGAGCTGGGGCCGAAGGCGGGCCCGCTCGCCGATGCAGGCATCGCACACGGTTCGCTGGGCGACGCCTACCGTCATGCCGGTCGGCTGCCCGAGGCGATGGAAAGCTACACGACGGCCGTGCGGCTGCTCCGCGAGTCGGGATACCGCCTGAAGGAAGCCGTGTCACGCTGGTGGTTCGGCACCACGCTGCACGACCTCGAACGGCACGGCGAAGCACGGAAACAGTGGGAGGACTCCGTCCGCCTCCTGCGCGACGCCCGCCTGCTCACGCCACGGGAGGCGACCGAGATCATCGCCCAGGCCGTGCCGGAAACACCCCAGCCGATCAAGAACATGCTCTGACCCTCACCCCGGCGCGTGCGGCATGGCACGCCGGTACCAGCACGTCACCGACAGCATCCGGAACACAGTCGCCAAGCAGGTTGACGGCCTGCTCTGGGAGCCGGGTGAGGAGGCCAACTGAGACCGGAAAGCCAGATGGGGTGTGCCGTGATCACGGCACACCCCATCTGAACTGGCGGAGGATAGGAGATTTGAACTCCTGAAGGGTTGCCCCTTACACGCTTTCCAAGCGTGCGCCCTCGGCCACTAGGCGAATCCTCCGTCGACGAGCTTACCGGACTCGCGGGGGTGCGGAGACCATCATTTCGCCCGAGAACTTCGCGAAGATTCCCGCGAGGTTTCGCTGGAGCGAGCACTGCCGCGTCCCGCTAGACTGTGCAAGGACCCCTCGCGCGGCGTCATCCTGTGAACCTCCCCAGGGCCGGAAGGCAGCAAGGATAAGCGGGCTCTGGCGGGTGTGCGAGGGGTCTCTTCGTTGGGAGCCCCTCGCAGGCGGGATGGTCGCATGAGCCTTGCGCTTTACCGCAAGTACCGACCCGGGACCTTCGCGGAGGTCAAGGGTCAGGAGCACGTCACAGACCCGCTGCGGCAGGCACTGCGCACCGGCCGCATCAACCACGCCTACCTCTTCAGCGGCCCCCGCGGCTGTGGCAAGACCTCCAGCGCCCGCATCCTGGCCCGTTCCCTCAACTGTGAGCAGGGGCCCACCCCCGACCCGTGCGGCGAGTGCGAATCCTGCGTGGCGCTCGCCCCGACCGGGCCCGGCCACCTCGACGTGATCGAGATCGACGCCGCCTCCCACGGTGGCGTCGACGACGCGCGCGACCTTCGCGAGCGGGCCTTCTTCGCGCCCGTCTCCGCGCGCTACAAGATCTACATCATCGACGAGGCGCACATGGTGACCCGGGAGGGCTTCAACGCGCTGCTCAAGCTCGTCGAGGAGCCCCCGCCGCACCTGAAGTTCATCTTCGCGACGACCGAGCCCGAGAAGGTCATCGGCACCATCAAGTCGCGGACCCACCACTACCCGTTCCGGCTGATGCCGCCCGCGACGCTGCGCGCGTTGATGGAGGAGATCCTCACCTCCGAGAGCGTCCCGTTCGAGCCGCCCGCCCTGCCGCTCGTCGTCCGGGCCGGCGCCGGCTCCGCGCGTGACTCGCTGTCCATCCTCGACCAGCTCCTCGCCGGAGCCGACGATGAGGGCATCACCTACGCCAAGGCCGTCTCGCTGCTCGGCTACACCGACGGCGACCTGCTCGACGAGGTCGTGGCCGCCTTCGCCGCCCGCGACGGCGCCCAGGTCTTCAGCACCGTCAACCGGGTCATCGAAGGCGGACACGACCCGCGCCGCTTCGCCTCCGACCTCCTGGAGCGCTTCCGCGACCTGGTCATCCTCGCCAACGTCCCGGAGGCGGCCTCCAGCGGCCTGCTCGACCGCCCGGCCGACGAGCTGGAGCGCCTGGTCCAGCAGGCAGGGTCCATGGGGCCCGCCGAGCTCACCCGCGCCGCCGAGATCTTCAACGCCGGCCTCACCGAGATGCGCGGCGCCACCTCGCCGCGCCTCCTGCTGGAGCTCATGTGCGCCCGTGTCCTGCTCCCGGCGGCCTCGCAGGGCGAAGCCGCGCTGCTCACCCGCCTGGAGCGCCTCGAACGCGGCGGCGCCGTAGCCCACATGGCCGCCCGCTCAGCCTCCGGTACGCCTGCCGCCCCCGCCGCTCCCGTCGCGCCTTCCGCGCCGGCCGGTCCTGATGTGTCCGCCGCGCAGGCGGGTGCGGTCCCTCCGGTGTCCCACACATCTCCGCCGGGCACGGTCAGCACGCCGAGCGGCCAGGCACTCGACTCCGCCTCGGGAGACGGGCAGGCGGACGCCCAGGTACGGCGCCCGTCGGCTGACGACTGGCCAGAGGCCGCCCGCCCCGGCGCCCCGGCGCAGCCCGCCCCCCGGACCCCGGCGGCGGGCCCTGCCCAGCCTGCCCCCGCGGCGGGCGGGACGGCCACGATCCAGCAGCAGTGGCCCGCGGTCCTGGCCGCGCTCAAGCAGCGCAGCATCGTGGTCTGGGCGAACGTGAGCACCAACGCCCAGGTGGTGGGCGTCGAGGGCAATCTGGTCACGCTCGGCTTCACCCAGGTCGGCGCGATGAAGAACTTCACGGGCGGCGGCAAGGACGCCGTGGTGGCCAGCGCGCTGGGCGACGTGCTCGGCGGCACCTGGCGCGTCGAGGCGGTGGTGGGCGGCGGCTCTCCCGCGCAGCAGGCCTCACGTGGCCCCCAGCCCGGCCCTCACCCGGGCACGCCGTCAGGCCCCCATGCGGGCGGTCCCTCGGGCGGCCTGTCGGGCCCGCAATCAGGCGGGCCCGCGGGCCCGCATCCGGGCGGCCCGTCCGGCACGCACCCCGGCGGCCCTTCCGGCCCCCATTCCGGAGGTCCCGTACGTTCATCCCCGGACGGCTCGGCCGGCCGGGGCGCGGGCACGCCGCCGGACGCGCAGTCCGGCGTGTCGGGTGGCGCGGATTCGGGCGCGACCGTGCAAGGGGGAGCCCCGACGGGCCCCGACACAGGCTCACCAACGGGTGAGCACGCGGGTGCTTCAGTCGGGCCGGACTCCGGCCCAGAGGGCGCGGCCGCCCCGCAGACGCACCAGCAATCTGCCCCGCAGGCAGTCGCCGTCCGAACCGGTGACGCGCCGTCAACAGACGCACGTGGTACGGCGCGGAGCAGCACCGCTCCGGGCGACTCCGGCGATCCGGCCTCCGGTCCTTCATCACCGGTCGGCCATCAGACCACGGACGAATCCTGGCCGTCCGCACCCGACGATCCCGGCCCCGGCTCGCCTCCCCCGCCCGACCCGACCCAGGCGTCGCCCGGTGCGGGCAGGCCTGCCGGAGGTATGGCCGGCGCCGGACTGGCCGCCGCCCGTTCGGCCGCCAGGGCGGCAGCCCAGGCCGGCCCCCGAGTCCAGGGCACCCGCAGGGCCGGCGGCTCCCCGGCCTGGCCGGACGCCGTGCCCGGCCGTGGCAAGCCCGCGGACGCGGACGACGTCGACCCGCTCAACGACGCGGACGCGGACGTCGACGCGCTGTCGGGCATGGCCCTCCTCCAACGCGAACTGGGCGCTCAGGTCATCGGCGAAATCGACCACACCTGACACCCTCCACCACCGGCGCACCTGGTCCCTCCGCTCACGCGGCCTCTCCGCTCACGCGGCCCCTCTGGCCACGCGGTCCCCGGTTAGGCGACCCCTCTTGGTCAGGCGGCCCCTTTGGTTAGGTGCCCAGCTGGTCTCTATGGCGTGCCTGGTCACAGGGCCCATCCAGTCACACGACTTTGACTGGGAACGCACACTGCCCGCTGCCCGCCGCGAACGGATCGTTCCTCCGGTGGCCACAAGCCATGAGTGGACTCGCAAGCGGATATATCCCCCGAGGTGTGAACGGTCGGAGATGTCAGCCTGCGCGGACGTGGGACGAACTCGCGTGAGTGGACGGGCGCGTCAAAGTGTCGGCTCGCGTGGGGTGGGCGGGAGCGGGAGGGGCGGTTCGCGTGGAGGCGGGCGTGGGTCGTGGCGGCTCGGGGAGGGCTTGCGTGGGGTGGGCGGGAGCGGGTGGGTCAGCTCGCGTGGAGGCGGGCGTGGGCGGCGGCGGCTCGGGGGTCGGCCGCTGGCAGGGCGCGGATGATGCGTTCCAGAACCTGGAAGTCGTCGCGGCCGTTGGCTGTCTGGACGTAGGCCCAGAGGTCCTGCGGGGAGCCGCGCTGGAGGAGGCAGGTGCGGATCTGGACCTCGAGCTCGTCCCGTTCGCGGCGGATCTCGGGAGATTCGGAGCGCGGCAGGAGGGGACCGGGGTAGGCGCGGACCAGGGAGGCTGGGTCGTTGGCCGACAGGAGGCGGCGCAGGTCCAGGAAGTCCGCCTCGACGGGGGAGGCCAGGTGGTAGGGCTTGGCGTCGATGGTGGCGCCGAGCTGGGCGCGCAGGCGATGGATCTCGGCTCTGATGGTGACCGGGTTGCCGGCGTCGCCGTACAGGTGGAAGGAGAGTTGCTCGGCCGTCAGGCCGCGCGGGTGGAGGGCGAGCAGGGCGAGGATCTCGGCGTGGCGGAGTGAGAGCGGGAGTGTGCGACCGCTGACGGAGGCGGTCGGCGGGCCGTCGCCGAGAAGGGTGAGGGTGAGCGTGGGGGGTGTGGCGGTGGGGGCGGCACGCAGGAGGAAGCCGTCCGAGAAAGGCTCCAGGAGCGCCACGCGGCCGTCGCGGAGGATCATGCGCTCGCCGGCGAGGGGGAGCTCGATCCGGTCGCCCAGCTCGCCCACGGGGTCGCCCGCGATGACGCGGCCGGTGGCGGAGAGCAGGACGGCGGAGCGGGAGCGCAGCGACTCGTAGCGACGCCGGAGGACCTGGTCGCGCTCGTGCATGCGCAGGGTGAGCTGGGTTTCGGCGAGCCTGGCGGTGGCGCCCACCAGAGCGACCGTGGCCGGGTGGAGGCTTCGGGAGGTGCCGCTGACGTCGAGGCAGCCGAGGATGCGGCCGGTCTCGGGGTCGGTGATCGGGGCGGCGCTGCACGACCAGACGTGCAGGACGCGCATCAGGTGCTCCTCGGAGTAGACATGCACCGGCCGCTGGATGGCGAGGGCGGTGCCGATGCCGTTGGTGCCGACGGAGTCCTCGGCCCAGCGGTGCCCGTCGGCGAGGCCCACGGTGTCCGCACGGCGCAGGGTGGTGGAGTGGCCGACGCGCCACAGGATCCTCCCCTCGTCGTCCGTCACGATCATGATGTGCTCGCTCTCGTCCGCCATCTGCTGGAGCGTCTGGGTGAAGAGCGGGAGCATGGGCGCGAGCGGGTGAGAGGCGCGGGCCTGGTCGAGACGGGCGGAGCTGTAGGCGAGGGGGGCGGCCGTCGCCTCCGGATTGATGCCGGCGTTCAGAGAGCGCAGCCACGATGCGCTGATCAGGCGACGTGGCCCGGCGGACACCGGCTTGTCGGGCGTCACCGTCTCGTGTGCCGCGCGCAGGCGACGGGAGTATGCGTCAAGGTGAGCGTAACTCATCGGCCACTCCAAGTAATCAACGCCTATGGCGAGCATCCGTGTTGCAGGGCCACCAGCGCAACCCGTTCGGGGGATTGCTTAGGGTGATTGAATGAACGCAACCTGTGTGCAACGTTCGCGGGACTAGCGTTCCTGTGCAACGCGTCGGCGTGGTGCGGCCGCTCCGGTCGACGTGATGGCCGGGTCTCGGGCACTGGAGGGGGGCCGGGACCCGGCCAAACAGGGGAGCCGACGCGAAACACCTGTATGCCCCCAGTACATGACGAGGCTCAAACACCGTAGGCTCGTGGCAGTCAAGAACGCGGAGCCACGAGGAGCGCACGACGGTGAACCCAGGGGATGTCAACCTGCAGCAGCTGCTGGAGCAGGCACAGCTCATGCAGCAGCAGCTTGTGAGCGCCCAGCAGGAGCTCAACGACGCGCAGATCGAGGGCTCGGCCGGCGGCGGCCTGGTCACGGCCGTCGTCAACGGCTCAGGCGAGCTGCTCGAACTGAAGATCAACCCGAGCGTCATCGACGCCGACGACCCGCAGGACACGGCCGACACGATCGCCGATCTGGTGATCGCCGCCGTGCGCGACGCCGTCAGGGCGGCGGCCGACCTGCAGCAGGAGAAGCTCGGCCCGCTGGCCCAGGGCCTGGGTGGCGGCGGTCTCGGTCAGTTGCCAGGGTTCTAGACGATGTACGAAGGGGTCGTCCAGAATCTGATCGACGAGCTGGGCATGCTGCCCGGCGTCGGTCCCAAGAGCGCGCAGCGGATCGCGTTCCACCTGCTGGCGGCCGATCCCGCCGACGTCAAGCGGCTGGCGCACGCGCTGCTGGAGGTCAAGGAGAAGGTCCGGTTCTGCCGCACCTGCGGAAACGTGGCCTCCGAGGAGGAGTGCCGCATCTGCCGCGACCCGCGCCGCGACACACACGTGATCTGCGTGGTCGAGGAGCCCAAGGACGTCGTCGCGATCGAGAAGACGCGCGAGTTCCGCGGCACCTATCACGTGCTCGGCGGCGCGATCAGCCCGATCGACGGCGTCGGCCCCGACGACCTGCGCATCCGTGAGCTCATGACCAGGCTGGCCGACGGCCGGATCACGGAGCTCATCCTCGCCACGGACCCCAACCTGGAGGGGGAGGCGACGGCTACCTACCTTGCCCGTCTGGTCAAACCGATGGGCATGAAAGTGACACGACTGGCCAGCGGTCTGCCTGTGGGCGGTGATCTCGAGTACGCCGACGAGGTGACCTTGGGCCGCGCGTTCGAAGGACGGAGGCTCCTGGATGTCTGACGAGTGGAGCGCCCTGGCGGAAGAGATCGCCGGACACGCGCAGAACTATGTGGACGGCCTGGCGAGGGTCGCCGGCGGCGAGGGCGGCGACGCCATCTGGTCGCTGCTCCTGGTCGAGGTCGCCCAGGTGAGCCTGGCGGGAGCCAAGCTCGGCGCCAACCAGGACGTGATCCTTTCAGGCAACTACGAGCCCCCGCTGAGCGAGGACCCCGACATCGACGGGGTGCGCACGGCGCTGGGAGAGCTGCTGGAGGCGGTGGACGACTACGCCGAGGTGTTCGACCCGTACAAGGACACCTCCGTCACCCCCTACCGGCTCTCCGACGACCTGACCGCGGTGGCCGCCGACCTCATCCACGGGCTGCGCCACTATCAGGCGGGCCGGCCGCACGAGGCGCTGTGGTGGTGGCAGTACTCGTACTTCAACACCTGGGGCAACCACGCGGGCGCGGCCATGCGCGCGCTGCAGGCCCTCGCCGCGCACTCGCGTCTTGACGTGGCGGAGGAGGCCACCACCGCGTAGGCGTGTCCACATAGTGGTTGAGGCATCAGTGGCATGAGACGCCCCAAGTAGACTGGCACTTCACAGTCCAGACCGGGAGACTCTCGTGGCCCTCGTTGTGCAAAAGTACGGTGGTTCGTCCGTTGCCGACGCGTCCTGCATCAAGCGGGTCGCGCAGCGCATCGTCGCGACGAAAAAAGCCGGCAACAACGTGGTCGTCATCGTCTCCGCCATGGGTGACACCACCGACGAGCTGCTCGACCTGGCCGAGCAGGTGTCGCCGCTGCCTCCGGGCCGCGAGCTCGACATGCTGCTGACCTCCGGGGAGCGCATCTCGATGGCGCTGCTGGCCATGGCGATCGCCAACCTGGGGCACGAGGCACGTTCGTTCACGGGCTCGCAGGCGGGTGTGATCACCGACTCGACGCACGGCAAGGCGCGCATCATCGACGTGACGCCGAGCCGCATCCAGGAGGCGATCGACCAGGGCCACATCGCGATCGTGGCCGGCTTCCAGGGCGTCTCGCAGGACACCAAGGACATCACCACGCTGGGCCGTGGCGGCTCCGACACCACCGCGGTCGCGCTGGCGGCGGCGCTGGAGGCGGATGTCTGCGAGATCTACACCGACGTGGACGGCATCTTCACCGCGGACCCGCGCATCGTGCCCGCCGCCCGCCAGATCCCCAAGATCTCCTACGACGAGATGATGGAGATGGCGGCCTGCGGCGCGAAGATTCTGCACCTGCGGTGCGTCGAGTATGCTCGCCGCTTCCACCTGCCGATTCACGTACGAAGCTCTTTCAGCAACAGGGAAGGCACGTGGGTCGTCTCCGACCCTTACACCGAAGGAACCGAGATGGAGCAGCCGATCATCTCCGGCGTCGCGCACGACCGGAGCGAGGCCAAGATCACTGTTGTCGGCGTGCCCGACAAGGTCGGTGAGGCTGCCGCGATCTTCAAAACTCTGGCCGACGCCGGGGTCAACATCGACATGATCGTGCAGAACGTCTCGGCTGCGGCGACGGGCCGCACCGACATCTCCTTCACGCTGCCGACGGCCGACAGCTCGACCGCGCTGACGGCGCTGAAGAAGATCCAGGGTGACATCGCCTACGAGTCGCTGCTCTTCGACGACCAGATCGGGAAGGTGTCGCTGATCGGCGCGGGCATGCGCTCGCACCCCGGCGTCACGGCGACGTTCTTCGCGGCCCTCGCCGACGTGGGGGTCAACATCGAGATGATCTCCACGTCGGAGATCCGCATCTCCGTGATCGTCGAGCAGGACGGTGTCGACGCGGCCGTGGCCGCCGCTCACCGCGCCTTCGATCTCGAAGCCGACCAGGTCGAAGCCGTTGTGTATGGAGGTTCTGGACGATGAGCAGGCCGAATCTTGCCCTGATCGGGGCCACCGGTGCCGTCGGCACCGTCATGCGGGACATCGTCTCGACGCGTGAGGACATCTGGGGCGAGGTGCGCCTGGTCGCCTCGCCGCGTTCGGCGGGCAAGGTGCTGAAGGTCCGCGGCGAGGACGTCGTGGTGCAGGCACTGGCGCCGGAGGTTTTCGACGGCATCGACATCGCCATCTTCGACGTGCCCGACGAGGTGTCGGCCGTGTGGGTGCCGATCGCGGCCGAGCGCGGCGCCATCGCGATCGACAAGTCCGGCACGTTCCGGATGGAGCCCGACGTCCCGCTGGTGGTGCCGGAGGTCAACCCGCTGGACGCCCGCGAGCGTCCCCGCAACATCATCTCCACGCCCAACTGCACCACGCTGTCGATGATGGCGGCCATGGGCGCGCTGCACGCCGAGTATGTGCTCACCGAGCTCGTCGTCGCCTCCTACCAGGCGGTGTCGGGCGCGGGTGTGGCGGGCTCGGCCAGGCTGTATGACGAGGTCGAGGCGCTGGCCGGCGACCGTTCGATCGGCCAGGTGGCGGGCGACGTGCGTAAGTTGCTGGCCAACAAGCTGCCGGCCGAGTCGCCGTTCCCGGCGCCCGTCGCGTTCAACGTGGTGCCGTGGGCGGGCTCCTACAAGGACGGCGGCTGGGCTTCCGAGGAGCTCAAGCTCCGCAACGAGTCCCGTAAGATCCTCGGCATTCCCGACCTCAAGGTCTCGGCGACCTGTGTCCGGGTGCCGGTGATCACCACGCACTCGCTGGCGGTGCACGCGCGGTTCGAGCGTGAGGTCACGGTGGCCGAGGCGCACCGGGTGCTGGAGGCGGCGCCGACGGTGGTCCTGATGGACGACCCGGCCAACGGGGTCTTCCCGACTCCTGCCGACGTGGTGGGCACCGACCCGACCTATGTGGGTCGCGTGCGCCAGGCGGTCGACTTCCCCAACACGCTGGACCTGTTCGTGTGCGGCGACAACCTGCGCAAGGGGGCCGCCCTGAACGCGGCCGAGATCGCCGAGTTGGTCGCCTCGGAGTTCTGACCTGAGCCGGGGTCGGAGCGGGCCCTGTCACTTGAACAGGATGTCCCAGTGGTCGCTCTCGTCGGCGAAGACCGTGCCTGCCGAGGAGCGGTACAACGCGGCGCCGTCGCTCCGTACCCCGGTTCTGTCATGGTTCTTGGTTATATAGCGGTCGATGCACTGGTTGTGTGAGATGTCGATCTTGTAGCCCGCGCCGTGGCTGAACCGGCCTGGCGCGTGGCCCGCTTCGGTGCCGCCGGTGACCGTGACCGGGCACTGGCTGCGGTGCTTGAGGTCGACGAGTCCGGCGACGGTCGACGTCCGGACCGAGTCCAGCGACGTGCAGTTGTGCAGCCGCCTGTTGGTGCAGTTGCCTGTCGACTGCCAGCGCAGGCCCGCACCTTTGATCCAGTTGGCGGCACGGGTGTGCGACAGGTGCACTGTCGCGTGCCTGGGCAGGGCGCGGCGCAGGTCCACCAGCGGCTGTCGGGCCTGTCTGGCGGCTCGTGGCCGCGCCGACTGTTTCCAGCGAGACTTGGCCCGTTCGCCCTCGCCTGCGCGCGCTTCGGGGAGCTGCGCGTGGCGGATCTCGACCGGCCGCTCGCGGGTCTCGGCGCCAAAGGCCTCTTTCAGGCTTGTCGCGGCCTCTGTGAGTGCGGCGTACAAGCGGGGAGCCTTGTACGACGCGCCGAGGTGATAGACGCGGACGATCGGGGCCGGCGCTTCGCGTGGCTCCTCGTCCGGCGTGAAGGTAGCGGCGGAGGCCGCTGACGCCAGCGCGATTATGGAGATTTGGAGAGCAAAGATCGCGACCACGAGGAGCCGCACTGTCCTACGTATCCACATGTCGGTGCCTTTTCGCGGAATAGCCCTCCCGCTGAAATCATCAATCCCACCGTTCACACCGGATGACCCCTGTCACACCAGGATCTTTGCCGTGTGACGCCGATCATCGTGCGCCTTCATGACCTAACCCGGCATTAAGACGTAAAGTGACGAACGTGTCCGAAGCCCGAAACCGTGGATCGGAGAGCACCCGAGAGGTCATCGTCGAGACGGCCTTGCGACTGTTCCGGGAGCGCGGCTTCGAGGCGACGACGATGCGAGCCATCGCCGCCGAGGCCGGAGTGTCAGTGGGTAACGCCTACTACTACTTCGAGGGCAAGGAGGCGTTGATCCAGGCCTACTACGACCGTGCTCAGAGCGAGCACGAGCAGGCCTGCCAGGAGTTGCTGGCCACCGAGTTCACGCTGGCCGCCCGCCTGAGTGGCGTGCTGCGCGAGTGGGTACGGGTTTCCGAGCCGTACCACGAGTTCGCGGTCAAGTTCTACAAGCACGCGGCCGAGCCGACGAACCCGCTGAGCCCCTTCAGCGAGCAGTCCTCGCCGGCCCGCGAGGCCTCCATCGCGATCTACCGGCAGGTGGTCGACGGGGCACGTGACCGGATGAACGCCGAGTTGCGCGAGGAGCTGCCGGAGCTGCTCTGGTTGCTGTCCATGGGCATGGTGCTGTTCTGGGTGCACGACACCTCGCCGGGATGCGCGCGCACGTACCGGCTGATCGAGGTCACGGTGCCGCTGGTGGACCGGCTGGTGAGCCTGTCGCACCTGCCGGGACTGCGGGGGATCACCAAGGACTTCGTCGCGGCGGTACACGAGCTCAGGGCGTAGTCCGTACGACAGACCGGTTGGTATGGTCGGATCACACCGAGCTGGAGGCCGCGATGACCCAGAACTGGGGTATGACGATCCCCTTCTACGACCGTTCGCTCGCCCAATCGCAGGAGTTGATCGCCGAGCTGCCCGGGCTCGGCTACACAGACGTGTGGTCAGCCGAGGTCAACGGTGTGGACGGGTTCGTGCCGCTGGCCATGGCCTCGCAGTGGGCCCCCGGCGTCAGGCTCGGCAGTGCCATCGTGCCCGTGTCCACACGCGGTCCGGGGCTGCTGGCGATGTCCGCCGCGACCCTGGCGGATCTCGCGCCCGAGAGGTTCGTGCTCGGCATCGGCTCGTCCTCCCCGGCGATCGTGGAGCGCTGGAACGCCGTCGAGTTCGTCAAGCCGTACGCGCGCACCCGGGACACGCTCCGCTTCCTGAGGAAGGCGCTGGCGGGCGAGAAGGTGTCGGAGAAGTACGAGACCTTCGAGATCAAGGGCTTCAAGCTGGAACGCGCGCCGAAGCTCCCGCCCAAGATCGTGCTGGCCGCGCTCCGGCCGCGCATGCTCCACCTGGCCGCCGAGGAGGCCGACGGCGCGATCACCAACTGGCTCTCGCCCGACGACGTGCGCAAGGTGCGAGCCGAGGTCGGGCCGGACACCGAGCTGATCGCCCGGCTGTTCGTCTGCGTGAGCGAGGACGCGGACAAGGTCCGCGAGCTGGCCAGGTGGATGCTGGCGAGCTACCTCACCGTGCCCGCCTACGCCGCCTTCCACGACTGGCTGGGCCGTGCCGAGGTCCTGCGGCCCCTGCACGAGGCGTGGGCGGCAGGCGACCGCAAGGCGGCGCTCAAGGCCATCCCCGACGAGGTGGTCGACGCCCTGGTGGTGCACGGCGACGCGGCGACCTGCCGGGCCAGGATCCAGGAGTACGTCGACAACGGCCTCGACACGCCGGTGCTCGCTCCCATCCCCGGCGGAGAAGTGCCGATCACCCAGGCCGTGCGTGACCTGGCTCCGAAGGCCTGACACCAGAGGAGGGCGCATGGACGACGTGCTGGCACTGGACGCGACAGGGCGGGCCCGAACCGTCAGGGAGGGCCAGGTCTCCCCGCGCGAGCTCGTCGAGGCGGCCATCGCCAGGATCGAGGCGTGCGACGGCGAGCTGAACGCCGTGGTGCACCGCAGGTTCGGGCGGGCGCTGGCCGAGCTCGACGCGATCCCTTCGGAGGCGCCCTTCCGTGGCGTGCCGATCCTGCTGAAGGACCTGGGCTGGCGGCAGGCAGGCGAGCCCTACAACGCGGGCTCGCGGGTCTACGACGGCCTGCCGGTCGAGGAGGACGGGCACGGCGTGGTCAGGCTCAGGCAGGCCGGGTTCGTGGTCCTCGGCCGGACCAACACCCCTGAGTTCGGCAGCACGATCACCACCGAGCCCGTCGCCTTCGGACCCACCCGCAACCCGTACCGGCCCGGGCACTCCGCGGGCGGGTCGAGCGGCGGCTCGGCGGCGGCGGTCGCGGCCGGGATGGTGGCGCTGGCCACGGCCAGCGACGGCGGCGGGTCGATCCGCATCCCGGCATCCTTCTGCGGCCTGGTGGGACTGAAACCGACACGTGGGCGCAGCAGCTTCGCGCCGACGCAGGGCGAGGGGTGGAACGGCTTCTCGTGCCCGGGGTTCGTCACCAGGACCGTGCGCGACACCGCGGCGGCCCTCGATCTGATCTCCGGTTACGTGCTCGGCGACCCCTACGACGCTCCCGCCCTGCCACGCCCGCTCGCGGAGGAGGTGGGCGCGGATCCTGGACGGTTGCGGGTCGGCTTCGTCACCGAGCACCCGCGAGGTGACGTGCCCGAGGACCCCGAGCTGACCGAGGCCGTGACCAGGGTGGCGACGCTGCTGGAGACGCTCGGCCACCACGTGGCCCCCGGCGGTCCCGAGGCGCTCGGCGACCCGGACTTCCCCGCGCGGTTCGGCGCCATCGTCAGCGACAACCTGGCCGCGCAGGTCGAGAGCCTCGGCGCGACCAGGGGCAGGCTCGTCGAGCTGGAGGAGCTGGAGCCGCGCAACGCCGCCATGGTGAACTCGGCGCGCATGCGCAGCGCCGCCGACCACCTCCTGGCCGCGCAGTGGATCGACGGCTTCCGCAGGCGGATGGCGGCCTGGTGGAGCGCGGGCAACGACCTGCTGCTCATGCCCTCGGCCGGAGTGCGGCCCTTCGCGCTGGGCTGGATCCCGCCCGAGGACCTCAGCCTCGGCTTCGGCAGGACGGCGCAGGCCGTCGCCTACACCGCGCCGGTCAACGCCACCGGCCAGCCGGCCGTCTCACTGCCGCTGCACATGACGTCCGACGGGCTGCCGGTGGGAGTGCAGCTCGTGGCCGCGGCAGGAAGGGAGGACCTGCTGATCCGAGTTGCGGCACAGATCGAGGCGGCCGCGCCGTTCGAGCACGCGGCCATGCGTGATCGTTAGGAACCAATCTCCCTGGGTAACACGTTATGTCGTGATAGCCGGGTAGGGGAGATCACATGATGGCGAAACCAGCACGGGCGGCGGCGGCATGGCGCACGTACCGAGAGGTGACCAAGCCTGGCACGCCGGGCTTGATGACCAGGGTGCGGGCGATCCCGCGCATGATCGGCGCGGTGATGCGCGGCCGCTACGCGGGTATGGGCAAGGGCAAGCTGGGCATGATGGCGCTCGGCGTCGTCTACATGATCTCTCCGATCGACGTCATCCCCGAGTTCTTCCTCGTGATCGGGGTCGCTGACGACTTCGGTGTGTTCCTCTGGCTGATGGCGTCGCTGCTCGGCGAGAGCGGCCGCTACGTCGACTGGGAGCGCAAGGTCATCACCGGCAGGGTCGAAGGATCGGCCCGGCCGGCGCCGCAGGAAGGCTAGAT